>NZ_JBSGDZ010000001.1:165740-498500 GCF_053602655.1 Sphaerisporangium sp. NPDC004334
GGTTGACCGACCAGCTCGGCGCCGCCGCCCTGCGCACCGCGCGCCTGCAGGGCGCCACCGCCCAGCTCGCCGAGGCCCTCACGGTCGAGCAGGTCGAGCAGGTCGTCCAGGTCATCATCGACGTCGGCCGCACCGCCCTGGCCGCCGACAAGTCCTCGGTCGCGCTGCTCGACACCGACCGGGCCGCGCTCAAGCTCACCAACAACGGCGGCGTGGCCGATGTTCCGGGCGGCACGGGCGAGGAGATCCCGCTCTCCCAGTCCAGCCTGATGACCATGGCCGTCAACAGCCGCAGGCCGGTGTTCGCCGAGTCGCCCGAGAGCCTGAAGGCCCAGCTCGTGGAGGCCGGCGCCGACGAGGCGGTCATCGACGGGTTCCTCGCCGGCAGCGACGAGCGGGCCTGGGTCGGTCTTCCGCTGCTGGCCGCCGGGCGGGCCCTCGGCGCGCTCAGGTTCGCCTTCACCCGCCCGCAGAAGATCTCCCAGGAGGACGGCGTCTTCCTGGAGGCTCTGGCCGGGCAGTGCGCCCTGGCGGTCGAGCGCGCCACGCTGTTCGAGCGCGAGCACCGCACGGCCGAGACCCTCCAGCGCAGCCTGCTGCCCGACCGGCTGCCGGTGATCCCCGGCCTGGTGCTGGCCCAGCGGTTCCGCTCCGGCAGCAGGCACGTCCAGGTCGGCGGCGACTGGTACGACGCGTTCGTCCTGCAGGACGCCCGGGTCGCGGCCGTCGTCGGCGACGTCATGGGCAAGGGCGTCAAGGCCGCAGCCGGCATGGGCCGCATCCGCAACGCCATGCGCGCCCTGGCCCTCACCAACCCGCCGCCCGCGGCCGTGCTCACCGGCCTTGACCGCGTCTTCGACGCCACCGAGGAGGAAGAGCAGGTCACCACCCTGGCGTACATGGTCGTCGAGCCCGCCACGGGCGAGGGCACCCTCGCGCTGGCCGGCCACCCGCCGCCCCTGCTGGTGTCCCCGCAGGGCACCGCCGTGCTGTCCGACGGCGAGCCCGGCACGCCGCTCGGCTGGCCCACCACCCGCAAGCAGTTCCGGTTCTGCGTGCCGCCGGGGCACACCGCGGTGCTCTACTCCGACGGGCTCGTGGAGAACCGCAAGCGCGGGCTGGACGCGGGACTCGCGGAACTTTCGTCGGTGGTGGCCGAAGCGCCCCCCGAAGTCCTAGGAAATCCGCACATGTTGCTTGACTTCCTGGTGGATCGCATGCTGGCGGGGTATGAGCAGGACGATGACGTCACAGTGCTCGCCGTCCACGTGCCGGCCGCCACAAAGAGTGACTGAATGAAACAGTCATAAGGGTTGCTTTCGGGTATCGGTGACCCGCTTCCGTACGCACTACTGTTCCGGTCGGCCTAGGGTGGAGGGCAACCGCTGTGAGGCGGCCGTATGGACTGCGGGGTCATGCCACAATGCTGGACAGGCACGTCGCGGTTCGCACGGCCCACCACCGAAAAGAAGCAAGAGCCCCTAGCGGGCACCTGGGTCCATTCTCACCATGCGTTCGTTCGAGAGGTGTTCGTGTCGCCTGCAAGTTCGACTCGCTCGAAGCCGTCTGAGCTGAACGAGCCCGTCATTCAGCGGCTCATCGAGCGTGGGCGCTCGCAGGGTTTCCTCGAGTCTGAGGATGTCCGCAAGGCCTTCGAGGAAGCGGACATCCCGATGTCGCACGCCGCGGTGTTCCTGCGGAACCTCAGCAAAGAGGGTGTGACCGTCGTGGTGACCGCTGCGGACTCGGCGGCGCCCAAGAAGTCTCGTGGCCCGGCCAAGCGTCGCACCGCCGCCCCCGTCAAGAAGACCAAGACCGCCACCGCGGCGGCCAAGGAGCAGCCCGATACCGTCACGGCCGTGGTGAGCGGTGCCGGGGGCGAGGCCGCGGCGACCGGTGAGAAGCCGGTCGCCAAGAAGCCCGTGGCCAAGAAGGCCGCGCCGGCGAAGAAGGCCGCACCCGCCCCTGACGCTCCCGCCAAGGTCGCAACCCCTGCAGCCCTCGCCAAGAAGGCCAAGCCGGAGGTCGCCGTGCCCGCGTCGCCATCGCCCAAGATCGAAACCAAGCCCAAGGTCGCCTCCGAGGATGACGAGGACCTCGACATCGAGGGCGACCTCGAACTGGAGGACTTCGATATCGACGTGGAGGTGGACGCCGAGGCCGAGCCCGAGGCGGAAGCCGAGGCCGACACCGAGGCGGACGCCGAGGTAGAGGCGGAGCCGGAGGCCGAGGTCGAAGAGGAGCCCAAGGCCGGCGCCGAGGTCCAGAGCGACGACGAGGTGCTGATCCTCTCCGATGACGACGACGACGCGCCGGTCGCGCAGGTCGCCGCCGCCGGGGCCACCGCCGACCCGGTGAAGGACTACCTCAAGCAGATCGGCAAGGTCCCCCTGCTGAACGCCGAGCAGGAGGTCGAACTCGCCAAGCGCATCGAGGCCGGCCTGTTCGCCGAGGAGCAGCTGGCCAACGACGGCGAGCGCCTGCCCGTCGACGTCCGCGCCGAGCTCGAGTGGATCGCCGAGGACGGCCGCCGCGCCAAGAACCACCTGCTGGAGGCCAACCTCCGCCTGGTGGTCTCGCTGGCCAAGCGCTACACCGGCCGCGGCATGCTCTTCCTGGACCTCATCCAGGAGGGCAACCTGGGCCTGATCCGCGCGGTGGAGAAGTTCGACTACACCAAGGGCTACAAGTTCTCCACCTACGCCACGTGGTGGATCCGCCAGGCGATCACCCGCGCCATGGCCGACCAGGCGCGCACCATCCGCATCCCGGTGCACATGGTCGAAGTGATCAACAAGCTGGCCCGGGTCCAGCGGCAGATGCTGCAGGATCTCGGCCGCGAGCCCACCCCCGAGGAGCTCGCCCGCGAGCTGGACATGACCCCTGAGAAGGTCGTCGAGGTCCAGAAGTACGGGCGCGAGCCGATCTCCCTGCACACCCCCCTCGGCGAGGAGGGCGACAGCGAGTTCGGCGACCTCATCGAGGACTCCGAGGCGATCGTCCCCGCGGACGCGGTGAGCTTCACCCTGCTGCAGGAGCAGCTCCACTCGGTGCTCGACACGCTGTCGGAGCGCGAGGCGGGCGTGGTCTCCATGAGGTTCGGCCTGACCGACGGCCAGCCCAAGACGCTGGACGAGATCGGCAAGGTCTACGGGGTGACGCGCGAGCGCATCCGCCAGATCGAGTCCAAGACCATGTCGAAGCTGCGCCACCCGTCGCGCTCGCAGGTCCTGCGCGACTACCTCGACTGACCCGCCGAACGGCCCCCGCCCGGTCACCGGGCGGGGGCCGTTCTGTGCCCGGATGCGATGAGGCGTGCTTAACGCATCCGTAACATGCCGGTAGTGAGCAACGTCTCGACGGCTTCTAGGCTCACGCGGCATGGGTGTGATCGAAGTGGATCGGGCGCGTGCTCGGGGGCCACGACTGATCGCAGGCCGTCCCTGGGCGGACACCGTGCTGGACGACGCGGTGGCCGCTCTCGGACGTGGATTCCTGGAACCCGCCATCCCCGCGCTGGTCGCGACCCGGGCGGATCCGGAGTTGCGCGCGCTGCGCGTGGAGGCGCTGGCCAAGGCCGCTGTGGGAGTCACGGGCGGCATCGAGGCCCTGCTCGAGCGAGATCGGGTCAACCCCGACCTGTGGCTGTGGCTCGGCCGCGCGCGCGTCGAGGAGGCATGGGAGATCAAGCCCGACGTGCGGGCGCGGGCGGTGCAGGCCGGCCGCCTGCGCACCTTCCACCAGGCGATGGAGTCGGCGCGGGCCCCGCTGCTGGCGGCGGCCCAGCTGCTGCCGGGCGACCCCGTGCCCTGGACCTGCCTGCTGTGGATGGCGCTGGCCCTGGAGAGCCCGAGGGAGGAGAAGGACTCCCTGTGGGCCGAGGCCTGGCGCCGTCATCCCTCGCTGTACGCCGCCCACGTCGTCCGGCTGATGACGCTGTCGCCCGGGTGGGGCGGCACCAGCCAGGAGATGTTCGAGTTCGCCCGCGGCGCGGGGCGGTTCGCGCCGGTCGGTGACCCGCTCTGGGCCCTGCTGCCGCTGGCCCACTTCGAGCACGTCGCGGGGGAGCGCTCGGGACGGTCGCGCGCGTGGGGCACCTTCGACGTGCAGCGGGAGATCAGCGCGGCGTCCGGGCGCTGGCACGACGGCAGGGGCTCGCGGCCGCATCCGCGGGCCGTGGAGGCGCACAACGCGTTCGGGGCCGCCTTCTACCTGGCGGAGATGCGCCGGCCCGCCAGGGGCCACCTGTCGCGCACCGGTGGCCGCTTCAGCGACATGCCGTGGTCGCATCTGGGCGACCCGGCCAGGGAGTTCCACAAGGCGTGCTCGCGGCTGAATGTGATCACGAACGGATAACGACGTCCATGGTCCAGGGCCGCCCCCGCGAGGGCGCGGCGCCCAGCTCGGTGGTGTGCCCGAGGCCGGTCAGCAGGTCGGCCAGCTCGCCCGGCGTGCGCGGGTCGGCGGCGGACTCCACCAGCGAGCGGGCGACCGCGCCGCGCGTGGCCTTGGCCATGTGGCTGACCACCGTGCGCGACCCGTCCGACTCGCGCAGTACGCGCACCGTGACCGCGCGCGAGCCCGGCTGCCACGCCTGCGCGTAGGTCGAGGACCGCAGATCGACGATCAGGCCCTTCCCCCCGTCCAGGGCCTCGCGCAGGCTCGGGCGCCAGTGGGCCGCCAGGCCGCCCAGGGGCGGCAGCCGCACGCCCATGGACAGGCGGTAGGGCGGCACGCGGTCGCCGAGCCGTAGAGCACCCCACAGCCCCGAGAACACGATGATCCGGCTGCCGGCGCGGCGGCGCGCCCGGGCGTCCAGAGTCGCCAGGCCGAGATTGTCGTACAGCACGCCGGTGTAGAGCTTGGAGGCCGGCAGGGCGGCGGCGGTGCGCAGAGCGAGGTTCCTGCCCAGCTCGCCGGCCTGGCCGGGGGACAGGCCGAGCACCGTCATCGCCTCCTCCTGCGGGCCCCTGACCAGCGCGTCGAGCGCGTCGAGGGCCTTCTCGCGGGGCGAGGTCAGCTCGGGAAAGGACAGGGCGCCGAGGTCCAGGGGGCGCCCGGTGCCGCGGGCGGCCTTTCCCTCGGAGGGCGGCAGCAGGATGAGCACGGCTCCCGATCCTAGCCTCCGCAGGTCAGCCGGGTCGCGCGGCCTCCTGCGGCCCGGCCGGGAGGCGGGAAGATCGGCTAGAGTCTGCGCTGATGAACGAGGAATGTGCGGACATCGAGGCTCTTGTGCACCATGCCTGGCCGGCGACGCACCAGGAGGTGGCCGGCGACTGGATTCTGCGCGCGGCGGACGGCGTGACCAAACGCGCCAACTCCGTGCTGCCATGGGGAGAGCCGGAAGATCCGGACAAGGCTCTCGACGCGGCCGAGAGGTTCTACGCCGCCCGGGGGCTGCCGTGCGTGTTCTCCGTGGGCCCGCGCGCGCCGTCATGGCTGGACGGCCACCTCGCCGGGCGCGGCTACCGCCTGGTGGACGAGGCCGCCTACATGACCGCCCCGCTGGACGGTGCGACCCCGCCGCCCGCCCACCCGGTGACGATCACGGACGAGCCCGGGCCCGGCTGGCTGACCACCTGGTGGGAGGTGGACGGCAGGTTCGACAGGGGCCTCGCGACCGCCGAGCGCATCGTCCGCGGGGTGCCCGCGAGCTACGCCGCAGTGCACGGGGAAGGCGCGCCGCTCGCCGTCGGCCGATCAGTGCTCAAGGACGGCATGCTGGGGATCTACTGCATGGCGACGGTGCCCGCCGCCCGGCGGCGGGGCCTCGGGCGCGGCGTGCTGCGCGGCCTGCTGGCGCACGGACGCGCGCGCGGGGCGACCGGGGCCTACCTGGTCGTCCTGTGGCGCAACACCACGGCCATGGCCATGTACGCCGCCGAGGGCTTCACGCCGGCGGGGCGCTACCACTATCGCGTGAGGTAGCACCGGCGCGCGGGCCCTGACAGCGCGACGCGGCGAGGCCGAGGAGGTGCCCGGGGGGACGCCTCCTCGGATCGCCGCGTTCACGGTTCACCGTTATGAGGTTGTGCTCGGTTATCTGGGTCAGAGCGACGGGCCTGGGCTCATCGCTCGCTGGTGTTCGTAGGGGTTTCGCTGAGACGCGCCGACTCGTCCTGGATGTCGGCGCCCTTGTCGCGCAGAGCCGCAACGTGCCGACGCCCGTGGTGGGCGCAGAACAGTAGCTCCCCGCCCATGGGGAGGGACGCGCGGATGTACGCCTGGGCACCGCACCGGTCGCATCGGTCGATGGCGGTCAGCGGCTTGGTGGGGGCGAGGGCTCCAGTCACGTATCGCCTTTCCGTTCACCCCACTGACGTGGGGATTTGGCGTCAGTCACTTGGCTCAACATCTAACCCGATGCGGACGTTCCCAATCGCCTTACGGATACGCCGAGAGCAGAATGTCTCGTTAAGTGACGTGATTCGGCCGCCGCCTGACGCACAACCCCCTGTTGGTGGCACGCTTAGGCGCGGTGGACCATCGGAAACGGTAGGCTACGCACACATGTTCGATGCTCGGTGGGAGTGGGAGTGACCGCAGTCAGCACGGAGACGGGTTACACGGCCCGTCATCTGTCGGTGCTGGAGGGCCTGGAGGCCGTCCGTAAGCGCCCCGGAATGTACATCGGGTCCACTGACAGCCGCGGTCTCATGCACTGCCTCTGGGAGATCGTGGACAACGCCGTCGACGAGGCTCTCGCCGGCTACTGCAAGCGCATCGAGGTCGAGCTGTTCCCTGACGGCTCCATCGAGGTCCGCGACGACGGCCGGGGCATCCCGGTCGACATAGAGCCCAAGAGCGGCCTGGCCGGCGTCGAGCTCGTCTACACCAAGCTCCACGCGGGCGGCAAGTTCGGCGGCGGCTCCTACGCGGCCTCCGGCGGTCTGCACGGCGTCGGCGCCTCGGTGGTCAACGCCCTGTCCGCCCGGCTGGACGTCGAGGTCGACCGCGACGGGCGCGTCCACGAGATCAGCTTCCGGCGCGGCGTGCCCGGCGTGTTCGACGGCGAGGGGCCGGGCGCCAAGTTCAAGAAGAAGTCCGGCCTGCGCGACGGCGGCGCGCTGGGCCGCAAGGCCACCGGCACGCGCGTGCGCTGGTGGGTCGACAAGCAGATCTTCCTGCCCGAGGCCGAGGTCTCGCTGGACGAGATCCACGTCCGCGCCCGCCAGACCGCCTTCCTGGTCCCGGGCCTCACCATCGCCGTGCGCGACAGCCGGGGCGAGGAGCCGCTGGACGAGGAGTTCCGCTTCGACGGCGGCATCTCCGAGTTCACCGAGTTCCTGGCCCGCGACGAGGCCGTCTGCGACGTCATGCGGCTGCAGGGCGTCGGCCACTTCCACGAGACCGTGCCCGTGCTGGACGAGCAGGGCCACATGACCTCCACCGAGGTCGAGCGCGAGCTGACCGTCGACGTCGCCGTCCGCTGGGGCAAGGGCTACGAGACGACCGTGCGCTCCTTCGTGAACGTCATCGCCACGCCCAAGGGCGGCACCCACATCAGCGGGTTCGAGCGCGCCCTGCACCGTACGATCAACGAGCAGCTCAGAGAGACCCGCCTGCTCAAGAACGGCGACGACCCGGTGACCAAGGAGGACCTCCTCGAGGGCCTCACCGCCGTGGTCACGGTGCGCGTGCCCGAGCCGCAGTTCGAGGGCCAGACCAAGGAGGTCCTCGGCACCTCCGCGGCCAGCCGCATCGTCGCCCACGTGGTCTCCCGGGAGCTCAAAGAGCTGTTCGCCAGCACCAGGAAGGTCAACAAGCTCCAGCTCAGGGCCGTCCTGGAGAAGATCGTCGCGGCTGCCAAGGCCCGCATCGCCGCCCGCGAGCACCGCGACAACCAGCGCCGCAAGAGCGCCCTGGAGAACTCCGCGCTGCCCGCCAAGCTGGTCGACTGCCGCAGCGACGACGTCGACCGCAGCGAGCTGTTCATCGTCGAGGGCGACTCCGCCCTCGGCACCGCCCGCGCGGCCCGCGACTCGGAGTTCCAGGCGCTGCTGCCCATCCGCGGCAAGATCCTGAACGTGCAGAAGGCCTCGGTGGCCGACATGCTCAAGAACGCCGAGTGCGCCGCGATCATTCAGGTGATCGGCGCCGGCTCCGGCCGGGGCTTCGACCTCGACGCCGCCCGCTACGGCAAGGTCATCCTCATGGCCGACGCCGACGTGGACGGCGCGCACATCCGCTGCCTGCTGCTGACGCTGTTCCACCGCTACATGCGGCCGATGGTCGAGGCCGGGCGCGTCTTCGCCGCCGTGCCGCCCCTGCACCGCATCGAGATCACCAACCCGGGCAAGGGCAAGGAGAAGTACCTCTACACCTACTCCGACGCCGAGCTGCACCGCACCCTGCGCGACCTCGATCGGCGGGGCAAGCGCTGGAAGGACCCCATCCAGCGCTACAAGGGCTTGGGCGAGATGGACGCCGACCAGCTGGCCGAGACCACCATGGAGCCGCGCCACCGCACCCTGCGCCGGGTCCGCATCGAGGACGTCGAGGCGGCCGAGCAGATCTTCTCGCTGCTCATGGGCAGCGACGTGGCGCCCCGCCGCGAGTTCATCGTCAGCAGCGCCGCCGAAGTCGACCGCGACGCCATCGACGCCTGAGGCCTGCGGCTTCTCGGGGGTGGCGGGGCGTGAGGCCGTTCAGAGCGTGCGGGCGCCGGCCTGGCGCCGGCGCTCACGAGATCGCCGTCGATGAGGTGAAGGCCGGGAGAGATCCCGGCCTTCACGGTATGCGGGCGGTACGGGCAGGGGTCAGAGTTCGACCGGCATCAGCTTGCCGGTGTGGACGTCGTACACCGCTCCGCCGACGGCCAGGCGGTCGGGCAGGTAGGGATAGGTGCGGATGCGCACCATGTCACGCCGCAGCGCGGCGTCCTGGTCGGGGACGGTGTGGAACTCCAGGCTGCGGGTGTCCACGCCGTACTGGCGGCTGATCAGCTCGTGGACGTCCTCGTCGGTCGACTTGGCCATCCGGCAGTCGGTGTGCGGCATCACCAGCACGCGATCGACCCCGAGCAGGTACACCGCGAGCACGAGCGTCCGCAGGACGTCCTCGGTCACGCGCGCCCCGGCGTTGCGCAGGATCTTGGCGTCGCCGGCCGACAGGCCGAGCAGCTTGAGCGGGTCGATCCGTGAGTCCATGCAGGTGACCACGGCCAGCCCGCGCCTGGCCTGACCGGTCAGGTCCGCCTGCTGGAAGGATCTGGCGAAATCCTCGTTGGCGGTGAGCAGATCGTCGAAGGCTTCCGTCATGATGCCCATATTCCCGGATGTCGGTTCGGCGAATACCTCCGGGGGGCCTGATACGAGGGTTCGTAAAGATCCCACGATCACGCGTCACGATGGGTGATGATGTTCCCACTCTTAGTGAAGATCGTGGAGGGTTCGTGGTGGGGACGACCGATTCGCTCGCAGGCCATCTACGCGCGCGGGCCAGGTGGCGGCTCGACCGGGTGCAGGCCCGGGATGGCGGCTGGAACGCGCGCTGCGCGCTCGCCCTGCTCGACGCCGCGTCCTACGCGCAGTCCCTTCCCGACGACGACCCGCTGATCGCCGCGCTGGAGGAGGCCGGCTGCTTCGGGGCGTACGGCTGCGGCGAGTTCGAGCCGCAGGAGGCCGTGGCCCGGCTCATCGACTCCTGGCACGACGGCGAGCCTTGGGAACTGCTGACGGCCATCCCCGTCGCGGCCAAGGCCGGCGCCACGCCCTCCCCCTCCTGACCACGGGCGTTCGCGCGGGAGCGGCCGCACGGGCCGCCGGGAAAGTCCGGGAAGATAATCGCGAGGGTGACGTAGAGCGGGCCGGGCCGGCTCCGACTCCCTTACGACGGACCCCGCAGGGGTCGCCGCACACCGCAAGGAGCCGATCGTGAAGTACATGCTGCTGATCCATAACCGTCCCGGCTACGTCGACGAGCTGTCCGAGGCCGACCGCGAGGCGTTGTTCGGCGCGGTCGACTCGATCATGAAGGACCTGACCGAGACCGGCGAGCTGCTGCGCGGCGAGGCCCTGGCCGACCCGTCCCAGAGCAAGACGGTGCGCGTCCGCGACGGCGTCCCGGCGATCACCGACGGGCCGTTCAGCGAGGCCAAGGAGCAGTTCGCCGGCTACCTGCTCGTCGAGTGCGAGACGCCCGAGCGCGCCGTCGAGATCGCCGCGAGCTGGCCCGACGCCCGATACTTCGCCATGGAGGTCCGGCCCGTCGTCCACCAGTCGGGGCCGGAGGCCTGAAGGGGCCCCTCCCGGCCCGCTAGTCGTTCCCCGGCTTCCACTTGATGCCGCAGCCGAGGCTGGGGTTCTGCGGGCCGGGAACCGGCCGCCCGGCGAGCACCGCGTCGATGGCGCGGCGCAGCGAGGAGCCGGTCACCGGAACCTGGTTGGACGGCCGTGCGTCGTCGAACTCGCCTCGGTAGGCCAGGCGGCGGCCGGCGTCGTAGAGGAAGAAGTCCGGCGTGCAGGCGGCGTGGTAGGCCCTGGCCACCTCCTGCGACTCGTCGACCAGGTAGGGGAAGCCGAAACCGGCGCGCTCGGCCTGCTCGGCCAGGTGCTCGGCGTCGTCGTCGGGGTAGTTCACCACGTCGTTGCTGCAGACGGCCACCGTGGTGACCCGGCCGCTGTAGTCGGCGGCCAGCGCGCCGATGCCCTCCTCGATGCGGCGCACGTAGGGGCAGTGGTTGGACAGGAAGACCACCAGCGTCGCCGGGGCCTGCCGGAGCCCGGCGAGCGACACGCGGCCACCGTCGATGGACGGCAGGTCGAACTCAGGTGCGGGGGTGCCCAGCGGCACCATGAACGAGGTGACGGCCATGCCGCCATTCTCCCGCACCGGCCGGCCGAGATCCCCGTCCGTACCGGCCGGCCGAGATCCCCGTCCGTACCGGCCCGGCCGAGATGCCGTCCCTCTCTCGCTCGCCGCCGCCAGGTGCCGCTCCCGGGACGCCGTTTGACCTTCTCCCGTCGGGTAGGCGGATCACGGCCGCGCTTCGTCGAGCCGGCCGGACAAGTGACAACGAAATGCCGGGCCCGGCGACACCACTGTAGGGTGCACGCTGGTGCCGCACGGGTGCGGCGGAAGAACGGGAGTGACGATGGCGGAGATCGCGCGCTTGCGGAATATCGTGCTCGACTGTCCTGACCCCAGGGCGCTGGCCGAGTTCTACGCGTCGGTGATCGGCTGGAAGGTCGTCCACGAGGACGACGAGTGGGTCAGCCTCAGCGACGGCGGCCAGGTCAGGCTGTCGTTCCAGCGGGCCGAGGGCTACCAGCCGCCCAACTGGCCGAGCGCCGAGCATCCCCAGCAGGCGCACCTGGACCTCACCGTGGACGACCGCAAGCAGGCCGAGATCGAGGTGCTCGCCCTCGGCGCCGTCAAGCACCCGCACCAGCCGGGCGAGTTCGACGGCGACTTCACCGTCTTCCTCGACCCCGCGGGCCACCCCTTCTGCCTCTGCGACGCCGGCTGACCCTTCCGCACGCCGGCCGGCGCGCGGCTCACCGTCACCCCGGCCCCGGCCGCCCCGGTTTCACGCCGAGGAGCGGCCGGGCCCGGGAACCCCGCACGTTCGGCTCACCGGGCCGGCGGCCGGCGCTCAGGGTGTCTCGGCCGCGTCCAGGGACCGCCCATCGGCGGGGGAGGCGTCCAGGTCGTCGTCCGCGGCGCTGCCGAGCGCTCCGCCGATGGCGGCGACCGGAGCGCTCAGGCGCACGCCCGAGCCGTCGCGGCGTCCCAGCTCGGCCGGCAGCTCGACCGGCTTGCCCGTGGACGACACGGCCTTGATCGGCGCAGGGCCCGCCCAGGCGAGGATGAGCACGTCCTCGCCCTTGAGGAAGCGCTGGGCCCGCACGCCGCCCGTGGCGCGGCCCTTGGGCGGGTACTCGGCGTAGTCGGAGACCTTGGCGCCTCCGGTCTCGGTGCCGGGCAGCGCCGTGGCCGCACCGGCGACGGTCACCACGCGGGCCTCGCGCGCCGGGTCGACGACGCCGAACCAGACGACCTTCGCGCCGCCGTCCAGCCGGATGCCGGTCATGCCGCCGGCCGGGCGCCCCTGCGGGCGCACCGACGAGGCGGAGTAGCGCAGCAACTGGGCGTCGGAGGTGATGAACACCAGGTCGTGCTCCTCCGAGGTCAGCTCGACGGCGCCGACCACGCTGTCGCCGGGCTTGAGGCCGATGACCTCGAAGTCGTTGCGGTTGGCCGGGTACTCGGGCACGACCCGCTTCACCATGCCCTGCGCGGTGCCCAGGGCCAGCCCCGCGCCTTCCGGGTCGAGCGAGCCGAGGCCGACGACCAGTTCGCCGGCGTTCAGCGTCACGTACTCGCTGACCGGGTGGCCGCCCGACAGCGACGGCGGGCTCGCCGACGGCGGCAGCGTCGGCAGGTCGACCACCGACACCCTGATCAGGCGGCCGGCGGAGGTCACCACCCCCACCTCGCCGCGCACGGTGGAGCGCACGACCGAGACTAGGACGTCGTGCGCCGAGCGTTCGTCGCCCGACCCCAGCGGCGAGGCGTCCGCGGTGCGGGCCAGCAGGCCCGTCGAGGACAGCAGCACCTGGCACGGGTCGTCGGCGACCTCCAGCGGGATGGCGCCCGGCGTCGTCACCGGGCCGCCCTCCAGCAGGACGGTGCGGCGAGGGGTGCCGTAGGTCTTGGAGACCTCGGCCAGCTCGTCGGAGACGACCTTGCGGAGGCGGTCCTCCGAGGACAGGATGGCGGTCAGCTCGGCGATCTCGTCCTGCAGGGTCTGCCGTTCGCGCTCGAGCTCCAGCTTGTCGTAGCGGGTGAGGCGGCGCAGCGGCGTGTCGAGGATGTAATTCGCCTGGATCTCCGACAGCTCGAAGATCTGCATGAGCCGCGAGCGCGCCTCGGCGGAGTCCTCCGAGGAGCGGATGACCTGGATGACCTCGTCGATGTTGAGCAGGGCGATGATGAGGCCGTCGACCAGGTGCAGGCGGTCCTCGCGCTTGCGCCGGCGGTAGGTGGAGCGGCGGCGCACCACCTCGATGCGGTGGTCGACGTAGACCTGCAGCAGTTCCTTCAGGCCCAGCGTGCGGGGCTGGCCGTCGACCAGCGCCACGTTGTTGATGCCGAAGGTCTCTTCCATCGGGGTGAGGCGGTAGAGCTCGGCGAGCACGGCCTCGGGGTGGAAGCCGTTCTTGACCTCGATGACCAGGCGCAGGCCCTTGTGCCGGTCGGTGAGGTCCTTCAGGTCGGAGATGCCCGAGAGCCTCTTGGAGGTCACCAGCTCCTTGATCTTGGTGATGACCCGCTCGGGGCCGACGTTGAAGGGCAGTTCGGTGACGACGATGCCCTTGCGGCGCGGAGTGACCTGCTCGATGGTCGCCTTGGCCCGCATGCGGAAGGTGCCGCGGCCGGTCTCGTAGGCGTCGCGGATGCCCGCCAGGCCGATGATCGACCCGCCGGTCGGCAGGTCGGGGCCCGGCACGAACCGCATCAACTCGTCCAGGGAGGCGTCCGGCCTCTTGATCAGGTGGCGGGCGGCGGCGACGACCTCGACGAGGTTGTGCGGGGCCATGTTGGTCGCCATGCCGACCGCGATGCCCGCCGCGCCGTTCACCAGGAGGTTGGGGAAGGCGCTGGACAGGACCGTCGGCTCGGTCTCCTGGCCGTCGTAGTTGGGCTTGAAGTCGACGACGTCCTCGTCGATCGACTGGACCATGAGCATGGCTGCGGCGGCCAGGCGCGCCTCGGTGTACCGCATGGCGGCCGGCTGGTCGTCGGGCGAGCCGAAGTTGCCGTGGCCGTCGACCAGCGGCAGCCGCATCGAGAACGGCTGCGCCATGCGCACGAGCGCGTCGTAGATCGCGGTGTCGCCGTGCGGGTGGAGCTTGCCCATCACGTCGCCCACGACGCGGGAGGACTTGACGTGCCCCCGGTCGGGGCGCAGGCCCATCTCGCTCATCGAGTAGAGGATGCGGCGCTGAACCGGCTTCAGACCGTCGCGCGCGTCGGGAAGGGCGCGCTGGTAGATCACGGAGTAGGCGTACTCCAGGTAGCTGGTGCGCATCTCGGTCGAAACGTCGATGTCGACGATTCGCTCCTCGAAGTCCTCGTCTTGCGGGGGCGTGGTAGTCCGTCGGGCCATATCGAACATTGTGCCGAAGCCCAGAGGCACTCCGCGACACGAAGCCCTTTTACCTCCCGGCGCAACGCGGATCCCTGGCGCCTTCCCCCCACCCCTCCAACCTGCGCCACCGCCGCTTCACCGCCGCTCCACCGTCCAGGGACGGCGCCTGAGGGGCGCGGGTCGTCCACAGGCGTGGCGCGGGCGGCCGGAAAGGTCGCCCGGACCTGATAGCAAGGAGTCATGGTTGACGACAGTGGCCTGCGGGCCGAGGCCGAGCTGAAGCTGCGGGAGCTCGCGGGCGATCACGCGGCTCTGCGCGATGACCAGTGGTCCGCCATCCGGGCGCTGGTCGTCGATCGGCGGCGCGCGCTCGTGGTGCAGCGCACCGGGTGGGGCAAGTCGGCGGTGTACTTCATCGCGACCGCCCTGCTGCGGGCGCGGGGCGCGGGGCCGACGGTGATCGTCTCGCCGCTGCTCGCCCTGATGCGCAACCAGATCGCCGCCGCCGAGCGGGCGGGCGTCCACGCCGCCACGATCAACTCGGCGAACATCGACGAGTGGGACACCGTCCACGCCGAGGTCGAGGCCGGCGAGGTCGACGTGCTGCTCGTCAGCCCCGAACGGCTCAACAACCCCGACTTCCGCGACTTCATCTTGCCGAAGCTCGCGGCCGGGGCCGGCCTGGTGGTCGTCGACGAGGCCCACTGCATCTCCGACTGGGGTCATGACTTCCGTCCTGACTACCGCCGGCTGCGCACCCTGCTGGCCGACCTCCCGCCGGGCGTGCCGGTGCTCGCCACCACCGCCACCGCCAACGCCCGGGTCACCCGCGACGTCGCCGAGCAGCTGGGCACCGGCTCCTCCGCCGGCGCCCCTTCCGGCGCCTCCGGTGCCCTGTCCGGCGCCCCATCCGATGCCATGTCCGGTGCCTCATCCGGTGCCTCATCCGATGTCGTGTCCGGTGCCTCGTCCGATGCCCTCTCCGACGCCTCGTCCGACTCTTCGCCGCAGGCGCCGACCGGCGCGTCCGACGGCGGCACGCTCGTGCTGCGGGGCCCGCTCGAGCGCGACAGCCTCCACCTCGGGGTCGTCCGGCTGGGCACGGCCGAGCAGCGGCTGGCCTGGCTCGCCGAGACGCTGCGCGACCTGCCGGGCTCGGGCATCATCTACACCCTCACCGTCGCCGCCACCCAGGAGATCGCGGCCTACCTGCGCGACCAGGGGCACGAGGTGGCGGCCTACTCCGGCCAGACCGACCCGGCCGAACGCCTCGCCGCCGAGCAGGCCCTGCTCGGCAACCGGCTGAAGGCCCTGGTCGCCACCTCGGCCCTCGGCATGGGGTTCGACAAGCCCGATCTCGGGTTCGTCATCCACGTCGGCGCGCCGGCGTCGCCGGTGGCGTACTACCAGCAGGTCGGCCGGGCCGGGCGCGGGGTCGAGCGGGCCGAGGTGATCCTGCTCCCCGGGCCGGAAGACCGCGACATCTGGGCCTATTTCGCCTCGCTGGCGTTTCCCCCCGAGCCGGTCGTGCGGGCCACGCTCGACACTCTGGCCGCAGGGGGCATGATGTCCACGGCCGCGCTGGAGACCCGGGTCGACCTCAGTCGCAACCGGCTCGAGATGATGCTCAAGGTCCTGGACGTGGACGGCGCCGTCAAACGGGTCAAGGGCGGCTGGCAGGCCACCGGCCGGCCGTGGGCGTACGACACCGACAGGTACGCCCGGGTCGCCGCCGAGCGGGCGGCCGAGCAACGCGCCATGCTCGGCTACATCTCCACCACCGAGTGCCGCGAGGAGTATCTCCGCCGTCACCTGGACGACGCCACCGCCATGCCCTGCGGCCGCTGCGACAACTGCACGGGCGCGCACCGTCCGGTCGAGATCGCCTCCGCCGCCGTCCACCGGGCCCGCGAGCGGCTGCACCGCCCGGGCGTGGAGGTCGAGCCGCGCCGCCAGTGGCCCACGGGCCTCAAGGAGCTCGGCCTGTCCGGCCGCATCCGCCCGGAGATCGCGGCCGAGCCGGGGCGCGCCCTCGGCCGGCTCACCGACATCGGCTGGGGCAACGTCCTGCGGCGGCTGCTGGCCGAAGGAACGCCCGACGGGCCGGTGCCCGACGAGGTGTTCGACGCGGTGGTCGCGGTGCTGAGCGCGTGGCGCTGGGCCGAGCGCCCGGTGGCGGTGGTGACCATGCCGTCCGCGACCAGGCCGCTGCTGGTCTCCACCCTGGGGGAGCGGCTGGCCGCCATCGGCCGGCTGCGCCACCTCGGCTCGCTGACCTACCGGCAGGGCCCTCCGGGGCGTCAGCACAACAGCGCCCAGCGGGTGCGCGCGCTGCGGGGCACGCTGGCGCCGCCGGAGGCCGATCTCACCGGCGGCCCGGTGCTGCTCGTGGACGACCGCGTCGACACGGGGTGGACCATGACCATCGCGGCCGCCCTGCTCCGCCAGTCCGGCGCCCCGGCCGTCCTGCCCCTGGCCCTCGCCACCACCAACTGACAGAGATGAGGTAGGTGGAGCGGCCGGAGGTGTAGGAGGGAACGCCAGAGGCGCGGTCAGGGGACGCCGGCGCCGCGCGGCCGGGTGGGTTGGTGCGCCCGGCGAGGGTGCCGCGATTCAGCATGCGACCTCACCCGTGGTCGAGGTCAGGGGTGGGGCGTGTGACGGCGGCCACGTCCGCGCCCGCGGTCCCGGCGCGCCGTCGGGCGGTGGCGCCGAGGCGGGGGTGGGAATGGTCGGTGCCGGAGGTGTGAGTGGCGGGGGTCAGAGGCGGGGGCGGGCGCCGAGGTTGCTGATGGCCTTGGCGGCCAGGGCGTTGCCTGCGGCCAGCGCGTCGGCCGGCTGCTTGCCCTCCAGCCACGGCTGCAGGAAGCCCGCGGTGAAGGCGTCCCCCGCGCCGGTGCCGTCGACGATCCGCTCGATGTGATCGGCGGGCGCGCGGACCGGCTCGGGCCGGTTGTTGGTGTACCACAGGGAGCCCTCGGCGCCCATCTTGATCACGACCTGCGGGAACCAGGCGGTGAGCACCTTGGCGGCGGAGGCGGGGTCGTCGCGGCCGGTCAGCACCTTGGCCTGGGCGTCGTTGGCGAACAGCAGCTTGGCGCTGTGGGTCCACTCGAGGAACGGCTCGGCGCCGGTGCGCTCGAGCGGTGCCGCCGAGGCGCAGTCGATGGAGATCGACATGCCGGCGCGGCGGGCGTGGTCGAGCGCGGCCAGCCCGGCGTCGCGCGAGCCGTCGTTCAGCAGGGTGTACCCCGAGACGTGCAGGTGACCGCCCTGGGCGAACAGGTCGCGCGGCAGGTCTTCGGGGGACAGCGCGGCGTTGGCGCCCGGGTCGGACAGCAGGGTGCGCTCGCCCTTGTGGGTGACGAGCACGACGCAGGTGCCGGTCGGCCGTTCGGGATCCATCACGAGGCGGGCGTCCACGCCGTACCCCATGAGCTCCATGTCACGGTTACGGCCGGTGATGTCGGCGCCGCGGCGGCCGACGAACGCGACCTCGGCGCCCTCGACGGCGAGCCAGGACGCGATGTTCGCCCCGGAGCCGCCACCGTGCATGGTGACGACGGCCGGAGTGTCGCTTGCCCTGGCGAGAGGGTAGCGGGCGCGTGCGACCGCATCGGTCATCAGATCGCCCACCACGACAACCCGGGTCATGATGTCACCACCTTGCTGGCACTACAGGAGGCTGCTGACAGAAAACCTAACAGCTTCAAGCCGGGGCGTGGGGCATAGAGCGGACACCCGTGCACAGTCGATGCACAAGCGTTGCCCAACGAATCGGACAGACAGCCGCTTACCCTCATCAATGTGGAACCTCACTACCCGGCCCACTGGGAGGCCGACGTCGTGCTCGCCGACGGGGGCACCGTACACGTGCGTCCCATCCGGCCCGAGGACGGCGACATCCTCCGCGCCTTCTACTCCCGGCTGTCGGAACAGTCGATCTACTTCCGGTTCTTCGGCCCGCGTCCGCGGCTGTCGGACCGCGAGGTGGCCTGGTTCACCACCGTCGACTACGTGGACCGGGTGGCGATGATCGCGACTCTCGGCACCGAGATGGTGGCGGTCGTCCGCTTCGACCGCCTGGGGCGGCAGGACGCGGCCGAGGTGGCGTTCCTCGTCGAGGACGCCCACCAGGGCAGGGGCGTCGCCTCGGTGCTCATGGAACACCTGCGGGCCGCGGCGCGGGAACGCGGCATCAGGTCCTTCATCGCCGACGTGCTGCCGGCCAACAGCCGCATGATGGCGTTCTTCCGTCACGCGGGCTACACGGCGCAGAGCCAGTTCGAGGACGGCGTCGTGCGGATGACCCTGGACCTGGCGACCACGGAGACCTCCCGCGAGGTCACCATGGCGCGCGAGCACCGGGCCGAGGCTCGCTCGATCGAGCGGCTGCTCACCCCCACCTCTGTCGTCGTCGTGGGCGCGGGCCGCGAGGCCGGCGGCATCGGCCAGACCGTGCTGCGCAACCTCCTCGGCGCCGACTTCAACGGTCCGGTGTACCCGGTGCACCGCGAGGTGCGCGCGGTCGCCGGCGTCCGGGCCTACAAGAGCGTCTCGGCCATCGACGGTGACGTGGACCTGGCCGTGGTCGCCGTCCCCGCCGACGCCGTGCTGGACGTGGTCGAGGAGTGCGCGGAGAAGGGCGTCAGGGGCCTGGTGGTCGTCTCGTCCGGCTTCGGCGAGACCGGACCCGAGGGCCGTGCCCGCCAGGACGAACTGGTGCGCATCGCCCGCGCTTACGGCCTTCGCGTGGTCGGGCCGAACTGCCTGGGCATCGCCAACACCGACCCCAAGGTCCGCCTGAACGCCACCCTCGCCGCCCGGCTGCCCGGCAGAGGGCGGGTCGGCTTCTTCAGCCAGTCCGGCGCGCTCGGCACCGCGCTGCTGCAGCGGGTGGCGCAGCGGGGCATGGGCATCTCGACGTTCGTGTCCGCCGGCAACCGGGCCGACGTGTCCGGCAACGACCTGCTGCAGTACTGGGAGCAGGACCCGGCCACCGACGTGATCCTGCTCTACCTGGAGTCGCTGGGAAACCCGCGCAAGTTCGCCCGGCTGGCCCGGCGGACGGCCCGCGAGAAGCCGATCGTCGTGGTCAAGAGCGGCGGCGTCACCCAGGGCGTGCCGGTCGGGCACGCGGCTCCGGTGCTCGGGCTGCCGGACACCGCGCTGACGGCGCTCTTCGAGCAGGCCGGGGTGATCAGGGTGGACGACCTCGCGCAGCTCTTCGACGTCGCGCAACTGCTCGCCTACCAGCCGCTGCCCGAGGGGCCGAGGGTCGGAGTGGTCAGCAACTCCGACGCGATGGCGCTGCTGGCCGTGGACGCGTGTGTGGCGGCCGGGCTGGAGCCGTGCCCGCCGGCCAACCTCGGCGCCCGCGCCGGGGCCCTGGACTACCGCCGGGCGCTGGCGGACATGGACTGCCAGGTGGACGCCATCGTCGCGATCTACATGCCGCCGGTGCCGGGAAACGCCGCCGAGGTCGCGGCCGAGCTGGTCCGGGTGGCCGAGGAGACCGGCAAGCCGCTGCTGGCCACCTTCGAGGGCCGCATGGGGATGCCGGAGGAGCTGCGCGTCCCGGGGGAGGGCGGTGACCCGGGCAAGGGGTCCATCCCGTCCTATCCGGCCGCCGAGGAGGCCGTGCGCGCCCTGGCCCACGTGGTCCGCCACGCCCTGTGGCGCCGTACGCCGCCCGGCACGCCCCCCGGCCTGCCGGACGTCGACACCGCGGCGGCCAGGGCGGTGGTCGACCGCGTGCTCGCCTCTCCCGAGGCGCATGACGGCGCCTGCGGACAGGACCGGCAGGAGCCTTCACGGCGGCCGCCCGAGGAGCGGGCCGCCGATGGGGAGACCACCCCGCCACAGGGGCCGGCTTTCCCGGTCGCCCGCGAGGGGTCGGCGGCGTCGCCGGTCGCCGGGGCGGTGGAGGCCGACGCCACCGAGTTGCTCGCCTGCTACGGAGTGCACGTCTGGCCCTCACGGATCGTCTCCTGCTCGGAGGAGGCCGTCGAGGCGGCGCGGGAGCTGGGCTGGCCGGTGGTGGTGCGCGCCGACGACCCGGAGATCTCCCACCGCGCGGGCACGGTGCGGCTCGGCCTGTCCGACGCCGGCGGCGTCCGGCTGGCCTACGACGACCTGGCGGCGCGGCTCGGACCGGGGGTGAGGCTGTCGGTCCAGCGGATGGCGCCCCAGCCCGCCGTGGCGACCGTGGTTAGGGCCGTGGACGACGCCGACTTCGGCGCCGTCGTGTCCTTCGGGCTCGGCGACATCACGGCCCGGCTGCTCGGCGACGAGGCGTTCCGGCTGGCGCCGCTCACCGCGGAGGACGCCGCGGCGCTGGTGCGGTCGGTCCGCGCCGCGCCGCTGCTGTTCGGGCGCCACGGGTACCCGCCCGTGGCGGTCGGCGCGCTGGAGGACCTGCTGATCCGGGTGGGACGGCTGGCCGACGAGCTGCCGGGAGTGGTGCGGCTGGTGCTGGATCCGGTGCTGGTGGGGGAGTCGGGGGTCAGCGTGGTCGGCGCCCGCGCCCTGCTGCGGGGCGGCGTCGGCCCGCGCCCGGACCGGGGCCCGCGCCGTCTCCGATGAGCCGGACGCCTCCGGCGAAGGGGTCCGGCTGGACGGCTCGCCGGCCCGCCCGCCCCGCCCCACGTCGCCTGAGGAGCCGACGCCAACCGCCCGCCGTCGTCTGGAGGCGCGGCGCCGTCGGCCATCCTCCGGGGGCGTGGCGCCGCCGGGCGTCGCGTTGTTCGTTTCACGACCGGACGTTGCGCGAGCCGCGCTCGCCCTGAGCGTAGAAGGCCGCCCGTGGAAGTGACGGCGGACGTCTGCTGTGGTGGAAGCGGCGGATGGTCGCCGATCGCGGCGCGGCGCGGGCCCTCCCAGGCCGAAGGGCGCCCAAGGTGAGCGCCCGTGAGGTGAAACACCGTGCCGAGACAGGGCAGGATGGACCCATGAGGGAAACCCGAGTCTCGGCCGCTGGTTTGCGCGAGGCTATCGAACGCAGCGGCTACTACCCCGATCTCGTGGCCGACGCGGCGGAATCCGCGCTGGGTAAGGAGCAGGTGACGGCGTTCGTCGTCCACCATGAGGCCACATTCGACCCTGCGATGGAGGTCCGCAGGCATGTCACCGTCGTGATCCTCTCACCCACGCGGCTCCTGGTGTGCCACACCGACGAGCACCCGCCCGCCGATGGCATGCCCACCTCTCACGCCTCCACCACCACCGAGGCGGTGCGCCTGAGCCGCGTCCAGTCGGTGGCGGTCACTCGGGTGGTCCCCGACCCCGCGGCGTACGTGCCGGGGGTGCCGCCGACCGAGGTGACGCTCACCATCGGGTGGGGCGCCATCTCCCACGTCGATCTCGAGCCGGCCACCTGCGGGGATGAGAACTGCGAGGCCGACCACGGGTACACCGGCGCCATCACCGCCGACGACCTCTCGCTTCGCGTGAGCGAGGCCGCCGACGGACCGGAGGCCGTCGGCAACGTGCTGTCCTTCGCCAAGGCCCTGTCCGAGGCGACCGCCCGCTCGGCGAGCTGACACCCTCCGGCGCCCGCGCGGCGCCGGCCGCGCGCGGCGCCGCCCGCCCGGACCGCCGGGACCGCCGAGGTCCCGGCCCGTCCCGGCGGGCGGGCCACCGTGACGCCTCCGTAGGGGTGCCACAGACGACACGCCGATCACCTGGTGCGGCGGACGCCCGGCGTGGTTGACTCCGGGAACGCGGGCCGGTGACCTTCTCACAACCGGTGACGGCCGCGACCAGCAGGGGGCGGGCCGGAGACCGGCCACCACACGCACACGAGAAGGAGGCAAGGGGCTACCTCCCATGGCCGACACGGCAGGGCGTCCGCCCCGGAATTCCCATGAGCCCGTTGATCAGTCCTGGTGACCTTGGCGACGCGACGATCCTCGATGTGCGGTGGCGGCTGGTGGGCGCGCCCGGCATCGACTCCTACCGCGAGGGGCACCTCCCCGGCGCGGTCTTCTGCGACCTGGACCGCGACCTCGCCGCCCCGCCCGGCGCGGGCGGCCGCCACCCGCTGCCGGACGCCGGCGCCTTCCAGGAGGCCATGCGCCGCCTCGGGGTGTCGGCCTCGCGGAGGGTCGTGGTCTACGACGAGGCCGACTCCACGGCGGCGGCCCGCGCGTGGTGGACGCTCCGCTACTTCGGGCACCCCGACGTGCGCGTGCTCGACGGCGGCTACCGCAGGTGGGTGGAGGAAGGCCTCCCGGTGACCAAGGAGGAGCCGGCCGTCGAGCCCGGCGACTTCACCGCCCGTCCGGGCGGGATGCCGATGCTGGACGCCGCGCAGGCGGGCGCGCTGGCCGGGGAGGGGGTGCTGCTCGACGCCCGGGGCGCCGAGCGGTACCGCGGCGAGGTCGAGCCGATCGACCCGGTCGCCGGGCACATCCCCGGCGCCGTCAGCGCGCCCACGATGGAGAACGTGGACCCGTCGGGGCGGTTCCACCCCGCCGAGTTCCTCCGCGAGCGCTTCATCTCCTTCGGGGCCCTGCCCGAGGTGCCGGTGGGCGCGTACTGCGGCTCCGGCGTCACCGCCGCCCACGAGGTGCTGGCGATGGAGATCGCGGGCGTCCACGCCGCCCTGTACGTCGGCTCCTGGTCCAACTGGGTCGCCGACTCCTCCCGCCCGGTCGAGAAAGGCTGACCGCCCCGGCCCGGCGCGTCCGTACGGCGGCCCGGCCGCCGTACGGGGGCGGCGCGCCGGCGGACGGTGGGCTGTCCGCGAACGTTCACCGGGTCGGGCGCCGTAGTCGGCGCCGGCATGGCCGTACCACGACTCGCCGACGCGGCGCCGATCACCTCCAGCACACCGGGGTGGAGAGCCGCAGCCGGTGAACGTACGTCGTCACCGCATCAGCCGAGGCGCACGGTGATCGTGTGGGAGGCGCCTTCCCGGTCCGCCAGCCGCCCGAGGCCGAGGGTGAGCGCCGCGCCGGTCCGCGCGCCGGTCACCAGCGGGTGCCCGTGGAGGACCTCTGCCACCGGGCGGCGCCAGGTGACGGTGAGTTCCGTAAGGTCCCGGCGGGGGTCGGCCACCGTGACCGTGGCCGTGCCGTCGCCGGGCTCCCTGACCAGGACGGCGCACGGCGCGGAGGCGGACAGCCCGCCCGCGGCCCCGGCGTTCCAGAAGTTGACGGCGGTGATGCCGAGCGAGGGGACGTGGACGCCCTGCAGGCGCGGGGTGTTGGCGAGCACCTGTGCCCAGCCGGGGTCGGCGGCGCGGGCCCGCGTGGTCGCGAGGCTGGCGCCCGGCAGGAGCAGGTACACGTAGCCCGCCGAGACGGGGTCCACCCCGTGGTCGAGCCACAGCGTCACGTAATCCCGTCCGGCCGGTTCGGCGCCGTCGCTTCGTCGTCGCTCTCGCACCGTGCGCAGGGGCGCGCCGCCGGGCAGGACGTAACCACCATGCCCGGTCAGATGCGCCCAGGTGGCCTCCACCATGAGCGCCGCGCCGGTGCGGCGGTTGTCGACGATCGTCTCGACCGGGACGCCGTCGCGGGAGGTGATCCCCGCGCCCAGGCACACCACGGCGTCGTCCAGGAACACCCAGGACTTGAACGCCTCCATCGTGCTCTCCAGGCCGTTCAGATGCTGGCCGACGCTGGCGTACACGCCGTCGGTCGCGCCGCCCGCCCAGCGCCCCGGCGGGCAGGTGTCGCCCCACCCCTCGCCCGCGCCGTCGGCCAGCCGCCGGGTCGAGACGGTCGTGCCGGGCAGCCGATAGGGGTCCACGGTCGGCCAGAAGGAGTCGGAGTACTGGTCGCCATGACCCTCGGCCCACCAGTAGAGCATCCCCGAGCCGGTGTGCCAGCCCCGCGGGTTCTCGCCGTTGCCGTGCTCGTAGTGGCCGATGCGCGAGGAGGCCATGCTCAGCCCCGCGCACCAGCCGGGCCTGCGGTGCACCGCGCGGGCGCTCATCGCCATCAGCCGGTGCCCGACCGGCTCCGCGGCCGCCGGGACGGCGTCGTCGGCGAGGACCGCGGACAGGCGGGCGTGGAAGCCGAGGTCGACGGCCTCGGCCGTGCCGAGCATGGGCACGCAGGTGTCCCGCAGCGCCCACCCCTTCACCATGGCCCGCCAGCGCGCCCGTTCGGCGGCGGAGGCGGACTCACCGAGCAGCAGGGTCGCGGCGGCGATCTCGTGCCCCCTGCCGTGATCGCCGTACGGCCTCCTGGCGACGCCGCGTCCGCGCACCATGTCCATGCAGAAGCCGTCGTGCACCACCGGTGCGAAGGAGTTCTCGACGCTGTCGAAGATCACCTGCGCGTTCGGGTCGTCGATCTCCCAGGGAGAGCCGCGCAACACGGCGAACAGCGTCGCCAGGCCGGACAGCAGCGATGCCCCGTACGCGCCCTGGTAGGGGACGTAGGTGTGCTGGATGAAGGAGCCGTCCCGGTAGAACCCGTCACCGTCGTGGACGTAGGGGAAGACGGGGGACAGGGCCGAGACCGCCAGGGCCGCCTTGCGCGGGTCGGACCTCAGCATGGCGCGCAGCAACATGACCACGCACAGGTCCACGCGGTTGGCCCCGGTGCTGGTGCCGCTGTAGGAGGCCAGACGGCGTTCGGGGACGAAGTGATCGACCGCGTCCCTGAGTGCCCTGCTCTGCGTGTCGGTGAGGTGGGGGCCGATCAGGACGGCCGCGTCCAGCAGTCGCTTCGGGACGCCGATCTGCCAGTGCCACCAGTTGCCCACCTCCTCGGCGTCCGCCGCGTACACGCGCCGACGGTAGTGGTCGATGCCCGCGGCCACCGCGGCGGCCAGGCCGGGGTCGCCGGTCAGCCCGGTCCCTGGCAGGGCGTAGGCGCGGGCCATGGCGCGCAGCCGCTCCAGGGTGGAGACGAACGACGGGAACGGCCGGTCCGGCCACACCCACGCGTCGGCGGGCGCCATGGCATCCCGGTGGCGTGCGGCTCTCGCCCCGAGGGCGGCCAGCCGCGCGCGGTACGGCTCGGCCGCGGGATCGAACCCCGTCCCGGTCGTCACCTCGCGCCACCGTCGCCGCAACCGGGCGAAATGACCGGCGAACAGTGTGGTGAGGGCGCCTTCCCCCACCGGCCCCGCCGACCCCGGGACCACGAGCCCGGCCGCGACCATCCCGCCGAGCCGAAGAAACGACCGCCTGCTCCGCCCGCCCACGCATGGATTATGACCTGATCTTTCGACCTTTACGGCCTTTCCCGGCTCGATGCCCGGCACGCGGCGCCTGTCCGGCGGGCGCCTGCGACCGTCGTCTCGACGGGCCGCGCAGGTGAAGGACGCGGCGTCCCGGAGGAAGAACGGCTTCTCGGCGGCCGTGTGGCCACAAGGGGCGGCGCCTCGGTGTCGTGCGTGTAGAGGGCACCCCTCATCGGTCGTGCGACCGGAGGGGGTGGCCGAGGGAGCCGAAGCAGGCGAATCCGTGCACGCCGGTGCGCTCCGACGCGATGGCCAGCGCCTCCGCGGGGGCGTGCCCGCGCACCAGCAGCTCGTGCAGCAGCGTCATCAGGGTCAGCGCCTCCTCGTCGCGCACGGGGACCAGTCCGGCGATCACGCAGGCCGAGCCCTGGTCGAGGAAGGCGCCGGCCAGCCCCAGGGCGGTCCCGTCGACCGGTGCGTGGGCCATGCCCGCGTCACAGGCCGACAGCACCACCAGCCACGGCGTCCGGCGCAGTCCGAGCAGGTCGTACGCCATCAGCACCCCGTCGTCCAGGGCGATGCGCGACAGCAGCGGACTGCGCGCCGAGAAGAACCCGTGGGCGGCGATGTGCACGACCTCGGCCCGGCCCAGCGCGGCGAGCACGCCGGCCGTGGTGGCGGCGACGCGCACCGCCGTGGCGGCCGGGTCACCGGCCGGCCGGCGGGTCGTCGCGGTGCGGGCGGCCTGCTGGTAGGCGCGGACGACCCTCGCCGCCTCGGTGCCCGCGTGTTCCAGCCCCGGCCCGGCCACGGCCGCCACCAGCGGCGCACCCACCACAACAGGGCCGGCGACACCGTCGGACGGTGGTACCGGCGCGGGGGACGGCCGGACGCCGGAGGGCGGGGCAGGGTGGCGGGAGGTGGCGGTGAGCCAGGCGCCGGCGCTGGCGGCGACGCACAGAGCCCGGCCGTGCAACGGCGGCAGCGTCGCCCATGGGAGCGTGTGAAGCGCTCCGGTCGGCACGATCACCAGGGGGCGATCGGCGATGTCGGCGGCCAGCGGGTCCACGAGCCGCGCCGCGAGGGCCCCGGCCTCCACGGCCACCCCGGGCGGGCCGGAGCCGGTGTCGCGCAGACCGGCTCGCCGCAGGCCGTACCGCAGCCGGATCGTCGCCTCGGCCGCCTCGGTGTAGGAGCCGAGCGACCGCAGCACGCGATGTTCGGCGGTGACGACCACGGCGGCGAGCAGGTCGTCGTGGCGCACCAGTTGCACCAGCGCGGCGCCGCCCAGCGCGGCGCGCAGGTGATCGATCGGCATGGCCTCCCCGGCGTGCCCCCGGGCTACCGCGCGGCAGTGCTCGGCCCAGCCGAGGACGGTGTCCGGCCGCCCGTCACGCAGGGCCAGCGACAGGCCGAACCCGGCGAGCCGCTCGCCCGCCCGTACCGCGTGCGCCCGCACTCCGGGGTCGTTCAGCCGCTCGCTGCCCGCGGCGGCCTCCCGAAGGCCCTCGCGCAGCGCGGAGAACGCGGCCGGCGGATCGCCCCGGAGACTGTGCCGGAGCGCCACCGCATGATGGCGCACGACCCGGTGCGCCCTCCCCGCCGCCGGCGCCCCGTTGATGACGAACTCCAGATCGCCCTCCACCACATCCGGCACCGAACCCCCGGCGGCGGCGGTGGGCCCGGCCGTGGTGAGCTCCGCGGCGGTGAGGCGGAGGGCGGCGGCGGGGGCGGGCCATCCGTGGGCGGCGAGCCGGGCGGCCAGGGAGCGGGCCTCCTCCGCCAGCCGTGGCGACGGCCGCTCGACGGCGATGCGCGAGCGCAGGATCACTTCCTCGGCCAGCGGGACCCAGGCGTCGCGGCCTTGGCCGTCCAACTCGCGGGCCGCCGCCTCGGCGGCCGCCCGCGCCTGGTAGGGGTCCCCGACGAGCAGTTCGACCTGCGCCAGCAGCAACCGTGACTCGGCCAGCGCGACCAGGGCCCCGGTGGCGGCGAGGTCGGGAACGGCCTGCCTGAGCAGCGCGCGGGCCTCCCCGGGGAGATAGGCGGCCAGCAGCGCGCCCGCGAAGTCGGCGCGCATGGCGGCGAGCCGTTCGGGATATCCCGTCAGCGCGCGCTCGGCGGCCTCGTAGCCGGTGAAGGCGGCCTGGACGTCCCCGCGCCGGGTGGCGACGAACGGCACATTGGCCTCGGCGAGGGTGGCGATGTGATCGAGCCCGGCGTCCCAGGCGAGGGCCGCACAGGCGGACAGGTCGCGGGACGCCGCGTCGTAGTCTTCGAGGAAGGTGTGCGCGAGGCCCCGGTTGAGCAGCGCGCCCGCCAGGAAGCGGGGGTCGCCGGCTCCGGTGAGCCGTTCGACGGCCCGGTCGCAGTGCGCCACCGCCTCCCCGGGCCGGCCGAGGCGCACCAGGGCCACCGACCGCTGGACGCCGAGCCGCGCGGCGTCCAGGCCGCCGAGGCCGCCCTCGGCGAGGTCGGCGACGCGGAGGGCGCCGACGGGGTCGCCGAGTTCCGTGCGGACCGCGACCAGCGACATCCGCGCCTGGGCCGCGCGTCCGGGCAGGTCGCGGGCCACGCGGACCGCCTGGTCCAGATGGTCGGCGGCGGGCCGGAGGTCTCCCAGCTCGCGCGCGGCCAGGCCGAGCGCCCGGTGGGCGATCGACTCGGCCTCCCGGCAGCCCCACGCCCTCGCCCGGTCGAGAACGGCCAGCGCGTCCCGGCGCGCCCGTTCGGGGTCGGCACCCGACCCCTCGACCGCCCGCTCGGCCGCCGCGACCAGGTGGCGGTACTCGGGCGGCTCGGTCGAGGGGCGGCTGAGGGGGGCGGTCGTCGTCAGGGGGTCGGGGGTCATGGGCGGACGCACTGCCAGCGGGTGGCCACGGGTGGGGCGCCGGTGCGGTGGTACACGACGCTCACCCATCCGTGGGGCAGTCCTGTGGTGGCGAACTCCCCGGTCTCGGTGGGCAGGCGCATCTTGCTGACGTGGGGTGTCCTGATCTCGACGCGGGCCCCTTCGCCCGGGGCGGGGAGCACCTGGCCGGCCAGGTCGAGATGGGAGTCGCAGACCGTGATCTCGACGTCGATGGTGAGCTCCTCGGCGGCGAAGCGCAGCAGGCGCGGCTCTCCTTCGGACGCGTGCCCATCGGAACGCACCCCGGCCGGCGGCCTGGCCCGCGCGAACGGCGGCCGGACGCCGGAGACGGGCGGCCGGGTGCCGGACGGCGGCGGCCGGGTGCCGGAGAAGGGCGCCGCGCCGGGCGGGCGGCCGAACCGGGGCGCGGACCTCCCCTCGCCGGGTGATCCTGGTGGACGGCCGTCGAGCAGGCGATGGACCTCCACGGGAGAGACGTCCTGGTGCGGCGGCGAGATCTCGGCTTCGGGCTCGGGTGGCGAGTCGTGGAGCGGGACCAGGTCGGCGATGACGGCGGCGGGCAGGTGCAGGGCGTGGACGGCCTGAGCGTCGGTGATGACATGGGCCGGGACGGGATCGGCGCCGGCGGCGAGACGAAGGGCGGCCAGCAGGTGGTCGTCGTCGGTCATCGCTGGTCCTCCACGAGTGATCTCAGGCGTTTGAGGCAGCGGATGCGGGTGGGGCCGATGCTGCCGATGGGCATCCCCAGCCGCCGGGACAGCTGGGCGTAGCTGGCGTCGGGCGCCAGGACGATCAACCGCACCAGGGCCCCGCACGGCCGGGGCAGGGTGTCGACGGCCGCCCAGAGCCGCCGTCCCTGGTCGTCACTGAGCAACGCCGCGACCGGATCGCTGCCGCCGGAGCCCGGCGGATCGGCGCCGCTGGGGGGTGGCAGGTCGGTGGGCAGCCCGGAGGGCCGGGCGCCCGCCCGCGCGCGGCCGATGCGCATGGCCTCGTGCCGGGTGGTGGTGATCAGCCAGCCGCCGACGCGCTCGGGGTCGCGGATGGTGTGGCCGCTTTCGAGCAGGCGCAGCCAGGCGGCCTGGACGGCGTCGCCCGCGTCGGCGGGGTCGAGCCCGGTGGCCCGGGCCACGGCCCACATGCGGTGCCCGAAGCGGGAGACCAGGTCGCGCCAGGCCGTCTCGTCGAGGAGGTCGAGGTCGTATGGCATGTGAACACTTCACGTGATGGGGGAATCGCACTCGGTGATCAGACTAGCGAGGACCGGCGACGTGGACCCCGAGATCGGGAAATCGGGTGCCGGTCGCGCGCAGGACCTGGTGTGCCGCCTCGCCTGGCGGCATGCGGCGTGCGGCGGCGGCGATGGCCCCGCCCACGACGGCGGCCGCGAACGACGTACCACTCCACATGGCATAGCCGTCGAATGGGTGAAAGTCCACGAAACTGCTGGTCAAGGCCTCGCCACGCGCGCACGCGTCCACCCAGGGGCCGTAGGCGGAGAAGCGGGCCCGGGTGACCTCGGCCGAGTCGAGGGCGCCCACGGCGATCACTCCGGGCAGCGCGGCGGGCCAGAAGGGCCGCGAGGAGGCGGTGTTGCCCGCGCAGGCGACGACCACGGTGCCGGTGAGCGCGGCCAGAGCGCGTTCCACCAGAGGCGACGCCTGGTCGTCGTAGGTGTGGCAGCCGAAGGACAGCACCAGCACGTCGACGGGCGCCTCGCGCAGGGCGCCGAGGGCGCGGAGCACGCCGGCCTCGTCGCCCACTCCGTGGCTGTCCAGAGCCCGCACGACGCGCAGCCGGATGCCCGGCGCCTGGCGCAGCAGCAGCCCCGCGATGAACGTGCCGTGCCCCGCCTGGCCGTCGAGCAGGCCGTCGCCGTCGGCGTCGAGGACCTCGCCCGGCTGGCCGGGGAACCAGTCGGCGCCGGTGAACCAGGGGTGCGGGGCGAGGCCGGTGTCCAGCACCGCGGCCGTCACCCCGGACGGCTCGCCGCCGCCCAGGGTGAGGGCGGGCGCGGGCCGCGGGGCGCCGGAGGGGCCGCCGAAGAACAGCGGCTGCCCCACGACGACGTGGTTGGGCGAGGCGTCCTGTCCCCTTTCGCGCAACGAGGCGGCGATCTCGCACGGGTCCGCCCCGTGCGACAGGCGCAACAGGAACAGTCCGTCGGTGTGGTGCGCCGACTGGGTCCACCGCCCGGCGGCGTCGGGGGAGCGGGCGAGCAGCTCGCGCGGGCGGATGAAGGCGCGGCGGCCGGGGAGGTGTTCGACGGCCTGCACGTTCACGGGGGGACTCCTTATAGGGAGCGCATAGGGACGGCAATCACAGGATGCATCTTTCCCTATGCGGAGAGTTGCCAAGCGTGATTAGGTATGACCCGGCTCTGGTGCCCCGCCACGACGGACGGTAGTCTCTCCCTCAGTCACTTGTGATCATCCCAGTATGAGGACGTTGGGGAAGGCGCACCTCGTACGAAACGGGAGGTCCGGTGTCTGCTCGTGGCGTGCTGTACGTCCACTCGGCTCAGCCCGCGCTGTGCCCGCACATCGAATGGGCGGTCGCGGGTGTCCTTGGCATACCCGTCGACCTGTCGTGGACCCCTCAGCCAGCCCAGCCTGGCACCGTGCGCACACAGGCCGAGTGGGAAGGTCGTCCCGGCACGGCCGCGGCGATCACGTCGTCCCTCATGGGCTGGCAGCGCATCCGTTTTGAGATCACCGAGGATGCCTCGCCGGGCGTGGACGGCTCGCGGCATGCCTACACGCCGACGCTCGGCGCATTCACGGCGATGATCGGCGTGTCCGGCGACATCATGGTGCCCGAGGACAGGCTGCGCAACGTGATGCTGATGGCGGCGCAGGGCCGGGTGGTCCTTGAGGAGGAGCTCGACAAGCTGCTCGGCAAACAGTGGGACGAGGAGCTCGAGCCGTTCCGGTACGCCGGCGACGGCGCCCCGGTCCGGTGGCTGCACGCGGCGGTGTGACGCGGCGGTGCCGTCCGGAGTCCCGCTGACATGCCGGGCGGCGGCGAAACAGCAGGTTCGGCCGCCGGGAGGCGGGACAGTGTGACGCGGCGGTGTGAGAAGGTTCCGCACCGGAACGCCGGGTGCGGAACCTTCTTCGTGAGGCCCGGTGAGCCTCGGAAAGCAGGGCCGTTCCCGGCTACAGCGGGATGTTGCCGTGGGCGCCGCGGGCCGGGGTGGCCTGGGCGAGGACCCTGGCGATGGCGCCGCGGGTCTCGGCGGGCTTGATGACCTCGTCCACCACGCCGATCTGGATGGCCCGGTCGAGGCCGCCGGCGATCTTCTCGTGCTCCTCGGCGAGCCGCGCCTCCACGGAGGAGCGCTCCTCCTCGGGGGCGGCGGCGATCTCGCGCCGCTTGAGCACGCGCACGGCGGCCAGGGCCCCCATGACGGCGACCTCGGCGGTCGGCCAGGCGAACACCCTGGTGGCGCCCAGCGCCCGGGAGTTCATCGCGACGTACGCCCCGCCGTAGGCCTTGCGGGTGACCAGCGTGACCCGGGGCACCGACGCCTCGGCGAAGGCGTGCAGGAGCTTGGCGCCGCGCCGGACGACGCCGTCGTGCTCCTGGCCGACGCCGGGAAGGTAGCCGGGGACGTCCACCAGGACGACCAGCGGCACCCCGAAGGCATCGCACATGCGCACGAACCGGGCGGCCTTCTCGGCCGAGGCGGAGTCGAGGCAGCCGGCCAGCCGCATCGGGTTGTTGGCGATGACGCCGACCGTGCGGCCGCCGAGGCGGCCCAGCGTGGTGACGATGTTGGGCGCCCACTTGGGGTGCAGCTCCACCCCGGGCTCGTCCAGCAGGCCGGTGACCAGGGGGTGCACGGAGTACGCGCGGCGCGCCCGGTCGGGCAGCAGGCCGGAGAAGTCGACGTCCTGCACCGACTCGGGGCGCAGGCGGCCCTGGTGGCCGAGCAGCACGGCCAGCCGGCGTGCCTGCAGCAGGGCCTCGCCGTCGGTCTTGGTGACGACGTGGACGACGCCGCTGCGCTTGCTGTGCGGCTCGGGGCCGCCCAGGGCGGCCATGTCGATCTGCTCGCCGGTGACGCTGCGCACGACGTCGGGGCCGGTGACGAAGATGCGGCCCTGGTCGGACAGGATCACCAGGTCGGTGAGGGCCGGCCCGTAGGCGGCGCCGCCGGCGGCCGGGCCGAGCACCACGGAGATCTGCGGGACCAGCCCCGAGGCGCGGGTCATCGCGGCGAAGACGCGGCCGACGGCGTGCAGGGACTCGACGCCCTCGGCGAGCCGGGCGCCGCCGGAGTGCCACAGGCCGACGACCGGGACCCGCTCGCGGACCGCGACGTCGTAGGCGTGCACGATGTGCTCGCAACCGGCGGTGCCCATGGCACCGCCCTGGATCCGCGCGTCGCTCGCGAACGCCACCACCGGCACGCCCTCCACGCGCCCCATGGCGGCCAGCGTGCCGCTGCGGTCGTCCTCGGGGGAGAGCGGCTGGACCGTGCCCTGGTCGAACAGGGCGGTCAGACGCGCATGCGGATCGCGAGGGTCGGCAGGCTCTGGTTCGCGGGCCTCGGCCGTCACCCCGTCGTCGAGCACGGTCACGGGCTCTCCCACTCAGGCGCTGACGAAGGCCACGGCGACGTTGTGCCCGCCGAATCCGAACGAGTTGTTGATCGCGGCGATCTGGCCCTGGGGGAGCTTGCGCGGCTCGCCGCGCACGATGTCGACCTCGACTCCTTCGTCGAGGTCGTCGATGTTGATGGTGGGCGGGACCACGCGGTCGTACAGGGCCTTGATGGTGAAGACCGACTCGATGCCGCCGGCGCCGCCGAGCAGGTGTCCGGTGGAGGACTTGGTGGCCGTCACGAACGGGTGGTCACCGATGATCTCCTGGATGGCGACCGCCTCCACGACGTCCCCCGCGGGGGTGGAGGTGGCGTGCGCGTTGACGTGCAGGATGTCGCGTCCGGTGAGCCCGGCGTCCTCCAGCACCTTGCGGGCCGCGCTGCGGATGCCGGCGCCCGTCGGCTCGGGCTGGGCGATGTGGTGGGCGTCGGAGGAGTAGCCGACGCCGGCGGCCTCGGCGTAGATGCGCGCGCCGCGGGCCAGGGCGTGCTCCTCGGACTCAAGGACGATGATGCCCGCCCCCTCGCCCAGGACGAACCCGTCGCGGCCGGCGTCCCAGGGACGGGAGGCGTGCGAGGGGTCGTCGTTGCGCGTGGACATGGCGCGCATGGCGGCGAAGGAGGCGATGTTCAGCGGGTGGATGGCGGCCTCGGTGCCGCCGGCCACGACGACGTCCGCCCGCCCCGTCCTGATCATCTCCATGGCGTAGCCGACGGACTCGGCGCCGGTGGCGCAGGCGCTCACGGTCGCGTGGACGCCGGCGGTGGCGCCGAGTTCGATGCTGATCCATCCGGCCGAGCCGTTGGGCATGAGCATGGGGACGGTGAAGGGCGACAGCCGCTGCCAGCCCTTCTCCTTGTAGGTGTCGTAGGCGGCCAGGATCGTGGTGATGCCGCCGATGCCGCTGCCGACGACGACGCCGAGCCGGTCGGGCGCGACCTTCGGCGTCCCGGCGTCCCGCCAGGCCTCGCGGGCCGCGATGAGCGCGAACTGCTCGGCGCGGTCCAGGCGGCGGGCCTCGGGGCGGGGCAGCACCTCACCCGGTTCGACGGCGACCTTGGCGGCGAACTTCACCGGCAGGGTGTCGACCCAGTCCTCGGTGAGGGGCCGCACGCCGGACTGCCCGGCGAGGAGCGCCGACCAGGACGAGGCGACGTCTCCGCCGAGGGGCGTTGTCACGCCGAGCCCGGTGACAACGACACGTACTCGATCTCTGCTCACGTGGGGCGCTCCTTGTGGTTCGAGGTGAAGCGTGGGGGGCTCAGACGCCCGGTCGTGCGGCCGGACGCCTGAGGTGGATCTAGTTCTGGATGAAGTTGATGACGTCCTTGACGGTCTTGAGGTGCTTGAGCTGGTCGTCGGGGATCTCGACGCCGAACTCGTCCTGCGCGGCGACGGCGATCTCGACCATGGAGAGCGAGTCGATGTCGAGGTCGTCCACGAAGTTCTTCTCGGGGGTGACCTCGGTCGCCGGGATGCCCGTGATCTCGTTGATGATCTTGCCGAGGCCCGCGAGGATCTCCTGCTCGGTCAGTGCCATGTCGCGATTTCTCCTTGGTTTCGGGTGCTTCTCTTGGTGTGTACGGCGCGCCGTGCGGGCCTTCCGTACAAGTTCAGGGGATCTCTATCACTTGGCCGGCGTAGGTCAGGCCCGCGCCGAAGCCGAGCAGCAGCGCCAGGCCGCCCGACTGGACCTCGCCGCGCTCGATCATGCGGCTCAGGGCCAGGGGGATCGAGGCCGCCGAGGTGTTGCCGGCCAGGACGATGTCCTTGGCGATGACCGCCTTGTCCGCGCCGATCTTGCGGGCGATGGCCTCGATGATGCGCAGGTTCGCCTGGTGGGGGACGAAGGCCGCCAGCTCGGAGGGGTCCACGCCGGCACGCTCGCACGCCTGCCTGGCGACCGGATGAAGCGCGGTGGTGGCCCAGCGGAACACCGTCTGGCCTTCCTGGTGGAGGAAGGAGTCGCGGTCCTTAACGATGATCGCGTCGGACTTGTCGCCGGCGCTGCCCCAGACCACCGGCCCGATGCCCGGGGTCTCGGAGGGCCCCACCACGGCCGCGCCGGCGCCGTCCGCGAAGATGACGCAGGTGGCGCGGTCGGTCCAGTCGACCCACTGGGAGAGCTTCTCGGTGCCGACGACCAGCACGTTGGTGGCCGAGCCCGCGCGGACGGCGTCGCCCGCGGCGGCCAAGGCGTAGCAGAAGCCGGCGCAGGCGGCGTTGACGTCGAAGGCGCCGGGGGAGTCGATGCCCAGGCGGTGGGCGACGCGGGCGGCGGCGTTGGGGATCTGCGCCTCGAGGGTGCAGGTGGCGACGACGACCAGGTCGATCTCGTCGGCCGACAGCCCGCTGGCGGCCAGCGCCTTGCCGCCGGCCTGCACGGCGATGTCGATGTCGGTCTCTTCGGGACCGGCGACCCGGCGTTCCTTGATGCCGACGCGGCTCTGGATCCACTCGTCGTTGGTGTCGATGGTCTTCGCCAGGTCATCGTTGGTGACGACGCCGGCCGGCTGGTATCCGCCGAAGGCGAGCACCCTGGCGCCCGGGGCGCCTCGCATGATCCTCACTGGCCGGTCTCCTTGCTGATAAGGGCGCGTGCGGCCTCGAGGTCGCCGGGGGTCTTGAGCGCGACCGTCGCGACGCCGGGCAGCGCGCGCTTGGCCAGGCCGGTGAGCGTGCCGCCGGGCAGCAGTTCGATGACGGCGGTGACGCCGAGCCCTGCCATGGTGGCCATGCACAGGTCCCACCTGACCGGGCGGGCCACCTGGTCGACCAGCCGCCGGACGAACTCGCCGCCGCCGGCGACGGCCTGGCCGTCGGCGTTGGACAGCAGGGTCGCGCGCGGGTCGCCGGGGGTGACGCCGGCCGCCTCCGACCGCAGGTGCTCGACGGCGGGCGCCATGTGGCGGGTGTGGAACGCTCCGGCCACCGACAGCGCGCGAAGCCGCGCCCGCGCCGGAGGCTCGGCCGCGAAGGCGGCGAGCTGCTCGGTGGTGCCGGCGGCGACGATCTGCCCGGCTCCGTTGATGTTGGCCGGGGTGAGGCCGTGCCGCTCGATGGCCGACAGGACCTCCTCCTCCGCGCCGCCGAGCACGGCCGTCATGCCCGTCTCGGTGACGGCGGCGGCCTTGGCCATCGCCTGGCCGCGCTGCGCGACCAGGCGCAGGGCCTCCTCCGGTGTGAGGACGCCGGCCAGGGCCGCGGCGGTGAACTCGCCGACGCTGTGCCCGGCGAGCACGTCCGCGGCGGGCGCCGTCCCTGCGGCGCCGTCACCCTGCGTGGCCGGCAGCACCTCGGCGACGGCGAGGCCGGCGGCCACGAGCAGGGGCTGGGCGACGGAGGTGTCGCGGATCTCGTCCGCGCCCGCCGTGGTGCCGTAGGAGATCAGGTCGAGGCCGACGACGTCCGACCACGCCGACAACCGGTCGCGCAGACCGGGGATCTCGAGCCACGGGGAAAGGAAGCCGGGAGTCTGGGCGCCTTGCCCGGGAGCGACGATGACGAGCACAAAATCCACCATGCCCTGTAGGAGTTCACCACACTGCTAATGATCCGTACGAACTTTGTCGGTGGGTCTTTGTAGGAATCCTCTATCAGAGGTTTCCGGACCATTACCGAACCCTGGTTAGGTTGCGGTTGCCCGCGAGAGCCTGCCGAGGATCAGGCCGACCTGCAGAGTGAAGGCCGACCGGCCCTCGGTGGGCTGGTAGCCCGTCAGTTCTGTGATCTTTTTCAGACGGTAACGCACGGTGTTCGGGTGGACGAACAACAGACGGGCCGTGGCTTCCAAAGATGTGCCCTGCTCCAGGTAGGTCGCCAGTGTGTCGAGCAGCGGGGTGCCCTCCAAGGGCTTGTACACGTTCTCGATGAGCTGCTCGCGGGCGTCGATGTCGCCGTCGATGGCCCGCTCGGCGAGCAGGTCCTCGGCGAGCACCGGGCGGGGGGCGTCCGGCCAGCCCTGCGCCGCCCGCAGGCCGGCGACGGCCGCGCGCGCGGAGCTCGCCGCCGCGTGCAGGTCGGGCACCTCGGGACCGATGACGATGGGCCCCGGGCCGAAGCGCGGCACCACGTGCCGGGCGGCGTCCTTGATGCTGTCGGCCCCGCCCACGATGACGATCAGGCGGTCGCCCTGCACCCCCGCCAGCAGGTCGTGGCCGAGCCTGCGGCCCTTGTCGCGCATGCCGTCGATGACCGTCTGGGGGTCGGCGTCGGGGGCGTAGCCGGCGAGCACGACGACGGGGGAGGAGGTCCAGCCGAGCGCCGCGGCCCACGAGTGCAGCCCTTCGTCCACCTCGCCGCGGACCAGCGCGTCCACGATGAGCGCCTCCAGGCGGGCGTCCCACGCGCCGCGCACCTCGGCCTCGCGGGCGTAGACGTGCGCGGCGGCGAAGGCGACGTCGCGGGTGTAGCGCAGCATGGCCTGGCGCAGCAGTTCCTCGCCGCCGGGCGCCGCGAGCTCCTGCACCTCGGCCTCGACCACCTCCACGACGATGCGCACCAGGTCGACCGTCTGCTGCAGCGAGACCGACCGCTTCAGCTCGCGCGGAGCGGTGCCGAAGATCTCGATGCTCGGCGTCGGCCGGCCCTCGTCGGCGTGCTGGAACCACTCGACGAAGGCGGCGATGCCCGCCTGCGCGACCAGCCCGACCCATGAGCGGTCCTCCGCCGACAGGGCGCGGTACCACGGCAGCCTCTCGTCCATGTGGGTCATCGCGGCGGTGCCGAGACTTCCCATCGCCCGCTCCAGCCGTCGTGCGGTGTCCTCGCGTACCCGGTCATTCACATCCCTAGGGTGCCAGGTCAGCGTGAGTGCGACAGCCGGAGGTGCGGTATGTCACCGCCGGTGCGGCGCGCGGTGAGAGGTCAGATCACCGCGACGGCGGTGATGAGCCCGATCGCCACGTGGGTCACGGCGAGCAGGACGGCGCCCGGCTGCAGCCCCGGTTCGCGCACCAGGTCGCGCACCGAGATGCCGGCCACCCGGTCGAACAGCAGCATGCCCAGGGCCTGCACGACGATGCCGGTGACGCCGAACACCAGGGTGGCCAGCAGCCCTTCCTGCAGGGCGCCGCCGGAGGACCAGATGGACGCCGCGACGATGAGGCCGACGGCGGAAAGCCCCGACGAGGTGAGCAGCGCCGCGTTGGGGTTGCGGTCCTGCTGGATCACCTTGCTGAGCCGGCCGGGGGTGGCCAGGTCGATCACGTAGAAGCCGGCGATCATCAGCAGGACGCCCAGGACCGCGTACGCGAGGATCGCGAGTGCTCCTCGGCCGAGTGCCTCCCCGAGGGGACCGGCGAGCGCGATGGTCATGTCTTGTGCTCCTTGGGCTGTGTCGGGCGGGGGGTGGGGACGCCGCGCGGGCCGCCCTCGGGGGCGGCGGCGCGGCGGTCACGGGGTCAAAGGGCGATGCGGTGCGGGACGAACGAGGAGGTGTCATCGGTGATCAGGCCCGAGGTCTCCCGGATGCCGAGCCCGGCGGCCTGGTCCCCGACGATCCAGGCGCCCAGCACCGGGCGCCAGCCGTCGAAGTCGGGCAGCGCGCGGAACTCCTGGTAGACGTAGCCCTCGGCGCCGTAGTCGCCCTCGGTGCTGTGGGCGCCGTCCGGGGTGACGACGCGCATGCTCGCGCCCTCGCGGCCGAGCAGGGGCTTGGCGATGTGGGCGGGCAGGTCGCGCGGGCCGTCCAGGTAGGCGGGGAGCAGGTTCGGGTGGCCGGGGTGCAGCTCCCACAGCAGGGCCAGCAGCGCCTTGTTGGACAGCAGCATCTTCCACAGCGGCTCGATCCAGGTCATCGAGACCTGCCCGCGCACGGCCCGCGGCCCGAACGGGTCGGCGACCGCCCACTCCCACGGGTAGAGCTTGCACAGCGTCCGGATCACCCGGTGCTCCATGTCGACGAAGCGCAGCGCCCGGGAGTCCCAGCCGATGTCCTCCATGGCGATGGCGACCGTCGCCCGGCCGGCCTGCTCGGCGGTCTCCTGCAGGTAGCCGAGCGTCATGGCCTCCTCGCCGGTCTCGTCCATGTTGGTCCAGGCGAAGTGCGCGGGGCCGGTCTGCAGCGGCAGCTCGCGCCACCGGTCGACCAGGCGCTCGTGGATGGAGTTCCATTGGTCGTCGGCGGGGTGGACGTCCTTGAGCCAGAACCACTGGACCAGCGAGCTCTCGACGAGGCTCGTCGGGGTGTCGGCGTTGTACTCCAGCAGCTTGGCCGGTCCCCGCCCGTCGTAGCGCAGGTCGAACCGGCCGTACACGTGCGGGTCGCGGCGCCGCCAGGAGGCCTCGATCTCCGGGGCCACCCACTCGGGGATCGCGAAGTCGCGGTAGCGGCCGGCGGCGACCACGTGCTCGACGGCCGCCAGGCACATGGCGTGCAGCTCCTCGACCTGGCTCTCCAGGGAGAGGACCTCCTCCATGGTGAAGGCGTAGTGCACGCCCTCGTCCCAGTAGGGCCGGTCGAGGCCGGACGGGTGCGCCGAGCGGTGGTAGGCCAGGCCCTGCGCCTCGATGGTCTTCTCCCAGCCGTCCCGCCGCGCGGACCTCTGCCTGCGCACCTCAGCTTCCCCCGACGCCGCGGCCGCCGAAGCCGCCGCGCTGGAGCACGGCGCCCGACCTGCTGCTGACGTGGGCGTTCGGCGGCCTGACGGTCGTGCCGCGCAGCACCCGGCCGGCCTGCCTGACGCCCCCGTAGTACCAGCCGAAGGCGCCGCGCGACCCGTAGTAGCCGGCGCGGTGCTCGTCGCAGCGGTCGTCGTCCACGACCTGGTAGGACCCGTCGGCCGTGCGGCTGCGCAGGTCCACGCAGTCGGCGGTGACCTTCTCGGCGAAGCTGCCCTGGGCGGCGCAGAACCCGACCACCAGGGTGGAGAGCAGGCCCATCGTGCCCAGCGTGATCGCGGTGGAGGACAGCTTCCTGCCGCCGGGCGGCGGCGTCGCCGCGGACCCCACCGCGTCTTTCGCCAGCGGATGTGGCGGTCGTACGGGCTTGGGGCGGGGTGTCGCCATCGGGGTCCGTCTCTCGAAAAGTGTGCAAAGCCTACGTTTGCCCGGTTAACGCGGCAAGCGCGGCAGAAGTTTCTGATGCCTGATGAATGGCGTTATTTCAGTGCTTATCGGACCACAGGCCGTGCGACGCGGGGAACGCTGGGTAGATGCGCAGCTGTGGAGCAGCAGTGGAACCGGTAGAAGCGCTGAAGCGCATCGCCTTCCTCCTGGAACGGGCCGGCGAGCCGACCTACCGGGTGCGGGCCTTCCGCGGCGCCGCCTCCGCCATCGCCGACCTCCCGCGCGACGAGCTCGCGCGGCTCGCCCGCTCCGGCGGGCTGCAGGAGCTCAAAGGCGTCGGCAAGGTCACCGCCCTGGCCATCACCGAAGCCCTGGACGGGCACGTCCCCACCTATCTGCGCCGCCTGGAGGACACCGCCGGCCTCGACCTGGACGAGGCGACGGCCGCCCTGCGCGCCGCCCTCAAAGGCGACCTGCACAGCCACTCCGACTGGTCCGACGGCGGCTCGCCCGTCCAGGAGATGGCCGAGGCCGCCCGCGGGCTCGGCCACGACTACCTCGCCCTCACCGACCACTCGCCGCGGCTCACCGTCGCCCGCGGCCTGTCCCCCGAGCGGCTGCGCGAGCAGCTCGACCTGGTCGCCGGGCTCAACGACAAGCTCGCGCCGTTCCGCGTCCTGACCGGCATCGAGGTCGACATCCTGCCCGACGGCTCGCTCGACCAGGAGCCCGAGCTGCTCGACCGGCTCGACGTGGTGGTCGCCAGCGTCCACTCCAAGCTGCGCATGGACGCCGGCGACATGACCCGCAGGATGGTCACCGCCATCGCCGACCCCCGCGTCGACGTCCTCGGCCACTGCACCGGCCGCATCGTGCGCGGCGACGGCCGCCGCGGCGGCCTGCGGCCGGAGTCGGCGTTCGACGCCGAGATCGTCTTCGAGGCGTGCCGCAGGTTCGGCGTCGCCGTCGAGATCAACTCCCGGCCCGACCGGCTCGACCCGCCCAAGCGGCTGCTGCGGCTGGCCTACGAGATGGGCTGCCTGTTCTCCGTCGACTCCGACGCCCACGCGCCCGGGCAGCTCGAATGGCAGCACTTCGGCTGCGAGCGGGCCGCCCGGTGCGGCATAGAGCCCGCCCGCGTCGTCAACACCTGGACCCTCGACGCCCTGCTCGACTGGACCGCCGGCGCCTCCCGCTAGACCGGCGGAGGCGCTCCAGCGCTCCTGCCTAGCCGGCCGCACGCGTCCGGACCGCCCAGCCCGCCGGGCGCGTGCGGCGCGAATGTCGGTGCCCCGGCGTAGGTTCGGGATGTGAACCGTACCGATCGGCTCTACGCCCTCATCGAGGAGCTGCGCGCGATCTCCCCCCGGTGCCGGTCCGCACGGGAGCTGAGCGAGCGATTACAGGTGGGCGCCCGCACCATCGAGCGCGACATCGAAGCGCTGCGCGCCGCCGGCGTGCCCGTCCGCGCCGAGGACGACGGGTACGCCCTCGACGAGCCCGCCGCGCCCTCGCCCCTCGACCTCACCTCCGAGGAGGCGGTGGCCGTCGCCGTCGCCCTCAGCAGGGCCGGAAGGCGTCCCCTGGCGGGCGGCGCCCGCAGCGCCCTGCGCAAGCTGATCGCCGCGACACCGCCCCCCGGCGCGCCCGCGGCACCGCCCCCCGGCGTGCCGGCGGCGCGGCCTGCCGCGACCCCTGGCGGGCGGGCGGCGGTCGCCCGGGTCATCGACGAGGCGCTGCTGCACCGGCGGGTGCTGCGCATCACCTACGACGCCAAGTCGGGCGAGACGACCGAGCGCGATGTCGAGCCCGGGGTGTTCATCGGCGGGCGCGGCGGCTTCTGGTACCTGGTGGCGTGGTGCCGTCTCAGGCAGGACGTCCGGGTGTTCCGGCTCGACCGCATCGGGAACGCCGCGCTAACCGAGGAGGAGGCGCTGCCCCGCCCGTCCCTGGAGGAGTACGCTCCGCGCATCCCCGACCTGATCGCCCAGGACCAGACCCCCGGTTGAGCACCACCGGCGGGCCCCCGCGCGAAGTGGCGCGAGGGCCCGCCGGAGACGCCGTGGAGGGGTCAGACCCCCATGGACTGCGTCTCGTTGCTCTCAGGGGTCGCCTGGGCGACGACCTCGGTGACGCCGTTCTTCAGGTGGTAGCGCGCGATGGCCTCGCGCAGCACCTCCTGCTTGACCTCGCCCCGCCTGGCGAGCTCGGTGAGCACCGCCAGCGTGATCGACGCGGCGTCCACGTGGAAGTGGCGGCGCAGCGCCGAGCGGGTGTCCGACAGGCCGAAGCCGTCGGTGCCCAGCGAGGTCCAGTCGCCGGGGACCCAGCGGGAGATCTGGTCGGGGACCGCGCGCATGTAGTCGCTGACCCCGACGAAGGGGCCACGTGCCGTCGAGAGCACCTGGGTGACGTAGGGCACCCGCTGCTCGGCCTCGGGGTTGAGCAGGTTGTGCTCGTCGCACGCGAGCGCCTCGCGGCGCAGCTCCGACCACGACGGCGCCGACCACACCGCGGCCGCCACCCCCCACTCTTCGGCCAGCAGGCGCTGGGCCTCCAGCGCCCAGCGGCCGGCCACGCCGGAGGCCAGGATGTTCGCCCGCGGGCCCTCGATGTCGGGGGCCGCGGCGAAGCGGTACAGGCCCTTGAGCACGCCCTCGGCGTCCAGGCCCTCGGGCTCGGCCGGCTGCGGGTAGGGCTCGTTGTAGACGGTGAGGTAGTAGAAGACGTCCTCGGGCCGCTCGCCGTACATGCGCCGCAGGCCGTCCTGGACGATGTGGGCGATCTCGAACGCCCACGCGGGGTCGTAGGACACGGCGGCGGGGTTGGTGGAGGCGATCAGCGGCGAGTGGCCGTCCTCGTGCTGGAGGCCCTCGCCGTTGAGGGTGGTGCGACCGGCCGTCGCGCCGAGCAGGAAGCCACGGCTCATCTGGTCGCCCATCGCCCACATCTGGTCGGCGGTGCGCTGGAACCCGAACATCGAGTAGAAGATGTAGATCGGGATCATGTGCTCGCCGTGGGTGGAGTAGGCGGAGCCGGCGGCGATGGCCGACCCCATGGACCCCGACTCGCTGATGCCCTCGTGCAGGATCTGACCCTCGGTCGACTCCTTGTAGGACAGCAGCAGGTTGCGGTCGACCGCGTCGTAGGTCTGCCCGTGCGGCGAGTAGATCTTGGCGGTCGGGAACATCGCGTCGAGACCGAAGGTGCGGGCCTCGTCCGGGATGATCGGAACGAAGCGCGAGCCGATCTCCTTGTCGCGCATGAGGTCCTTGAGCAGGCGGACGAAGGCCATCGTCGTGGCGACGTTCTGCTTGCCCGAGCCCTTCTTCAGGTCGGCGTAGACCTTGTCGCCGGGGAGCTTCATCGGCTTGGCCCGCATGACGCGCTTGGGCAGGTAGCCGCCCAGCGCCGCGCGCCGCTCGCGCATGTACGCGATCTCCTCGTCGTTCTCGCCCGGGTGGTAGTACGGGGGCAGCTCGCCCTCGAGGTCCTTGTCGGGGATCGGGAGGTAGAGGCGGTCGCGGAACTCCTTGAGCTCGGCCTTGGTCATCTTCTTCATCTGGTGCGTGGCGTTGCGCGCCTCGAAGTCCTTGCCCAGGGTCCATCCCTTGATGGTCTGGGCGAGGATGACCGTGGGCTGCCCGACGTGCTCGCGGGCCGCCTTGAACGCCGCGTACACCTTGCGGTAGTCGTGGCCGCCGCGCGACAGCTTGCGGATGTCGTCGTCGGACAGGTGCTCGACCATCTTGCGCAGGCGCGGGTCGTCGCCGAAGAAGTTCTCGCGGATGTACTCGCCGGACTCGACGGAGTAGGTCTGGAACTGGCCGTCAGGGGTGGTGTTCATCTTGTTGACGAGCACGCCGTCGACGTCGGCGGCCAGGAGCTGGTCCCACTCGCGCCCCCATACGACTTTGATGACGTTCCAGCCCGCGCCGCGGAAGTACGACTCGAGCTCCTGGATGACCTTGCCGTTGCCGCGCACCGGCCCGTCGAGCCGCTGCAGGTTGCAGTTGATGACGAAGGTGAGGTTGTCGAGCTCCTCGCGGGAGGCGAGGCCGATGGCGCCGAGCGACTCGGGCTCGTCCATCTCGCCGTCGCCGAGGAAGCACCAGACGTGGCTGCGGCTGGTGTCCTTGATCTTCCGGTTGAGCAGGTAGCGGTTGAACCGCGCCTGGTAGATCGCCCCGATCGCCCCGAGGCCCATGGAGACCGTGGGGAACTCCCAGAAGTCGGGCATGAGGCGGGGGTGGGGGTACGACGGCAGGCCCTGGAAGCCTTGGGACAGCTCCTGGCGGAAGGCGTCGAGCTGCGACTGGTTCAGGCGGCCCTCGAGGAAGGCGCGGGCGTAGATGCCCGGCGCGGCGTGGCCCTGGATGAACACCTGGTCGCCCGACTCGCCGTGGTCCTTGCCGCGGAAGAAGTGGTTGAACCCCACCTCGTACAACGACGCGGCCGAGGCGTAGGTGGCGATGTGGCCGCCGACGTTGGTGCGGGCGTTGGCCCGGGTCACCATGACCGCGGCGTTCCACCGGATGTAGGCCCGGATGCGCCGTTCGACGTACTCGTCGCCCGGGAACCAGGGTTCGCGCTCCGGCGGGATGGTGTTGATGTAGTCGGTGCTCCGCAGCCCTGGCACCCCGACCTGGTGTTCTCGGGCCCGCTCGAGCAGGCGCAGCATCAGGTAACGGGCTCGGGTGCGACCCTCCGTCTTGACGACGTTGTCAAGCGACTCGAGCCACTCCTGGGTCTCGCTTGGGTCGACATCAGGCAGTTGGCTGGGTAGGCCGTCGCTGATGATCGAGAAACGCTGGCGTCCGGAAGCCACTGGGTCTCGCCTTCCGAGGATGGACGGGTAAGCCTCTTCTTCGTTGTCTAGGTCGCCTTCCATCCTGGCTGCTTGCTCCGGAAAGTGCATCTCTACCGTCCGGTAACCAAGATGTCCCTGCTGGCAGGGCGACATATATGGCCTAGACCATCGATCGCAGGACGATGTTCGCGGGACGTAACAAATCATAACGATCCGGGGGTCGGTCCAGGTCACCCCTGGGGGACCCCTGTAGGCCCCCGTTCCTCCCTGCCTCCCCCTCCGGAGGGAGTTCCAACCCCGCTCGCGCGCGATGTGCGGCACGGCCCCCGCCGCGAGCCTTGGAAGCGCCACCTCGCCGGCCGCCGCGCGCCCGAGCCGGGCCGCGGCGCCGGCCCCCACCCTCCGACAAGGCCAGGGATCCCATGATCAGACGAACCACAGCGCTGCTCGCCGTCGCCGCCGCGCTCGCCGGATGCGGCTCCGGGCAGGGAACGCCGGCCGCCACCTCGGCCCCCACGGCGACCCCCGGGCGACTCGCCGTCTACCGGGAGCTCACCCAGTGCATCCGGACCCACGGCATGCCCGGCTTCCCCGACGTGGTGCCCGACCCGCGCACCGGCAAGATCACCCTGCCGCCCGGCACCCGCGAACCCACCGCCGCCGTCATGCGGGCATGCCGGTCCATCGCCGACCGCCTCCCGCCCGAGGGCAGGTCCCGGCCGCCGGTGACGGCCGCCGACGTGGCGAAGCTCCGCCGGTTCGCCGCGTGCATGCGCTCCAACGGCCTGCGCGACTGGCCCGATCCCGACGCCGACGGTGACTTCCCGCTGTCCAGACGCCTGCTGGGCCTGGGCAAGAGGGGCATGAAGCGCCAGCTCGAGGCCTGCAAAGAGCACTTTCCCGCGAACGGGCTCTCGATCAAGAGCCCGGAGGGCTCCTGATGGCCGGCGCGCTGCGGGCGTCGCTCGCCGGGGCCGTGGTGCTGGCCCTGGCGGGCGGCGGCTGGGTCGTGCTGCGCGACACGCCGGCGGCCCCCGCCGCCGCGCCCGTCGCCACCGGCACCGTCCCGGTGACCGTGGGCGACGTCGCCGCACGGGAACTGGCGAACGGCACGCTCACCTACGCGGCCACCTACTCGGTCAACGGCGTGGGTGGCGTCCTCACCCGGCTGCCCAAGGTCGGGGCGAGGATCACCCGCGGCCACGCCGTCTACGAGGCCGACGGAGGCAGGGCCATCCTCCTGTACGGCCCCCGCCCCGCCTGGCGGGCGTTCGCGCTGGGGATGACCTCAGGGGCGGACGTCGAGCAGCTCGAACGCAACCTGCGGGCGCTCGGCTACACCGGCTTCACCGTGGACCGCACCTATGGCCTGTCCACCTACTACGCCGTCCGCAGGTGGCAGCACGACGCGCACCTGCCGGTCACCGGCGCCGTGCCGCTGGGACAGGTGGTGTTCCTGCCGAGGCCCCTGCGCGTCACCGGCCACGACGCCCAGGTCGGCGACGCGGCCGGCGGCCGCGTCCTGCACGGCACCAGCGCGGTGCCCATCGTGTCGGTTCAGCTCGACCCGAGCATGGCGCCGAGGGTCGGCAAGGGGGACAGGGTCACCGTCATCCTCCCCGACGGCCGCAGACGCGGCGGCCAGGTCGCCACGATCAGCACGGTCGCCGTCACCCCGGACCAGCCGCGGCAGGACGGCGACCCCGCGCAGTCGTACGTGCCGATCACCATCACGCTCTCGGGCAGGCCGGTGCGGGCGCTGGACCAGGCCGTGGTGCAGGTCGAGATCACCGTGGAGCGGCACAAGGACGTCCTCACCGTGCCGATCCTCGCCCTGCTCGCCCGGCCCGGCGGCAGGTTCGCGGTCGTGACCGTCCAGGGGAGCCGCCGCACGACCGTCCCGGTCGAGACCGGGCTGTTCGACGAGACCGAGGGGACCGTCGAGGTGACCGGCGTCCCCGAGGGCGCCCAGGTGGAGGTGCCGCAAGAATGACGCCCGCACGCACGCCGCGCTCCGCCCGGACCGGGCCGGTGCTGGAACTGACCGGCGTCCGCAAGGTCCACCCCGGCGAGCCCCCCGTCGAGTCGGTGCGCGGCGTCACGCTGAGCGTGGCCGCGGGAGAGATGGTCGCCCTGCTCGGCCCGTCCGGGTCGGGCAAGTCGACGCTGCTCCACCTCATGGCCGCGCTCGACCGCCCCACCTCCGGGACCGTACGACTGGCCGGCCACGCCGTGGAGTCCTACGGGGACCGGCGGCTCGCCGGGCTGCGCGCCCACCACGTCGGCGTGGTCTTCCAGCGGTTCTTCCTGCTGGAGAGCCTGAGCGCGCTGGAGAACGTCGCCACGGGGCTGCTGTACCGCGGCGTGCCCGCCGCCGAGCGCCGCCGCCTGGCCGCCGACGCGCTCACCCGGGTCGGGCTCGGACACCGCGTCCGGCACCGCTCGGCCAAACTGTCCGGCGGCGAGCGCCAGAGGGTCGCCATCGCCCGCGCGCTGGTCGGCCGGCCGTCCATCGTCTTCGCCGACGAACCCACCGGCAACCTCGACTCGGCGAACGGCAGGGAGATCGTCTCCCTCCTGCGCGAGCTCAACGAACAGGGAACCACTTTGATGATCGTCACGCACGACGCCGAGATCGCCGCCGCCTGCCCCCGGCGGATCGACCTGCGCGACGGCCGGGTCGTCGGCGAGCACCACGACGACGCCTCACCGCACGGGGACGGCGGACTCTACGGGGACGCCCCGCTTCGCGGGGACGCCGTGCCGGGCGGGGACGCCGCACCACGGGGGGACCGCGGGACGCACGGGGACGGCGTCCGATGAGGGGCCCCCGTCCGGCGGCCGGCGCCCCCGCCGGCCGGTTGCGCGCCGTGGACCTGCTCGCGGTCGGGACGCTCGGGCTGCGCGCCCGCAAGACCCGCGCCCTGCTCTCCGCGCTCGGCATCGCCATCGGCATCGCCGCCATCGTCGCGGTCCTCGGCGTCACCCGCTCCAGCCAGGCGGCGCTCCTGGAACAGATCGACCGGCTCGGGACCAACCTGCTGACCGTGGCCAACGGCCGTGACCTGGGCGGCGCCGAGGCCCTGCTGCCGGTCGGCGCCACCCGCATGCTCCGCCGCGTGGACGGCGTCACCGGCGTCGCGCCCACGACGCAGCTCACGGACAAGAACGTCTACCGCAACGACCACGTGCCGGAGGGCATGACGGGCGGCCTGGCCGTGCGGGCCTGCGACACCACACTGCTGGCCACCCTCGACGGACGGGTCCGGCAGGGCCGCTTCCTGGACGCCGCCACCGCGGGCTACCCCGTCGTCGTGCTCGGCCACCAGGCGGCCCAGACCCTCGGGATCAACCGCGTCGACGCCTCGACGCGCGTCTGGATCGGCGGCCACTGGTACACCGTCTCCGGCATCCTGGACCCCCTGGTCCTGGCCCCGGAGATCGACCGGTCCGCGCTGGTCGGCTTCCCGGTGGCCGCGCGGCTGCTGGGCTACGACGGCCACCCCAGCCGGCTGTACGTCCGCGCGCGGCAGGAACGCGTGGAGGCCGTGGCCGGCCTGCTCGCGCCGACCACCAACCCCGTCCACGCCGAGCAGGTCCAGGTGGTCCGTCCCTCGGACGCGCTCACCACGCGCGTGGCCGTCGCCGCGTCCTCCGCCACGCTGTTCCTCGGGCTCGGCGCCATCGCGCTGCTGGTCGGCGGCATCGGCATCGGCAACATCATGGTCATCTCGGTGCTGGAGCGCCGCGGGGAGATCGGCCTGCGCCGGGCCCTCGGGGCCACCCGCCGGCACGTGGCCGGGCAGTTCCTGACCGAGTCGCTGGTCCTCGCGGCCATCGGCGGCGCCGGGGGAGTGGCGATCGGCTGCCTGTTCACCCTCGTCCTGGCCCGCACCCGGGGCTGGACGGTGCTGGTGCCGCCGGAGGGGCTGTGGGGTGGCTTCGGGGTCGCCGTGGTCGTGGGCGCCCTGGCCGGCCTCTACCCGGCCCTGCGCGCCGCCCGCCTGCCCCCCACCGAGGCCCTGCGCACCACCTGACGGGGTCGTCTCACCTCTGGACGGGGGCGCTACTCCTTCGGGGTCTCCGGCTCCAGCGCCTCTTCCAGGGGGACCAGGCCGTGTTGCAACCCGAAGATCGCCGCTTGGGTCCGGTCGGCGACGCCCAGCTTGGCAAGGACGCTGGACACGTGCGTCTTCACCGTCTCCTTGCCCAGCGAGAGCGCCCGCGCGATCTCGCCGTTGGAGCGGCCCCGCGCGAGCGCGGTCAGCACCTCGCGCTCGCGCGGGGTCAGGAAGTCCAGCGGGGTGCGCCGTTCCCCGCCGCGCACCTGGCGCACCAGCAGCGCGGCGACGCCCGGCGCGAGGACGCTGCCCCCGTGCGCGGCCGCCCGCACCGCCTCGACCACCCGGTCCACCGCGGTGGTCTTCGGCAGGTAGGACAGCGCGCCGAGCCGGACGGCCGCCACGACCCGCTCGTCCTCCTGGAAAGAGGTCAGGACGATCACCGCCGGCCGGTCCGGTCCGAGGCGCCGCAGCACGTCCAGGCCGTCCATGCCGGGCATCACCATGTCGAGCAGCACGACCGACGGCCGCACCGCGCGCACGGCGGCCAGGGCCTGGGCCCCGTCGCCGCACTCGCCGACGACCTCGATGCCCTCCTCCTGGTCCAGGACGAACCGCAGTCCCTGCCGCACGACCTCGTGGTCGTCGACGATCAGCACCCGGATCACGGCGCCTCCGCCTCCGCCGCCGCACACGGGACGGGCTGGAGGGGCAGGGACGCGCGGACCACCGTGCCGGCGTCCGGCCCGCTGGTGACCGAGAACCGGCCGCCGAGCTCCTCCACTCTCTCGCGCATGAGCCTGAGCCCCATCCCATGGCTGAGCGAGGGGCGCGAGGGGTCGAATCCGCGTCCGTCGTCGCTGACGACGATCTCGGTCTCGCCTCCGGCGCGCCGCAGCCGCACCTCGATGGCGGTCGGCGCCCCGTGCCTGATCGCGTTGCCGACGGCCTCCTGCGTGAGGCGCAGCACCGCGTGCTCGGCGGCCGGGGTGAGCGGCACCGTCTCGAGCGACGCGCGCATCGTGATCCCGAGACGCGCCTGGTAGGCGTTGCACAGTTCCCGCAGCGCGGGGACCAGGCCCGCGTCCTCCAGCGCCACCGGGCGCAGCTCCAGCAGCAGGGCCTGCATCTCGCGCATCGTCCGGGCGGCCGTCCGCTCCATCGTCTCGGCCTCGCGCCGCAGCTCCTGCGGGGCGGCCCTGCGCATGCCCGCCGCCAGCAGGCTCAGGGAGAACAGGTCCTGGGAGATGGAGTCGTGCAGTTCGCGGGCGATGCGCGTCCGCTCGGCCTGCCGCGCGTCGGCCCGAGCCGAGCGCCGTTCGGCCTCCACGGCCGCTCCGAGCCGTTCGGTCATCCGGTTGAACCCCGCCTCCAGCTGCCCGACCTCGTCCGCGCCGCGGACGCCCACCCTGTGGCCGAAGTCCCCCCTCGCCACCGCCGTCGTCACCTCGGCCAGCCGGGTGATGCGGCCGATCAGCCGGCGGGTGCTCAGCATGCCGAACACCACGCCCACCGGCACGACCAGCGCCAGGACCAGCGCGCCGGGCGCGAGCAGCGGCACGGTCGCCTTGGCCGAGGCGGTCGCCTCGCCGAGGTCGGGCGGTGCCTGCACATAGACGTATCCGACCGTCTGCGGCGCCTTGCCCTTCCCGGACGGCTCCCAGGGGCCGGTCTCGTCTTCGACGACCACGGAGTCGCCGTCCGCGAAGAGCTTCAGGGGCCCGTCGGCCGACGGGCCGAAAACCGGGCTGATCCACCACGCCGCGGGCCCGGCCGCCGTGTCGCTCTTCCCGCCGAGGCCCTGGCCGCCGGTGGGCAGCCGCACCGGCAGCCGCCCGCGTGCCGGGTAGGAGGCCGTCGCCGTGCTGGTGATGATCACGCCCTGGGCGTCGAGCAGGACCTCGACCGGGACGCGGTCCGCCTTCTCCGTCACCCTGCGGAGCGGCACGCTCTGCTCGGCGTCCTGTGCCGAGCCGCCGAACCCGGTGAGGCCGTAGGACGACTTCACCGCCCTGGCCAGCAGGTGGGGCAGGTCGTCGCCGGGGGACACCGTGGCCAGCTTGGCGGCCGTCGCGCTCAGGATCTTCGCGTCCTTGCCGGCCTGGTCCTGCAGGCGTGCCACCAGGTCCGACCCGCTCGCCGAGGAGATCACGAGCCCGAGGAGGACGGCCTCCACGATGAGTACGGCCGCGGTGGTGACCAGGACATAGGAGGCCGCCGTGCGCGCCCGGAGCCCCAGCCGCCCCGTCCTCCGGAGCCAGAAGCGCCACATCCTCGCAGAGTAACGTTTCGGTCTTTATTTCCCCTCCCTCCGCCGGGGGAGGGTCTCTCCCTCTTTTCGCCGGGAACGAGCCGTATGAGTCTGGAAGCGGCCGTGAGGAAGGAGGGATCTTCGTGTACGCGACCATTGGGGACCGGCTCCTCGTCCACGGGAATGCTGTGGGAGAGAGGGACCGGCCGGGCTTGATCATCGAGGTGCGAGGGCCGGACGGATGCCCGCCGTACGTCGTACGTTTCGACGACGGACACACCGGGTTGGTGTTTCCCGGGCCGGATGCGGTTGTCGTCCCAGTTCAGCGGGGATCATAAGATCCGTCAGGTGAGATCTCAGACGTTCGAGGTGAGGACCGGGAACAAGGAACGGGTGCACGACATCACCCGGCAGTGCGAGGAGTTCGCGCGCTCGTGCGGGGGAGACGGTCTGCTTAACGTCTTCGTCCCGCACGCGACGGCGGGGGTGGCGGTGCTGGAGCTCGGCTCCGGCAGCGACGACGATCTGCTGAACCTGCTGGACGATCTGCTTCCGGCCGACGACCGATGGCGCCACGCCCACGGCTCGCGCGGTCATGGCAGGTCACACGTGATGCCGGCGCTCATCCCGCCGTACGCGACCGTCCCGGTCCTGGGCGGGCGGCTGGAGCTGGGAACATGGCAGTCGATCGCCATCGTCGACCTCAACGTCGACAACCCGGAACGGCGTGTACGTTTGTCGTTTTTGTCGGACTAACAGATAACGGTGCGGGTCACCGGTCGTGGCGACCGTTGACGACGATGGGTCACAGCGTGTGGACTGTGCCGAAGCGGCCTCGCAGGGGCCGGGTAAACCGCGTAACGCGGGGCCATTCAAGCAGGAGGGATAAACGTGAGCGCGACCGCGGGTCAGGCGCAGGGCGAGCGCGGCCTGGCCGAGCGACTCGGTCTGAAGCCGGGTCAGGTGGTGCAGGAGATCGGCTGGGACGAGGACTCCGATGAGGAGCTTCGCCAGTCGATCGAGGAGCTGACCGGCAACGAACTGGTCGACGAGGACTCCGAAGAGGTCATCGACGTCGTGCTGCTGTGGTGGCGCGACGGGGACGGCGACCTGTTCGACGCTTTGAGTGATGCGATGGCCGGGCTGGCCGACGGCGGCCAGATCTGGCTGCTGACGCCGAAGGTCGGTCGGGACGGTCACGTCGAGCCGAGCGACATCGGGGAGGACGCCGCCACGGCGGGTCTTTCGCAGACCAGCAGCGTGAGCGCGGCCCGCGACTGGTCGGGCACGCGACTGGTCACTCCCAAGGGCCGCCGATAGCCCACCGGCCGTCGCCAGGGTCTCCGGCCGTCTCCAGGACGTCCGGGACGTCGTCGTAGTGGCCGGGTGCCGGGCTCCGATCACCGGGGGGTGTCCGGAGCGGCCGGCCGTTCCCACGCGACCGGTCCCATCGGGTCCGTCACGACGCCGCCGCAGCTCAGCGACTCCGCTTTCCCCTGCCGTACGGCGCACACCGGCCGTACGGCAGGCCCGATGCGCTCGCCGTGCTCGACGCGCGTTCATCTTCTATGCACCTTCTAGGCGTTTTCGGTGGGGAAAGGACCGGCATGGCGGTCGACGTGGGAGACAAGGCGCCGGACTTCGAGCTGAAGGACCAGCACGGCACCCCGGTACGGCTGGGCGACCTTCGCGGTCACCGGGTGCTGCTCGTGTTCTACCCGCTGGCCTTCAGCGGCATCTGCCACGGCGAGCTGTGCGCGATCCGCGACGAACTCGTGACCTCCGTGCCCGATGATGTACGGGTGCTGACCGTGTCGGTTGACTCCCTCTTCAGCCAGCGGGCGTGGGCCGACAAGGAGGGCTTCACCTTCCCGATGCTGTCGGACTTCTGGCCGCACGGCGAGGTTGCGCAGGCGTACGGTGTCTTCGATGAGCAGGGGGGTCGCGCCCTTCGCGGCACCTTCCTCATCGACGGCGAGGGCGTGGTCCGGTGGAAGGAAGTCAACCCGGTGCCCTCGGCGCGCGACATCTCCGGGTACCGCAAGGTGCTCGACGAATTCTCATGAACCGCGCCGGGCGGCGGCCCGGCGAAGACGGAGGCGGTGGCGACGATGCCCTGCTATCGGTGCGGCGTCCGGCAGACGGACCCGGTCCGGGGCGCGAGCCCTTGGCGCCGCGGCGTGCGGCGTGAACGGCAGGTGCTCATCTGCCCGTCCTGCCAGCGCGAGCACGACCTCGATCTCGACCTCGACCGCTGCGGGTCCTGCGGCTCCACCAAGCTGATCTGCAGGCTCGGCGAGGTCGAGTGCCGCTCCTGCGGCGCCGTACGGCTCGCCGACGGCGAGGACGCCGATCCGGACGACCGCCCGTCCCTGGTGCGCGCCGGCGCCCCTGGCCTGTCCGAAGAGGTAGAAGCAGCCCTCAACCGAGTCCTCGGCCGCCGCCCCTCCTCCTGACCCCGCCGGCGCACGCGCTACGGACACACCAGTTACAGCACGGACGGATCAGTCTCAGTACAGAGGGATCAGCCGCCGTACAGAGGGACCAGTCGCAGTACAGAGGGATCTGTCAGGGTGCGGACGGATCGGTCACGGTATGGACGGATCAGTCACGGTACGGGGAGACCGGTCATGGCATGGGCAACCCATCGCCGTACGGGCGAATCGATGACGGTACAGGTGTACCGGCCACGATACGGGTGGACCGGTTCCCCTTACGGGCAGACCGGTGAAGGTATGGGTGGACCAGCCGCCGCACCTCCTCCCGTGGTTTTGACTCATGCACCCATTTGGGCAAAACTGCGCGTGAATGCGCATTTCTCTGGGCCGTCCGGCGGCCCGCCCGGCCGCGGAAGTAGGGAAGAACCCGGTGCTCGAGTCCAGCCACCAGCCCGTCCACCGGAGCGTCGGCGTGGGAGCGGCGGCATGAGTCCCAAGGCCTACGTCGTCGCCCTCGATGTCGGCGGCACCTCCATGAAAGGCGGGCTCGTCACCTCCGGCGGCGAGGTACTGCTCACCGACCGCCGCCCCACCCCCCGCGACGAAGGCCCCCTGCGCGTCATCGAGGCCATCCGCGCCTTCATCGACCACCTCGCCGAATCGGGCCGAGCCCTCCTCACCTCCACTGACCCCTCCCACCCGCACCCCACCGGACCCACCTCCCACCGCCCCCTCTCCCGGCCCTCCTCCCCCTACGGAACGCCGCCCACTCAAGGGATACCGTCCGCCCACGGAACGCCGTCCGCCCACGGAACGCCGTCCGGGATCGGGCTCGCCGTCCCCGGGCTGGTCAACACCGACACCGCCCTCTACTCGGCCAACATCGGCTGGAGAGACGTGCCGGCCACCGACTTCACCCCACTCGACGTGCCCATCCGGCTCGGACACGACGTCCGCACCGCAGGTCTGGCGGAGCGAATCCTCGGCGCCGGCCGATCGGAGCCGGACTTTCTGTTCCTCCCGATCGGCACTGGTATCGCCGGCGCGTCCATCCTGCACGGCGAGCCGTACGGCGGGTCGGGAGGGTGGGGCGGCGAGATCGGCCACATCCCCGTATTCCCCGACGGCGAGCGCTGCGCCTGCGGCCAGATCGGCTGCCTGGAGACCTACGCCTCCGCCGCCTCGGTGGCCCGCCGCTACTCCGAACGCCTCAGCCGCGCGGCCTCCGTGCGTCCTTCGACGCCGCCGCCCACCGGAGCCGGTCCGGCCGCCGAGGACGTCGTGGCGCTTGCCATGCGCGGCGACCCCCACGCCTCCGCCGTCTGGGACGAGGCCCTGGAGGCGCTCTCCATCGCCCTGGCCTCCTACACCCTGCTTCTGGACCCCTCCTCGATCGTCATCGGCGGGGGACTGGCCGAGGCTGGCGCGGCACTCTTCGACCCGCTGGCCGAGCGCCTGCAGTCCAGGCTGGCCTTCCGCCCCGCCCCTCCGCTGCGCCACGCGGCACTGGGCGTCAACACCGGGATGCTCGGCGCGGCCCTCCTCGGCTGGCAGGCGGCCGGCGTCCCCGACGCGGGATCCACCTGGGCGCTCAATGTGCTCAGGTCCCCTTCCGTACCGTAAGGTGTAGCCCACCCGCCCTTCACGACCAAGGGCACCCGGGCGCTTAGCTCAGCGGTAGAGCACTCGCCTTACAAGCGAGGGGTCACTGGTTCGAACCCAGTAGCGCCCACCAGCCAAAACGCCCCTGCCAGAGATCTTCTGACGGGGGTCTCGTGCCATTAGCGTGCCATTAGCTTCGGGATCTTGACGCATCTCGGCGATCACCCGCCGCCACCGGCTTCCTCGATCATGCTGTTCATCGCATTGGCGATCTTCCGGTCAGCCTGGGCCGTACTGTGCTGGTAGATCATCGCGGCCCGTACGCTGTCGTGGCCCATCCGCTCCATGAGATCGCGAAGGCTCGCCCCCGACGCCGCCGCGATCGTGTTCCCCGTATGCCGCAGATCATGGAAATGCAGACCGGTTGAGCCGATCTTGCGTGTGGCGCTCGCCCAGCCGGCCGCGCGGCGGAAGTTGCTCCGCCGGAAGACACCGCCCCGAGCACCGGTGAAGATCAGCGAATCGTCTTCCGGGCCGGCGTAGTTCGCGAGGTGATGCTCCAGGACCGGAATGATCGCCGAGGGGATCGCGACGGTGCGGACGCCAGCCCGCGACTTGGGCGGACCGATGAGCAGTTCCCCGGAGTCCAGTTCGACGTGCTGTTGCCGAACACTCACTGTGCCCGCCGTCAGGTCCAGGTCCATTCGCCGGAGCGCCGCGACCTCGCCCCATCGCAGGCTCGCGAACGTGGTGAGCAGGACGAGCGCGCGGAGACGTTCCGGCATCAGATCGGCGAGCTGGAACACCTGGGCGACCGTGAGCACCGGCCGTTCGTCCGGGGTCTCTTCGCCGGCACCTCGGATCCGGCACGGGTTGCGCGGGATGATCCGGTCATCGGCCGCGGTCATCAGCACGGCCCGCAGGAACCGGTACGACTTCGCCACCTCGGACGCGCCCACGCCCTTGCCCACGAGGGTTGCCCGCCACTCCCGGACCGTAGCCGTATCGATCTTGCCGAGAGGCACGTTGCCGAGGTATGGCACGACGTACCGCCGCAGCAGCCCTCGGTAGATCTCGACGGTGCGGGGCCGCAGGTTAGTACGCTCGTTGATCCACTTCTCGGCGTAATCAACGATCTTGACCTTGGACCGCTGAGGGTCGGTCCAGTCGCCCGTGACGAGCTTCGCCTCCACGAGCGAGAGAGCCTTGTCCGCGTCACGCTCGGTGGCGTAGGTGGACTCACCGGTACGTAGACGCCCGTCCGGTCCCGGGTAGCGGATCTGGAAACGGCCGGACGGCAGCTTACGGATACTGCCGAAGCGCCGGCGCCCTTCCTTGTTCGCCATCAGGCAGCCACCCCCGTTGCCGAAAGATCGTGGATGGGTTCTCCGTCTGCTCGTGCTTGGGCGTGCTGTAGTGCGGTGCGCCATCGTTGCCGGTTGGCGATCTCTGTGAGCAGCCGTTCGGCGAGAGGTGGCACATCGTCATCGGCGGGGGTGACGACGCGCCACAGATACCGGTGTGGGTCGGCGGGGGCCGGCTGGTCCTCAGTTGCCGAAAGGCCGAGCTGTTCGAGCACCCAGGCCCGGCGATCCTGCTTGTGCTCCGACAAGGTCTTGCCAGACCACTTGCGCGAGACCAGGACTCGCCGCCCGGCGTAGCCGAGGTGTTCGGGCTTGTGCGCCTTGGATCGGCAGCCGCCCGGCCGCATGCCCGGTTTTGCTCCCTTGGGTTGTACCCCGTAGCGCAGCCAGTTCGGGCAGGTTGGTGCACATGGCTCGTAGCGAAGCACGTTCATGAGCCGTTCCACGTGCGCCCGTTGCGCGTCGGTGGTGGGCTCGTGGCACTCGGTCAGTGACTTGGTGAGGTACTTGGTCAGGTAGTACAGCCCGAGATCGGCGCCAGGCGACCCGGCGAGGATGCCCTTAACGTCGATCTGTTGCCCAAGGCGCACCACGTGGAAGGGCTCGGCGTCTTCGTCGGCGTCGAGCTGGTCGAGCGCCTGTTCCCAAGTGGGCAACACTTCGCCAGTCGCCGGGTCGAGGTAGTCGCCGGCCTGCCCGTCGCTGCGGTCGTCAGCCACCCAGACCGGCAGGTGCTCGCCCTCGAAGCGGACCACGTCGCACGACGGCCACCACACTTGGTGATAGGTGGCCGCGGCCACGGCCTTGACCTCGGCCCGAGGCATGGTTCCGCGTACGGCCATGTGGAGGTGAGGAGCCAGCCGCCGTTGCGGTTCGACGGTGGCGAAGTACTGAACCTCATACCCGGCGACCCGGCGAAGGTTCTGGACGAACCGGTCGATCACCTTGGGAAAGTGGATCGCATCCCGTGCCGCGCGCACGTAGTCGTACGTCGAGGGGTCGACCGGGGTGCCGTCGTGGCGTACCTTGCCGTAGCTGTCGCAGGTCAGGGTGACGAACAGCGACGGCCGGTAGACCTTGCCATCGGGCGCGTTGAAGGTGCGTCCAACGGTGCGGTTCTCTCGCTGCCGCTTGGGCAGGTCCGGAGCGTCCTGCCGGCGACGGGTCGAGCGTGACCGCCGCGGCTTGCCCTCCCCAGGGATGACGCTGCCACGCACGCCCGAGGTGGTCAGCTCGTCTTCCAGGGTGGTGATGACCTCGTCCCAGACCGCCACGTCCCCGCCGCTCTCTTCAGCCAGCTCCCGAAGCACATGCGCATCGGCGCGTTCTTCCATGAGCCAGAGCTGACGGTCGGTGGGTGCGGCAGGTTCGGCGACTGGTTCGGCCTCCAGATGCCAACCCTCGCGACACTGGGCCTTGCGGAGCTGGACGGCCCGGTTGGCGCACGGCTCACACTTGCTCGCCAGCGTGGCGCCGCAGGGCACGTTGATGACTTCGATCTTCCCGGTCTGGACATCGGTGCGCTTGAGCGGGATGGGCTGGACGCACACGCCGTGTTGCTTGGCAACCTCCTTGATGACGTCCAGGGCCCGCGGCATCGTCGCGCGGACGGCCCGGGGGATGGATCGATCGGCGGAGTCGGTCACAGGGCATCACCGCCGTCCTCGGCCGGGAGTGTGATGGCGGTCTGGCCGCACTCGCGGCACTCCACCAGGCCCCGCACCGGGTCCAGCCACAGCACGTCGAGACATCGGCAGATCTCGCAGCGCAAGCCGTCGAGGAGGTGAACGAGGCTCGTCGTCATCGGCCCTCACCCACCACGGCGAAGTCGGCGACCATGGCGCGGATGTCGACATCGGAGACGTAGGCGGCCCGGACGCGGACCGATTCGGGGGAGGCTTCCAGCCGCACGTAACCCACTCCGGCGCCCACCAGCGGACTTGAGGAGATGTGATCGGCCAGCGCGCCCCGGTCGCGTGCACCGTCGCCCAGCACGAGATCGACCTGACTCGGCTCGTCCAGCCGTAGGGCGATCTTGTCGGGGAACAGGTTGCGGATGTTGAGCACTTCCTTGCGCGGGTCCTGCAACGCCGCCAGTACCCCGACACCGACCGCACGGCCCTGAGTGGTTAACGTGGCCAGAGCAGCGGTAATGCGCTCCTTGAGCTTGCGGTCGGTCTGGTAGGCCGTCAGGAACGCCACCTCATCCACCACGACCAGGACGAAGGGGTCATGCACGGTGGGGATGTGGTTGCGCTGGACGCCGGCGAAGCGACCCGCGCGTTCCTGCATGACCTTCACGGCCATCTCCAGCAGTTCCGCGCATGCCTCAGGGGCAGCGGCGTAGTGATCGAACAGCGCACGGCCGTAGGACAGCTCCATCAGCTTGGGGTCCAGCGCCCAGATCTCCACCAGCCCGGCCCGGCGCGCGGGCAGTAAGCCGCGGATCGCCGACCACAGCCACGACCCTTTACCCGCCCCGGTAGCGCCGGCCACCAGCACGTGTGTGCCATGCAGCTTGAGCCGGTAGCAGGAGCCGTCTTCGTGCAGGCCGATCGCCACCGCCGAGACCTGCGCATCGCGCGGGATGGGCAGCCCGGGGATCGGCGCGGCGAGCAGGTCACGGTGGGGGAGGACCAGGCTGATCCGGCCGGGCCGGTCGAGCTTGATCCGGCACTGCACGCCGGCGAACCCGTGGGCGAGGTTGTCGGCCCGGTCTTGCCACTCGGTCACCGACTGGCCCGACAGCATGCGTACACAGACGACGTCGGCGGTCGGGGTACGGGTCACCTTGAGCAGACGCGGCAGGTACTCACGCCCGCCGATGTGCGCGGCCAGGCCGGCGATGACCATGACCGGTTGCCAGTGCCGCCGGTAGGTCCACATCCACCGCCACCAGGCCCGCAGCCGCAGCCCCGCCCACCGGGTGAACGAGGCGGGATGGCTTAGCCACCAGCCCAGCAATGTCGTCACCGTCGACACGACGACCAGCACCGCGACGAGCCAGCCGTAGAGCACGGCCAGGGTGGGCGGGGTGGCGACGGCCAGGCAGGCGATGGGGTGCCGCCACACTATGCGCACGAGTCCCGCCATCGCGCGGCTCACGATCGCGACCAGAGTGACGATGGCAGGGGTGTTGACGACGGTCGGGCGGAAGACCAATGCGTTGGGGACGGTGGAGACGATCTCCCGGGTGTAGTCCCCGGGGAGTTTACGCAGCATAAACTGAACACCTCTTTCGTGACATCGCGTGGAGCGGGAGAGATCGGGGGCCGCCGGAAGTTGGCGCTTCCAGCGGCCCCACCCGAATCGATCAGGCGGCCTTGTCGGGCGTCGTCTGGTCGGTGGCCTGCCGGGCGTGCTGGTCGCGCAGGCGTTCGCAGTCGGCCAGGAAGCGCGCCGCCGCGTCGAACAGGTCGCGGGCGAACTTCACGTGCGTGTCGGTGACGGTGGTGTCGGAGGTCGTGCCGATGTTCACCCAGGCGTCGCCGTAGTCGACGGCCAGGAACGCGTGGCACTGTCGCCCGCCGGGTAGTAGGTGACCCTGGCGTGTTCGTCGGGGTGGATGCTCACTCCCACCCGGGGGGACTGGCCGGGGTGCATGCTGATGGTGGTGTAGCTGTAGCCGCTCATGCCACGTTCTCCTCTCGCGTCGTGTTGTGGGTGGTCTGGTGGTGGTGCATGCGCTCGACCTCGCGGGCGAAGATGGCCGCCTGTTCGGCCAGCTCCCGGGCGAAGACCCGCAGTGCGTCATCGACGCGCGTGGACGGAAGGACGAGCTTGACCACACCTACCCCGGCCGACAGCTCCAAGATCGGTGTGCGGTCGGGGTAGGTGTGGCAGGTGACCGCCCCTCGGCCCTGGACGTGCAGGAAGGTCTGCGTCCAGGAGACCCCCGACCGGCGCGAGGTCATGCGGCGTCCTTGTTCGCGGCCGGGGCCGGCTTGCCGATGGGCCGGGGAGCGTGCATCTCCCGAGCCCGGATGGAGTAGGCCAGCCGCCCAGTCGCTTGGTGGACGTAGGGGGTGACGGTCATGCCATCGAACTCCACCGGAGTGAACGGCAGGCCCGCCATGGACACCGGGGGAACCGGCTGCACCGGAGCGAGGATCTTGACCGCCACCGTCTTCTGTGCGGCCTTGACGGTCGGGTCGGCGTCCATCACCGCCACCTGCCAGACCAGCTCACCGGTGTTCTTGTCACGCCCCTGGACGAACTTGCCGCCGGTGGAGGCTTCGAAGTCCTTGACCGGCTCGACCTCCCCCACGATGTAGCAGCCGTGCGGGAAGACCTGCTCGAAGTTGATCGGGATGGGCCCCTGTAGCGCCATATCGCGTCTCTCCTGTCATCCACTCAGCCAGCTTGACTGACCAAGCTTGGTGATAACAGTAAACGCGAAGCCCGCTTGGCTAGTCAAGCAAACCAAGCGGGCTTCTTCGGGAAACTTCGGCTACCGGATCGGATAGGCGTCTTCCAGCTCGTGACGGTCCCCCGGCAGCACGGTCTGAAGCACCACATGCGCCTTACCGGTCGCATCACAGGCCACTGCGTACAGATCCAGCAGCGCAGCCGATGCCGCGACGCCGAGCAGGCCACGTTCCTCCTTGGTCGGGTTACGCGCGGTCAGATGCTCAACGATGTGATCCAGCCCCACCCCGGCCGCCGACTCCACCAGCCGGCCGACCCCTTGAGGCAGCTCAGCAGACGCGGCAAGCGCCGTCCCCTCGGCCAGCTCCGGCCGCAGCCACACCGACACGATCTCCGAGGGCTCATCCCCCTGATGGACTACCGTCCTGCGCAGCACCACCGAGGCGCCGTCATCCAGACCGAGATAGGCAGCGATCCGCCGAGGAGCCTCAACCAGCCCAGCCGAGACCAGCCGCGTCGTACTCGGGATCTCCTTGCGGTCCAGCAGCTCCTGGCCGGTACGCGGATGCTGCCCCGCGGCCAAGGCAGGCCGGCCACGCACGAAGCGGCCCTTACCCTGCTCGGAAATGATCCACCCGTTATCCCGCAGCACCCCAAGCGCCTTGACCACCGTCGGACGTGCCATCCCGAACTCGGCCATGAGCTGATGCTCACTGGGCAACGGGGAACCCGGCGGATACTCCCCGGACTCGATCCGCCGTTCTATCTCGGCGATCAATTGCGCGTACTTGGGGGGTGTGTACTCGAACGACATCCCGGAACCCTCGCATTCAGCCTGCCTGCCTAATCAAGCACGTTAGCAGGACAGCCAACCTATGCGTAGGCCCTACCAGCGGTAACGCGCACGCCCCGACAACTCGGCGAAAGGATCAGCGCATGCGGACGAGCCCCCACGATCAGGAAGTCGTGGAGGCTCGCCCAGGACAGGGTCAACCAGCCCGAACCGGCCCAACGTCGGGGGGAGTACGCGGCGCTGGGACAGCCAGTCCCTTACGTCGGGCTTCCGCCCTGTCCTGCTCATCCAGCCGAGCCGCGAGATCGGCGAGCGTATCGGCCCCCACCACATTGGCGATGCCGAACACCGCCGCGCGCTCAGACCAGGAGTGATGCCGGTAGGCGACCCACCCACCGTGAAAATCGAGGATCTGCCACGTCCTGCCGTGACGCTGCTGGAGTTGACCCAGGGTGATGACGGCGGTCATCGCGGCGCCTGCCAATCCCGCGCCCGGCCCACCAGGAACCCCAGCGCCTCGGCCGCCTCCTTCACGGGAAAGAGGAAACGCAGGTCGTCATCGACTGGACGCACGCAATACGCCAAATCCTTGCTGCTCGGCACGATCGTCACCGTTGCCCGAAGTTGGCGATCTGCCCCGCGCACCTCCAGCTCAGGGGAGACGTAGCGCGGTACGGCGTAGTCCTGAGGTCGCAAGCGCAGCCGTATCACCCGGACCACGCGCCCGGCGACGCCGTGCCTCTTCAGCTCGTCATTGAACGCAGCGAGCACCGTCCCATACAACGCCGCAACGTCCTGAGTCACCAGGTCAGACGCAACCACCATGCCGGCTCCCTTCACCCAGACCAGCAAGCACACGACCCCAAAAGGTCAGGCCGCTTCGCCCTCCACCACTGGACACTCGAAGCACGCCACCCGGCGCAGAGCCACCGGCTCACCTGCCAGCCGGGCCTCCGCATTGACCCGAAGCGCCCTGACGAAGCGCCAGCCTTTCCCTCGGCATGCCACGCATCCCGTCTGGTTCGGTTCGCCCTCTAAACGCATGTGTCCAGAGTCGTAAAAGCCAGATCGACAACCCATCCCGGCTCGTTATCCCTTGACGGGATAACCCAAGGTCCCCTACCTGTTGTAGGTCGGCCATCCGTGACGACCTGGGGGACCAGCGCATGCGGGCACAGGCGAGCGAGCCCATCGGCCTATCTATGGCGTTCTGGCAGCGCCAGGACGTATTCGACGCGCTATGCGCTCGGGATATCGGCCACGTGTTCCGCCTGGTCCGTCAATACGGCGGTATGAGTCAAACCCGAATCGGTATCGCGGTGATCCTCAGCCAGGGCAAAGTCAGCGCCATCATGAACGGGTCCGCGCAGGTCACGGCCCTTGAGGTTTTCGAACGCGTCGCTGATGGACTGGCCATGCCCGACCCCGCCCGTATCGCTCTAGGGCTCGCCCCGCGCAGCAGCCCCACGGCTATCCCGTCCCGGGATACCACTTTGCTCCCGCCCTGGGCGGTCACCTCGCCAGCGGTCGACTCCCCGCAGATGGGGCCACCTACTGTGAATCTCGTCCGCTCAGGGGAGGACGAGGACACCATGAGACGCCGCGACTTCGTCGGACTGACAGGCGCCGCTCTATTCAGCGCCGTACTCCAGCCCGCTCCGACCAGTCGGCCAACAGACGGAATCGAAGACCTTGCCGCCGCCCTGGTCGACTACCCGGCCGCGACAGACGAGCCGATCGACATCACCGGACTCGCCCGCGGCGTTGCCCAGGCCAAGAACACCTATCAGGCATGCCACTATGCCGAGGTGACCGCGATGCTTCCTGGCCTGCTGCGATCTGTACGCATCGCCTGTACAAGCGCGACTGGCGACGCTCGGCATCGCGCCCACGTCCTGTCGGCCGAAGCTCACCACGTCGCCGCGTCCATCCTGCTCAAGCAAGACGACAAGGGGCTCGCCTGGCTAGCAGCCGACCGCAGCACCCAAGCGGCTCACGCCTCCGAGAACCCGTTGATGATCGGCTCTAGCGCACGGATCATCACCCGTGCCCTCATGGATGGCAAACACCACCGCGCAGCCATCGACACCGCCAGTGCCGCCGCGCAGCGCATGCATACCGACCTCACTCGCCCGAACGACAACGACCTTTCGATCTACGGGTCTCTGCTCTTGTCCGGAGCCGTCGCCGCCGCCAAGACCGGCAACCGGCATACCGCCGCCGAACTGCTCGATGAAGCCGACCAGGCTGGCCGCAGACTCGGCCACGACGGTAACCACATGTGGACCGCCTTTGGCCCCAACAACGTTCTATGCCACCGGGTCAACATCGCCCTCACCATGGGCGACGCCGGCACCGCCATCGACTTCGCCCGCCAAGTCGACATCAACGCCTTACCGATCAACGAACGGAAAGCCACCCTCTTGCTCGACACCGCCCGCGCGTTCCGCATCTGGAACAAGCACGACCAGGCCCTATACGTACTCCGTGCCGCCGGCGAAATCGCGCCCGAGGAGATCACCGCCCGCCCCGCCACTCACCGCCTGCTCCGCGACCTGCTCGCGACCGCACCCATCACCGTAAGGCGCGACGCCCGCGAATACGCCGAATCTCTCGGAGTCTCGGCGTGAGCAAGGTTCTCTACATAATCGTGTGCGCCGCCGGCCCAGCCGGAGACGTCGGCAAGCTCGTCACCCTGGCCCAAGACGACGGATGGACCGTCCAGATCATCGCAACTCCGCCCGCACTCGACTTCATCGACGTGCCAGCCTTGGAAAAGCAGACTGGCCGCCCTGTACGCAGCCAATACCGCAAGCCGGGGGAGCCGAGGTCACCCCGAGCAGACGCCATCATCGTGGCCCCCGCCACCTACAACACCATCAACAAGTTCGCCCAAGGCATCGCCGACACCTACGCCCTCGGCATCCTCTCCGAAGCCCCCAGCCTCGGCATCCCCGTCGTCATCCTCCCCTTCGTCAACACCGCCCTTGCCAGCCGAGCCCCCTTCCGCCGCAGCATCGACCGCTTACGCGCCGAAGGCATCCACGTCCTGCTCGGCCCCGGACAATTCGAACCCCACGCACCCAGCTCCGGAGCCGACCACACCGACACCTACCCGTGGCATCTCGCCTTGTCGGCTATTCCCGTATCCCGGATTTGAACGCACGAAGCGCGGATCTTGCCGAATAGTTCTTATGGGTATCAAGGCGACGGCGCTCCGCGCCGCCGCACGGCCCGCCGCCCGCCCGCCGTCCGGGCGTGCGGCGTGGGCGCCGGTCCCGAACGGCGGCGGGAACACGGGCCGCCCGCCGTACGCAGCGCCCGCCGTACCAAGTCGCACCCGCCGCCCAGGGGCGCGCCGCCGCCGGCCTATCGACGCAGCAGGGCACGCACCACCAAGACGACAGCGACGATGGGGACAACCACCAACGCCAGAATCAGAACAACCTCGGGCCAGCCCACGAGGAACACCTATGCGCCCCCTTCCGGTTTGAGCCGAACCTAACCGGTTGCAGCGCCGCAGCGATAGCCACGATCATGTAACGGGCTCGTAGGTGGCTGAGCCATTGGCAAGCCGTCGCACTCATACAGGTCGACGATCGCGCTGTGGTTCATCACCGCACGGGGTTGAGGGCGATCGAAGGTCCGGGCCTCGTTCCTCAGCCCGGCCCACCGGATGCCAGGGCTGAGGTGGGTAACGCGTACGGCCAGGTGGTGGCCTCGATCACGTGCCATTAGCGTGCCATTAAGGGCGGGGATCAAGGGGGAGTCACAGGGACCCAGCGCGGGCATGTTGCCGAGGTCAGAGGCGTTTGCCCAGGTGATCAGGCCGTTTTGCAAGCAGGATGTCATACAGTGATTCGACCGTACAGGAGCTACGGTTTCGTTCAAATCGACTTCACCCAAGAGCGGGCCTTATCTGCAGGCATCGCGAGTTCGTTTTGGACAAGAAGCACGGCTGCCTCCTCCTGACCTCGAACTTTGAGCTGGCGTACGCGGCCGAGGATGTCCATCGCTCTCAATGGGTCCGTGTACTTCAGCACACGGCGTTGCCTCAGCGTCTTGATCAGAGTCAGGACGAAGAAGACAAGGAAGCAGGCGAAAAGCCCGATGAAGATGGCGGGGATGACAGTGTCGAGGTACATCTAATGATCATATGTTGCCTGGGATCAGAGCGATGGCTGTACAGCCACAGCTACAGCCAAGAGGGCGGGCGACGGCGGAACTCAGCGAACAACCACGGACGCCGGGCCATCAGGTCAGAGCCTCAGAGCATGATCGAATCGTCTCCTTTTAATCCGTAGTTTCAGAGCTCGAGAGCCTGTCAGAATCAGGCTGTGGACCAGGACGTCTCGCTTTTGAAGGCCGCCCAGTTCTGTCCCACCGATATCCGGACCGAGGCTGGTGTCAGCGTGGCTGATGTGCTGGAGTCCCTGGAGTACGGTGAATGGGAGATGGCCCTCCTCCTGCTTGGGGATCTCGGTGACGCACACCCCCAGGCGCCCGAGTTCTGGGATCTGCTGGCCGATGCCGCCCGACTGATGTGGCTTGAGTCCGATGTTGCCTGGTACCAATGGCGGGGTAGTGAGGCCCGTGCCGGCGCCCTCCGAGCGGAACTCTGTCTCGCCCGCAGCGAAGACGGGGGTAGGAGAACGTCGATACCTCCCGGCGGATTGCTCCGACCCATGTGGGACATCGGCCGCCGGACGCCCGAGGGTGACCCTCTGCTCAGTATCGCTTCCCTTTGGATCGAAGGCCGCGACCCCCTGGAGCCGGGTGGATGCAGGGCGGTGAGGCTGCTTCCGCTGACCCCCGATCACTGGCACGATCTCAAGTCGGGTGATGTGATCACCATGCACGAGATGCGACCGCCCGCCGGAACGGCACGGATCATCGAGATCATGCCACCTGTTGTCTCCGCTCCCTAGTTGCAGTTCTAAATGTGTACGTGGCAGACGGGTGATCAGGTGGGGGAGTTGTGCGGGTTCGCACCGGGTTGTGCATCCAAAAACGATCTGTGTGCCATCCGCGTGCCTCAGCGCGTGCCATTCCGTGCCATCCGGTCTGATCAACGAGCAGGTCCTGACCATGATCACCGTGCCATTAGCGTGCCATTAGCTCGCGCCGAGCACGGTTTATGGTGGTTGGTCGTACGGTCGCGCCGCTGGTCGAAGACCCGTCGAGGTGCTCATGGCTCCTTACAAGCGAGGGGTCACTGGTTCGAACCCAGTAGCGCCCACCAGCCAAAACGCCCCGTCTCCGATCTAGAAAACGGGGCGTGGGTGACTAACTGGGTGACTAAGTATTTCGGGCATCGGGAAGATGCCGACCCTGGCCGCCGTGTCCTCCTGGATGACCGGCGTGGACTGGTGCGCCAAGACACTGTCGATGATGGCGTCGGTGCAGTGCGGTCAACAGAACGTCTCCGGTCGGCTGGCGGGTGCCGGGACGCGGCCCGTCCACGCGGATGAGCGTGTCAGCTGCGCTCCGGGTGCTTTCGCATCCGGACATGCCATCACCTGATCCGGGCCAGTCAGGCCCGCGTTATGATCAGCGTGCCATTCGCGTGCCATTAGCCATGCGGTGAGACGGTCGGGTGATCTACCCGAGAGTTGTGCTCTCCCGCAGCTCATGGCCGTGCCGAGGGATCAGGGCTCCTTCCAGGCGAGGATGGCTGCTTTCCATCGAAGGGCTACCTGCGAAAACGCCCCGTTCCTGATGTTAGGAACGGGGCGTGGGAGACAGGCTGGGAGACTACGGGTTTTCGGGCATCGGGAAGATGCCGTCCATCGCCCGTGCCCCCTCCTGGATGACGGGGCTGATCTGGTGGCGGTAGACCGTTTCGGTGACGACGGTGTTGGAGTGTCCCACCAGCCGGGAGATGTCCTCGATGGGGATGTCGTGGTCCGACAGCAGGGACACGAAGCTGTGCCGTAGCTCCCTGGGGGCCCAGTCATTTCCGTCGAGTCCGGCTTTGTCAAGCACCTTCCGAAAGTCGCGGCGCATGTTATGGGCGGTCACGGGGGAGCCGCTACTGGTCGAGAAGACCAGTTCACGTGTGCCGCCCTGGTCTTGGTGCAGGATCTTCAGCGCCTCCACGCAGCGTCTGGGCAAGGCGAGGCTGCGGCGAGACCGTGGTGTCTTGGTGTCGCCCTTCTTGCGTACCGAGCGCCAGACGTACATGGCGAAGTCGGTGTGCTCCCAGCCGGCCTCGCCGACTGGTAGCCATGCCTTAGCCTGCTGGTCGTAGGCGACGACGTGGCTCCATGCGATGGCACGCACCTCTTCGGTTCGCGCTCCGGACAGCAGCGAGACCACGATGTAGGCGCGGATGCGTGACGGGGCGGCGTCGGCCGCTTTGAGGACGGCTTCGGCCTGGCTGAGGGTCAGTGCTTTGGAGGGCCGGCCTGCTCGTCCTTCGGGTATCTCGCACAGTTCCACGACGTTGCGCTTGACCTTGTCGCGGCGCATGGCGTTCTTCACCGAGCGGTTGAGGATGTTGTGGATCAGCTTGAGCGATCGGGTGGAGAGTTCGCCGGCCTTGCCTTGCAACCACCGATCGACGTCCTCCACGGACAGTTCGCGGAGCTTGCGGGCGCCGAGGTGGGGTGTCATATGGTTGCGGGCGTAGATCTGGTACATCTTGACCGTCGATGTGTCTCGTCCGTGGAGGCCGTTCTCCAGCCAGTACGTCACCGCGTCTTTCACGGTGTAGTTCGGCGGGAGGACGGGCTGGCCGTCCTCATGGTCTCTGATGATCTCCTTCAGCTTGTTCTTGGCTTCGGTCTTGGTCTTGCCGGTGGCCTTCTTCACGATGCGTTTCCCGGCGGCGGTGTAGCCGAGGGTCATGGTCGCGATCCAGCGTTGCCGCGCCTCGTCCCAGCGCAGGCCGCCATCTCCTCGGCTGCGTCGCGTGGTCATGAGTTCTGCGCCTCCTGTTCCAGGAGCACGATGTAGTCGGTGATGGCTGAGGAGGAGATGAGCCGGGTGCGGCCCTGGGTGACCGAGCGGAGGCGCCCGGCCCTGATCAGCTCGTAGATCACGCTGCGGCTCAGGCTGAGCATCCGCATGGCGTCGGTGACGCGATACACGCAACGGCATGGCGCCGTCGGGCAGGTCGGCGGTGATCGTGATCCCGGACTGCTCCAGATCGTCGATCATCTTGGCGCGGCGGGCCTTGGCCTCCCGTTCGTCCAGCAGGCGTTGCACGGTGTACTTGAGCGGGCCGTACCACCTGCGGTGGATCGCTTCCAGCGCCTCGGGGTCGTCCTCGAACGGCTTGAGCAGCGCCAGTTCCTCCAGCGTCCACTCGTAATCCATCCCCGCAGCCAGCTGTTTGGCCGCGCCGCCCAGACCGCCGGCCCGTACCCCGGCTTTGACCTCGCGGGAGGACAGGCCGGTCACCCTGCGGATCTGGGTCCGTGTCATCCCGGCCTGCGCCGCCGAGAACAGTGCTTGCGCCTCCTCGTGCACCGACAGGCTCGTGCGGAATCTGCTGGTGATCAGCATGTGCAGGTACTGCAGGCCCTCGTCGTCGGCGGTGTCGATGGAGAAGAAGTACGGCACGGCGGGCAGGCCGACCTTCAGGGCGGCGTCCAGGCGGACGTTGCCGTCCACCACCCGGTATCCGCCGTCCGACTCGACGGTGATCTCCAGCGGGGTGATGATCCCCGCTGCGGCGACCGACCGGCAGAACTCCTCACTGGCCTGCCGGCCCTGGCGGACGTTGCCGGGGTGGGCCACCAGCAGTTCGACCGGGATCATCGGCCGCTCGGTATAGACGGTTTCTCCGCCTCGCGGGCCCTCGGCATCCGCGGTGGGTGCGGCTGGGATGTCGACATCGGCGACCGGGACATCCGCTGTCTTGGGATTGACGGCCACTTCGTTCATGCGCTCTCCACAGGCTCTTCGAGCCGGGCCGAACGGCCGCCACTGTCTCTCGCGGCGGCCGGGGGACACGAGGTCCGGTCCCTGCCCGGCTCGAGACCCCCGCGACGCACGCGGCCGGGAACGCAAGCCGGCGGTCTTGGCACGGCCAAGATGTTGTCCGACGAAGGAGGACAAGATCTCTGGCCATACCGGGACGAGCGCAGCGAGAGCCGGTTGCGGGCACGGCAAGGGCGTCGCACCCTCACAAGCCGGGCAAGGGAACCGGGCTCACCGGCGCAGGTCCAGGCCGGCTGGATGGGAATGACCGTCTCGGCGGACATCCGACAGAGCGACGGCTTCCCAAACCTGGTTCATGGCGGGACCTTCGTCGCCCGAAACGATCACCGGATACCGCAGGATCACCGCGAAGACAGGAGTGGACGGACCGACGTAGGCGCCGGTGACGTTGTAGCCGATGTACTCCTCGGCTTCTTCCTCATCCATGCCCCAGCTCATGAGGACCCGGACACAGATGGACAGGTCGTACAGGGCAACCACCCGATGAGAGTTGCCGAACCAGCCCTCCGCCATGCCGATCAGCGCGTCCTCCAGACCGTCGGCCAGCAGCGCCTCACCGTCGCTGCACTCGACCAACTGATCCCGGATGGCGTCGAAGGAGAGGTCACTCATGCGCGCCTCCGCCGTGGCGTCGCCGACGGGATCGACGCACCTGGCCACCGGCACAACTCTGAGGAGCAAGGGCCAATGGCAAGCCGCTCCTCAGGTCGAAAGGCTGGCCCGTCATCACCGCCGCTCTGAGCTGTTCCCGGAAGTCCCTGGCCGGCGCGAGAGAGTGAAACAGCCGGACCCTCCGGTGGCTGGCCACGGTCCAGCACACTCGGTGCACTGGCCCGCGTCGACCCTCATGACGGCTGATCCAGCCGCAGATCCAGATCTTGTACGTGACCCCCTGCCGGCGGCCACGAGAGTGAAACGTCGAATGGTCGATGGGGGATGCGTTCATGCTGACACCAGCTCTTTCCTTCGATGGGGATCCTGCCTACGGCGAAGCCGCACGCCGACGGCCTACTGGACATCCTCGACAGCGGGCAGACGGGCTCACCGCCCGTCGTTGTCACGACTCCGCACGTATACTCATATTCTTGCTGTTCCGTAAATTATACTCATATATATGAACTGGTCAATGAGAGCTCCCAACGAGACGAACGAACCTCATCCCCATCTGCATGATGATCGGCTTCAACGCAGCATCAACGTCGGAGCACCTATGGGGCTGCGGAGGCCGGCACGACGAAGGGGTGAGCTGTTACAGCCAGCTCGCCCCTCACGGGCGTGGGGGCATGTCCAGATCATCGACCGGATCTGCCGCTATTGCGACAGAATCTCCACACGGGCGACGATCGACACCACTCGGCTATCTGGCGGCACTGGTCGGCGGCGCCGCACGGCCCCGCGCTCACCGTTGTCGCGCCAGGCCGGATCGCGGTGTCAGCGCAGGTAGCGTGGGGAACAGCGCCGCGTTGCTCAGGAAGCTGCCGGAGCTTTCACCTGAGTCCGCGTAGTTGGCGACGACCGCGCCGTCGAATACGTACGCGGGCAAGATCTGTCCCCAGCCGGTGTACGGGGCGATCGGCTGGTCGCAGACCGTGGAGTCGCCGGCCAGGTAGACCGCGAGCGGGCTGGTCGCCAGCTGGACGGTCAGGCCGGACAGCTTCGGTGCGGAACCGGCGAAGGTGACGTTCAGACCCGGGGACCCTGTGCCGCCCTGCCCGGTCGGCTGGCCTTCCGGCTGTCGCAGGTTGATCGTGAAGACCTACTTGGTGATCGTGCCGGCCGAGTCGCGGTCGCCGATCCAGGCGATCACCGTGTGGTTGCCGGGCGAGACCGCGAAGTGGCATCGGATCGGCGAAGCGCCGGTGCACTCCGGCGGGCGTCCAGGCGGCAGCGAGGGCGTCACGGTCGGGGTCGGGGTCGGGGGACGGGGTGGGGGTCGGGCTGGCCGTGGGGGTCTGCGATGGCGTCGGGGTCGGTGATGCGGTGGGGTCGGGCTCGCTGTGGCAGAGCCGGTGCAGGTGCGGCCGTCAAACGCGAGCCGCCTGGCACCGGGTTGCCGCCGGTCCAGGCTCCGTTGGAGCCGAACGCCACGCTCTCGCCGGTCTCGATCGCACCATTGTGGCTGACATTCTTCGCGGTGACGTTCGCTCCGCTTTGGGTGATGTCGGGGTTCCACGCCTGGGTGACCGTCTGCCCGGAGGGGACATTCCACGTCAAGGTCCACTACGAGACCGGGTCGCCGAGGTTCGTGACGGTGACGTTCGCTACGAATCCCCCAGCCATTCTGTGTTGACCGCGTAATCGACCCGGCAATCCGCGGTCGCAGCTTTCGCCGACACCGCGCTCCATCCATAGGCGCTCTTCTATCGCCGCACCGGCGCCGAGCACGGCGATCATATGGGCGAGCCGGGATTGTAAGGGCATCATCGATCCTCTCCGTCACCGGTCATGGTGTGGGCACACACTCGTGGCCGGCGACCGCTGGTCAACGGATGTAGCGGTTCGTCGGGACGATCTCTGGCAGGATCCGCAGCGGACCTCCGTACTGCCCGCCCTTGGCCGGGCCTGGCCGAGCGACGCTCGGCGACCTCTCGCCAGAGCTGCGTCTTGAAGGTGATGTACGTTTCATGCGTCTCGCTGCTCACTGTGGCCCGCCGGCCCAGCCGTGACCTCCCCGTTTCATCGGCTCACGCCGATCGGACCAGCAGTCGAACAACGGATGGACTAGGTACAACCGGTCATTTTAACGTAACAATTCTCCATGACCTCTGGAGGCTGGTCACGTGGTCATCCGCGACGAGGTCCTCAATGAGAAGTGGTCCGGGAGCGGGTCGGCGCTCCTGGCGTCGCCCGGCTCAGACCACCCCCCACCGTACGTTCAACGTCCATGCCGTCAGGGAGAACCATGCGCACACCACCACACCACCCCCTGTTGCGTCGGCTTGTGCTCTTTGCGCTGGCCATACTGGTCGCGGCGGGCTCGCAACTCGTCAGCAGTCCCGCCATGGCCTTCGCGCCGGTCCGAATCATGTTGCTCGGCGACTCCATCACGGGCTCCAACGGATGCTGGCGCGCCCTGTTGTGGCAGCACTTGCAGCAGACCGGCTACGCCAACATCGACTTCGTCGGAACCTTGCACAACCCGTACTGCTCGGGTTCTTTCGACGTCGACAATGAAGGGCACGGCGGCTACTCGGCTACCGGGATCGCCAACAACAACAACCTGCCCGGATGGCTGTCGGCGACCCATCCCGACATCGTGTTGATGATGCTCGGGACCAACGACGTGTGGGGCCACCTCCCCCCGTCCACGATCACATCCGCCTACTCCAAGCTGCTGGGCCAGATGCGCGCCGGCAACCCCAACACCAAGCTCATCATCGCCAAGATTCCGCCGATGAATCCGAGCGGCTGCAACGACTGTGCGCAAGGCGCGATCAATCTGGACAACGCCATCCCCGGATGGGCGCAGGCGAACAGCACCGCTCAGTCGCCGATCACCGTGGTGGACCAGTGGTCGGGCTTCAACACCGCCACGGACACTGTCGACGGGGTGCACCCCAACGACACATCCGGTATCCAGAAGCTGGAGAGCCGCTGGTACCCCGCCGTCACGGCCGCGCTCGGCGGCTCCACCGGTCCCACCGGGGCGTTCGCCTTGGTGGGTGCGCAGTCGGGGCGGTGCTTGGATGTGTACGGCGCCAGTCAGAACGCGGGTACCCCGGTGGACTTGTGGGACTGCACGGGGCAGGCGAACCAGCAGTGGACGTCGACGGGTTCCAAAGAGTTGCGGGTGTACGGCAATAAGTGCCTGGATGCGGCGGGGCAGGGGACGACGGCCGGAACGGCCGTACAAGTCTGGGACTGCAACGGGCAGCCCAACCAACGGTGGACGTTGGGGTCCGACGGCACCATCAAGGGGGACCAGTCCGGGCTGTGTCTTGACGCCACGGGCCAGGGCACTGCCAACGGCACCCTGATCGAACTGTGGTCCTGCAACGGGCAGGCCAACCAGCGGTGGAACCGCCGATAGAACACCCTGCGCCGAAGGGTTCGACGGTCGGCCCGGCACCCCGGGGACGTGCCGGGCCACCCCACTGTCGACGGGCGAACCAGAACTGGAGGCATGGTGAGGGGTCCTCCGAGTTCCAAGTCGCGCACCGCGATCGATCGTGGAACCGGAGCGACCCCGAAAGTCCCCACATTCGATCAAAATCGAACTAATCGACCTGATGCGCCATCGTGGGCTGCGAACAACGACAGGCCGATGACCTGCCATCGTCCGAGACCGTAGAGCGAGTGACGGCGAGGTCATCTGTCGCATGGGGCTTTGCGGACGGACTGAAAGTTTCACCATCCTCGCGCTGCGGACAGATGATGCCGGGGGAGCGGATGTCCGTTCCCAGGGACCTTGACCATGTGGATTCGTGTGAATCCGGTGCAGGAAGTCTCCGCGGTACGCATCCGCATCCCCTGGTGCGCTTGACGATTGCTACGTTACAACGTCTATTCTGCGCGAAGTTGTTGAGATTTGTTCGGCCATGACGCAGTGATCGATCGGAGGCGGCATGGCGCCCGGCAGAAGACCCTGGACTTGCCTTTCTCGCAGGTCGCGACCGGCTGCCGTCCGATGCTCATGGCACGCCGGGATCGACGGACCGCCATAGGTGTCGCATGTCCTCCCGCCCCCGGATCTCGTTCCCCATCACCACCTGCCATGGAGGAGAGATGAGAATCGCTCGACCCCGGCTGAGGAGCTTCGCCTCGGTCGGCCTGACCCTCGCCCTGCTGCTCGGTTATCTCGGCGTCCACGCGGGAACCGCCTCGCAGGCGCATGCCGCGACCAACCAGTTCCGCGGCATGAACTGGGCCGACCCCCGCGACAACTTCCTCACCGATCCCAATGTCCCGGTCGGCCTGTCCTCCTCGGACGGCTACTCGACCACCTACACCAAGGCCACCGCGATCCTCAAGGGATTCCAGAGCCTGGGCGCGAATACCGTCCGGTTCGGGATCAACCCGCAGACCACCTCGTCGTCCTGGTGGAACAGCCTGGTCGCGGCGTATGACGCCGCCAACGCGCTTGGCATGAACGTGATGATCGCTCCCTGGACCGCGCCGGGCAGCGGACGGATCAGCGACATGAGCGCCTTCTACCGAATGTGGGACGTCGTCATCAACAAGTACGGCGGCAACAGCCGCTTCTACTTCGACCTGCTCAACGAGCCCTGGGGGTACAGCGCTTCGGAGCTGACCAATCTCGCCGCCGACTGGCTGGCACACTACCCCGGCATCCCTCGGGGCCGAATGGTGATCCCCGGCCTGTGGTCTGACATCGACCTGTGCGCGGTGGGTGCCGACTCGCGGCTGAACGGCACCCTGCTGTCGATTCACATGTACACCCTGGGCGGGGAGACCCACCCCACCGAGGCGGACTGGGTCGCCAGCTTCAAGGCCCGGCTGTGCGGGTACGCGGACCGCGCCGTCCTGACGGAATTCGGCGTGCCCATGAACACCGGCGTCAACTACAACGGCCCCCGCGACGGCAACAACAACCTCTCCTACTTCTACGCGCTCACCGACACTGTCCGCTCCCTCGGGATGGGCTCGCTCCTGTGGACGGGAGTCAAGCAGGCCAACCAGACGCAGGGCCCCGGCCCCTGCTTCAACGCGTCCTGCGCGATCACCTCCCTCAACGGCAGCGGAACGAATCTGTCCCTGACCGTCACCAACCAGTCCGGGCTCGACCGGCTCCAGTGGGGCTGGGGAACCGGCACGAACCCTGGCGGCGACCAAGGTGGCGGCACGACGGGTGTGCTGCGCGGCGTCGGCTCCAACCGCTGCCTCGACGTGCCGAACGCGTCCACCACCAACGGCACGCTGCTGGCCATCTGGGACTGCAACAACGGCGCCAACCAGCAGTGGACGTACCGGTCCAACGGTGCCCTCCAGGTCTACGGCAATAAGTGCCTTGACGTGCCCAACCACTCCGCCACCGCCGGCACCCAGGTGGAGATCTGGGACTGCAACGGCGGCGCCAACCAGCAGTGGAACCTGAACGCGGACGGAACGGTCGTCGGCCGCGAGTCCGGGCTCTGCCTGGATGTGAGCGGCGCGGGCACGGCGAACGGGACCGCGGTGACCATCTACGGTTGCACCGGCGGCGGCAACCAGAAGTGGGCGCGACGCTGACCGGCGGCACGGCCCGCGACTGAGACGAGGCGCGAAACAGCGCCCGAAGCCGGCAGGCCGGGTGCCTGGTCCGCGGCACCGGTTCCGTGCCGGGCCGGTCCGCACCACCGGGAACCTTTACCCTGGCGGTCCACGCCGGTCCGACGCGCACAATGCGTCGGGCCGGCGTGGGGCGTTCCCCTCCGCGGCCGGGAAAGGACCAACCGCGGACCTGCCTACCGAAACTTTCATCAGCCCGACCGTAGGCGGTGCCCGGCCGATCGTCGATCCACCTGCGGATACGACGGATTTCCTGGATCACCTGCCGTCCCGGCGTCGGCAGTCCTCTGGGCGGCCGAGTGGTTTTAACGTCACAATTTCGATTCACCCCGTTAAGGGGGGTGCTGAGAATAGACGTCGTCTTGGTGCCCATATGTCGCTCCGCGTCGCCTTTTCTCCCTCAGGCCTTCTCGCCCGTCACCAGACAGGAGATTTCATGCCCTCGCGAAGATCCGTTCTTGTCCGGCTGTTGCGCCCCACGCTCGCAGCCTCCGTCGCCGCCGCCCTGCTCACCACCGTCGCCGCCCTGATGGCCGCGCCGGCGTCGGCGGCGGCGGGGCTGGTCGGGGCGGCTTCTGGACGCTGCCTGGACGTCACCGGCAACAGCAACAGCAACGGCGCCCTCCTGCAGATCTGGGACTGCAACGGGCAGGCCAACCAGGCGTTCGAGTTCACCTCCGCGGGTGAGCTGCGCGTCTTCAACGGCGCCCGTTGCGTGGACGCCTACAACGGCCAGACCAGCCCGGGCACCAAGGTGGAGATCTGGGACTGCAACGGCGGCGCCAACCAGAAATGGCGCCAGAACGCCGACGGCTCCATCACCGGAGTGCAGTCCGGGCTGTGCCTGGACGTCAACGGGGCCGGAACCGCCAACGGGACGCCGGTGATCCTGTGGAACTGCACGGGGCAGCTCAACCAGCGCTGGACCACCGGCGGGACCAGCCCGACGCCCTCTCCGTCCGGCGGCACCTGCAACGTCGCCCCGGTCGACCCCCAGGCCACCGCGCAGGCCCGTAAGCTGCTGTGCTACCTCTACAGCCAGTACGGCAACCACATCATCTCCGGTCAGCAGGAGTCCACCTGGGTCGGCGGCCCCGACTACGAGATGAACTACATCCGCAACAACACCGGCAAATACCCGGCCATCCGGGGCATGGACCGCGGCGACTCGCCCGACTTCGGGAGCCGGGCCCTGAGCTGGTGGAACTCCGGCGGGATTCCGATGGTCGGCTACCACATGGGCTCCCCCGCCCAGGGGAGCGACGGGTACTCCGGTTCCCAGATGAACGCCAACATCAACGCGGCACTGACGCCCGGTACGGCCGACTACAACCGCTTCATCCAGCGTCTGGACGGAGCGGCCACGGAGCTGGCCAAGGTCCAGGCCGGAGGTGGCGCGGTGATCTGGCGGCCCTTCCACGAGGCCGGCGGCACCTGGTTCTGGTGGAGCAAGGAGGGCGGCGGCCAGTACGTGCGACTGTGGCGCTTCACCTTCGACTACCTGACCAGGACGAAGGGCCTGCACAACCTGGTTTGGCTGCTCCCCTACAACGGCCAGCCCCAGTCCTCCTTCTATCCGGGCAAGGCCTACGTGGACATCGCCGGGGCCGACACCTACGCCGGTGACCACGGGCCGGTGACGTCGCTGTTCAACTCCACGCGGAACATCGTCGGCTCGAGCATCCCCATCGCGCTGCACGAGAACGGGCCCATCCCCGACCCCGACCAGCTTCAGTCGACCGCCACCCGCTGGGTGCTGTTCAACACCTGGCACACCGACTGGATTACCAACGCGGGCACCAACCCGATCTCGCTGCTCCAGAAGGTCTACAACAGCTCGTACGTGGTGACCCGCGACGAGGTCCCCAACCTGAGATGAACCAACGGGCCGGCCGGCGGCTCGGCCGCCGGCCACGCTCGGGCATGAGGGCCCGCGCGGCCCGGCTGACGAATCGCGTGCCGGCCGACACCAGGAAAAGGTGGCTCACCACCCTCGCCTGACACCTGAGGAGGTACACCCATGTCCCAAGATGAAGACACGTCCCCCCGAGCGCCCGGCTCCGGGACCAGCGGGTCGGAGCCCGGCTCCTCGGGCCGCTTATGGTGGCAGGCAGCGGCCGCGGTCATGGTCGTCCTCGGAATGCTCGCGGCCGGGGTCGCGACCCGCCCGGCGCTGGCCGCGGACAACCCCTACCAGCGGGGTCCGGACCCGACGCCGGCCAGTGTCTCGGCCACCAGGGGAACCTTCGCCACCGCGGAGATCGGCGTGCCTTCGGGCAACGGCTTCAACGGCGGGGTCATCTACTACCCGACGGACACCAGTCAGGGGACGTTCGGCGCGGTGGGGATCATGCCCGGCTACACCGCCCGGTTCGCGGTCGAAGAGGCATGGATGGGGCATTGGCTGGCCTCCTTCGGCTTCGTCGTGATCGGCGTTGAAACCAACAGCCCCAATGACTGGGACACCGCCCGGGCGACCCAGTTGCTCGCCGCGCTGGACTACCTGACGCAGCGAAGCCCGGTACGCAACCGGGTCGACGCCGGCCGGCTGTCGGTGATCGGTCACTCCATGGGCGGCGGCGGGGCCCTCGGCGCGGCGGTCCAGCGTCCGTCGCTGAAGGCCGCGGTCGGGTTGATGCCGTTCATGCCGTCGGGGAATCTGTCCAACGACCGGGTGCCGACGATGCTCATCTCCGGGCAGTACGACGGGACGGTCACCCCGTCCTCCGTCGCCGGCCTGTACGACACTCTGCGGACCTCGACGGAGGGCGCGTACCTGGAGTTCAGCGGCGCCGGCCACGGCTTCCCGACCCAGCCGAACACGCTCGAGATGCGGATCCTCATCCCCTGGCTGAAGACCTTCGTCGACAACGACACCCGCTACACCCAGTTCCTGTGCCCGTCGTTGAAGGACCCCACCGGCGTCAGGACCTACCGCAACACCTGCCCGCTCGTCCCGCCGGGTGGGCCGACGAACTCCCCCAGCCCGTCGCCGTCCCCGTCCCCATCCCCATCGCCGTCCCCATCCCCATCGCCATCGCCGTCCCCGTCCCCGTCCCCGTCGCCGTCCCCGTCCCCCGGTGGGCCCTGCCTTTCGAGCTACCGTACGGTGAACTCGTGGTCGGGGGGTTTCCAAGGCGAGGTCACCGTGACCGCGGGCGCCTCGGCGATCAGCGGGTGGACGGTCAGGTGGACCCTCAGCAGCGGCCAGAGCATCAGCCAGGTGTGGAACGGCACGCTGAGCACCAGCGGCTCGGCCGTATCGGTGAGCAACGCCTCGTACAACGGATCCCTCCAGCCCTCCACCTCGACCACGTTCGGCTTCATCGGCACCGGCACACCCTCGGCCCCCGCACTCACCTGCACCAGCCCGTAGACGACGACCTCACGCCGCCTCGCATCCGCACGAAGCGCCGATGCGAGGCGGCGGAGGTGGCAGGAGGCTCCTGACGGAACGTGCGGGAGCTCATACCGCGGCAGGCCGTAAGGGGGCCGATCGCGGCTGTTCGAGCATCGAGGGCCGCTCGTCCAGGGACCGCCCGCCGTTCGCGGGCGAGGACGGGCGGCCCTTGACGTGACGGCCCCTTCGCTTGAGCGACGCGGATCGATACGGGGCGCAGCGTACGGCACGCGCCCGATGGTGCTTCTCGGCACTCGTGAGGGTGTGGGCGCCGGTCGTGCCTTCCTCCGCCGGGCGATGCGCCATCTCGCGCTGAGTAAGGGCGTCTCGCAATTCCCCGACATCGGCGGGGGCATTCGGGCCCAGGGCACCACCTACGAGGTCGCGTAGGAGGTCGATCCCGACGCGCGGGTGGCGCACGTGGAAAAGCCCGATCGTATGCCGGCCCGACGATGACGATGCATTATGTGGCCCGCCGTGAAGAGCGCGCCGGGCAGGCCCTCATCGCCACCCGCACGTTCGACCCCGAGCAGGCGCCGGCCACCGGACATCGATGCAGGGCGGTCACCACCGTCGGCGGCGCGGCCGGACACAACAAACCACGCAGAACGATGGGAGGATAGTTTATTGATCGATCAATGAACCGTTATCGCCGAATCACATGAGACACGTCCCCGCCAACCTCGAAAGCTGTGGTCGGCCGGTGGCTTCAGGAGGCCTAATGGCGACCAGCCCCATCGGGGCCGGGAGGCCGAAAACCCGCGGCATCGTGCTCAACAGCATCCGGAGGGCGCGCACCATCAGCCGGGTCGAGCTCGCCGCCAGTACCGGAGTCACAGCGGCGACCATCACCCAGGTCGTCCGTGAGCTCATGGATTTGGGGCTGGTCCTCGAGGTGGGGCGCGGCGCGTCGACCGGCGGTAAGCCTCCGACGCTGTTGCAGCTCAATCCGCATGCGCGGTACGCCGTGGGCATCTTGTTCGAACGCAACATCTGCGTCATCGTCATCGTCGATCTGATGGGTCGGCAGGTGGCGAGGACCTCCTTTCCCGGTACGGCGTTGCTGCCTCCCGAGCAAGCCCTCTCTCTGATGGCGTCGCGAGTGGACGCCCTGCTCGACACCGCCGGAGTCGACCGAGGCAAGGTGCTCGGAGTGGGGCTGGCGACCTACGGACCTCAAGAGCGGGAAGCAGGAGTGCTGCTCACTCACCAGCCGACCGCGGAATGGTTCGGATACCCGGTCGCGCCGCGCCTGTCGGAGATCCTGGGACAGCCAGTGCTGCTCGACAACGACGCGGCGGCCGCGGCGATCGGAGAGCACTGGCTGGGCGCGGTGGAGCAGGACACCTTCGGGTGCCTCTACATGGCCAGCGGACTCGGCGGGGGTGTGGTCGTCGACGGCGAGGTGTACCGCGGCATCTCCTCCAACGGCGTCGAGGTCGGCCACATCACCATCGACATCAACGGAGCCCCCTGCGCATGCGGCAACTACGGCTGCCTCGCGAACTACGCGGAGCCCGCCGCCGTGATCAGCCAGGCGATGGAAGAGCCGAGCCTCGGCCGGCGATTGGGGCTCAGCCCGGCCGCCACCGACATCCTGACCGGCTTCGCGCGAATCGCGACCGCCGCCATCGCCGGAGACCCGACGGCACGGGCCCTCATCGAGCGCTCCGCCCGCCACCTTGGCACCGCCGCCGTCACCATGACGAGCCTGTTCGACCTTGATCTGATCGTGCTCGCCGGCCCCAGTTTCGCCACGGCCGGACCCATTTACCAGTCAGTGATCGAAGAAGAGGTACAACGGCGCACCTTCGCCCGGCGGGCGCATCCGGTGCGGGTGGTCACCTCGGTCAGCGGATCGGACGCGGCCGCGATCGGCGGTGCCGTGCTCGTCCTGCAAAGCGAGCTGGCCTCCCTGCAGCTTGATGCAGGGGCCTGACATCGGCGGCGTCGCTCACCGGCCCTCCCATGCCGGCTCCTTCGGGGCGTGAGGGGACAAAAGGTGGTTCACCGTGTCCTTTGGATCACCGCTGCGCCGAGGGGTACCAAGGTGATCTCCCCGACGGCCGGGGCGCCGGTGAGAAGGTCGGTTCCCGGGCGGTCCAGGGAAACGGTGACAGGCGCGTCAGGGCTGTGGTTGAGCAGGAAGAGGTGCTCGTTCCGCTCGTCCTCCCGTACCGTGCACTCGACGTGTGCGGGGACGCCAGGGAAGGGATCGGTCACTCCGGCGCTTCGAACGGCGTCCAGGACGACGGCGTCGAAGGCGGCGTCCTCCAGGAGGGTCGCGAGGTAGACGACCCGTCCGGAGCCGTGGGAGTTCGTGACGACTGCGGCGCGCCCTGCCAGCAGCCCGTCGGCGTATGTCGCCAGCGCGGTGCCGGTTTCGAGACGGATGTCCTCACGCCACCAGCTCGCGGTGGCGGTCCGTCCGTCGGCGAACCGGACCGCGAACCGCTCGCCGGCACGCGCCGGCCAGTATTCGTCGATCTTCGCCCCGATCAGATGGCGGAAGGCCCCCGGATACCCGTTGGGGCGGACACGGTCGCACTCGTCTACGACGCCGGAGAAGAAGGACATGACGACCGTACCGCCGGTATGGGCGAACTCGGTGACGGCCGCGACGCCCTCGTCGTCGATCAGGTACGCGTTGGGGACGATCAGGACCTTGTACGACGTCAGGTCGCTCTTGGAAGAGACGACGTCGAGCGTGTGGTGGTGCTCCCATAGCGGCCGGTGGTGACGCAGGACGACGTCGCTGTAGTCGAAGTCGTTACGGGGCAGTCGCCCGGTGTCCTCCAGCCCCCACCGGCCGTCCCAGTCGAAGAGAATCGCGACGTCCGCGCGTCGCGTGGTCATGCCCGCCACCGGGGAGAGGAGTTTCAGCTCGCGGCCGAGGTCGGCGACTTCTCGGAAGGTCCGCGAGTCCGGCCCGGAGTGGGGAACCATCGCGGAGTGGAACCGCTCCTGCCCGCCCCGGGCGGCCCGCCATTGGAAGAACATCACCGAGTCGGAACCGCGTGCCAGTGCCTGCAGCGAGCCGAGCCGCATCCGGCCAGGCTCCTTGACCAGGTTGAGGTGCCGGGAGTTGATGGCGCTCGAGGCCTGTTCCATGACCATCCACGGCTGGCCGTCTTTGAGCGAGCGGAACATGTCGAAGTGGAAGGCGGACGATATGTGCGCATCGGGGTCGCCGGGGTCGGGGTAGATGTCGAGGGTGGCGACGTCTTGCTCAGGTGCCCACTTCCAGTAGTCGGCGTGCGGATAGCACGGCATCAGGTTGGTCATGATGGGGAGGTCGTCGCGGAAGGAGCGGAGAATGTCGCGCTCGGCGATGTAGCACTCGAGCAGGGCGTCGGAGGTGAAACGCCGGAAGTCGAGGCGGCGAGCGGGGTTCATCCAGACGCCCATGACGTTGGACACCTCGATCTGCTCCCAGTCGGTGTAGACCTGGCCCCAGAAGCGGGTGGTCCAGGCGTCGTTCAGGGTGTCGAGATCGTGGTACTTGTGCTCGAGCCAGCGGCGGAAGCCCTCGGCGACGGCCTCACTGTAGGAGGTGGGGCCGTACTCGTTGTTGACGTGCCACATCGCCAGCGCCGGATGGAAGGAGTAGCGCTCGGCGAGCCGGGTGACGATGTTCGCCGCGTACTGACGGTAGATGGGGGAGGAGTGGTCGAAATGCTGGCGGCTGCCCAAGCCGAGAGGCCGGCCGTCCTCCATGATGGGAATCACCTCCGGGTGCAGCCGGGTGAGCCAGGCGGGCGGCGCCGCGGTGGGGGTGGCCAGGTTGACGCTGACGCCGCCCTCGTGCAGGAGGTCCATGACTTCGTCGAGCCATTCGAACTGGTACTTCCCGGGCTCCGGTTCGATCGAGACCCAGGCGAAGATCCCCAGTGAGACCAGGTTCACCCCGGCTTCACGCATGAGCCGGACGTCCTCTCGCCAGGTGGCGCGGTCCCACTGCTCCGGGTTGTAGTCGCCTCCGTAGGCCAGGCCGCCGAGACGGCTCCTGAAGGCGCGCATGCGAGGGTTGACCATGTGACGCTCCTTGGCGAGTCGTTGTGCTTCGGTGACGAGAGATCGTGACGGGGTCGGTGGAGATCACGCGGTTCGTGATGAGAACGGGCGAGGCCAGGGCGTTCGAGCGGCTGTGCGCAGGCTCTGCGACGTCGTTCGCCAGCCGGGCCCGGCCATCACGGTCCGATGGCCGGGCCCGGCACGATCACCCGCGGTAGGGACAGGTGGTCACGCGTACGGGTTCTGGGTGAGCAGGTGCGCCTTGTAGCCCGCGCCGATGCCGGGCTCGGGTGTGCCGTTCCAGTCCTTGACGAGCACCCCGCCCTGGCTGCAGCCCCAGGGACTCCAGGTCCAGGCCAGGTATGACACGCCGTTCTTGTCGGCCCACTTGGTGAGCCGGTCCATGTAGTCGTAGCCGCAGTCGTCCGCGCCGAACTCACCGGTCACCACGGGGACCTTCGCGGCGAGCGGGGCGATCTGAGCGTCCCAGCAGGCTTCGTTAGAGCAGTAGTTGAAGCTGTAGGAGTGCCACGAGGCGACCAGATTGCCGGTCGGATCGTTCGGCTTGTACTGCAGCCACTGGCTCAGGTCGTTGCTCCAGGCGAGGCCGCCGACCATGACGATGTTGGTCGCTCCCGTCGCCCGGACGGCGTCGACCAGGCTCTGCATCCCCGCGACCTCGTAGGTGAAGCCCGGGCAGTTCCCGCCGTCGCGCAGGCACTTCCAGCCCGAGGTGGTGTCACCAGTGCCGTACTCCGGCCACGGCTCGTTGAACAGGTCGAAGACCACCGCGTCGTTGCCCTTGAAGGCATTGGCGACGCCGGTCCAGAACTGTGGGGCGTACCTGGCGTCGGGCATCGGCTTCTGGCAGGTCGCCGTGGTGTCCGTGCACGCCCAGGAGACGCCGGTGAACTGCCCCCAGTTCCAGTGCAGGTCGACGATCGGCGTGATGCCGTTGGCGACCAGCAGGTTCACATAGTCCTTGACGTCCTGCTGGTAGGCGGCGCCGCTGGGGGAGCCGTTGGTGCCGAGCCAGCACTCCTCGTTGAGCGGGACGCGGACGGCGTGGATGTTCCAGCTCTTCATCGCATCGACCGAAGCCTGGTCTACCGGGCCGGAGTCCCAGGTCCCCTTGCCCTGGACGCAGGCGTACTCTCCACTGGAGCGGTCGACGCCCAGCAGCCGGTACGGCTTGCCGCCAGCGGTGATGATCTTGTTACCGGAGACGTGCAACTGCGGTGCCGGGCCGACGGGATCAGGGCTGGTGCTGGGCGACGGGCTGGGGCTCGGACTGGGCGACTGACTCGGGCTGGGGCTCGGGGACTGGCCATCGCAAGCGATGCCGTTGACCTTGAAGACGGTGGGAACGGGGTTGCCGCCGCTCCACTTGCCGATGAAGCCGACCGACACCGAGGCGCCGCCGGCCACGTCAGAGTTCCAGCCGAGGCTCTTGGCGGTGACGTGCGCGCCGGACTGCGACCAGTCGGCGCTCCAGCCGTTGTTCACGCGCTGTGCGGAGTCGGGGAAGTCGAACTCCAGCGTCCACCCGGTCAGCCGATCGCCCAGATTGGTGATCGAGACGTCCCCCTGGAAGCCGCCCTGCCACTCGCCGACGACCTTGTACTTCACAGAGCAGCCACTGCCGGCGGCGGACGCCGGCGGGCTCATGAGCGCGGCGCCCATGGCCGCAAGGCCGACGGCCGCCGCCGCCGCTAACGCGACGCGATGTTTCATGGATCTCCTCCTACCTTGTGGATCCGGAGATCTACCGCCTCACGACTGGATCCGATGGTCGTAGGCGGGGGCCTCGCCGGCGGCCACGACAGCCGCCGCATCGATGTCGAAAGAACGGCCACGCGCCTTTGGGTCGGGCGAGGCGGCGGCCAGGAGCCGGGTGTAGGGGTGCCGCGGGTGGAGGATGACCTCGTCCGCCGGGCCGCGCTCCACGACCCGGCCCCGGTAGAGCACGAGGAGGTCGTCGGAGAAGTGCCGTGCGGTGGCCAGATCGTGGGTGATGTAGAGGACGGCCAGGTTCTCCTCGCGTTGCAGGCGCGCCAGCAGGTTCAGCACGCCCAGCCGGATGGAGACGTCCAGCATGGACACCGGCTCGTCGGCCACGATCACCTTCGCCCCCGGCGCGAGCGCGCGAGCGATGGCGACTCGCTGCCGCTGGCCGCCGGACAGCTCGTGTGGGCGGCGGTGGGCGATGTCGCGTGCGGGCAGGTTGACCCGTTCCAGCAGGTCGGCGGCCTTCTTGCGGGCATCGGCACCGGTACGGGCCTGCCCGTGCAGCAGCAGCGGGCGGATCAGATGGTGCTCGATGGTGTGGAAGGGGTTCAGCGAGGAGAACGGGTCCTGGAAGACCATCTGGACGTGGTCGCGATAGTCCCGGTCAGGGACCCGGCCGCCGTCATCGTCCTTGATGACGACCTTTCCGGCGGTGGGCCGTTCCAGCCGGGCGATGATCCTGGCGATCGTGGACTTGCCCGAACCCGATTCTCCCACCAGGGCGACCGTACGGCCGGGGGTGAGCGTGAACGAGACGTGGTCCACGGCCCGCAGCCGCCGCCCGCGCAGGCCACCTCGGATGCGGAAATCCTTGACGAGATCCTTCACGTCGAGCGTGGTCACCGTGCACCTCCGGTGGCCTCACCGGAGCGGACGAACGCGCCGCGCTCACCCGTGAGGCTGGGAAACGATTCGAGCAGGCGCCGGGTGTAGGGATGGCGGGGTCCGGCGAGTATTTCCTCGGTCGCCGCGCACTCGACGATCTCCCCGTCGAGCATCACGGCGATGCGGTCGCTCACCTCCAGCAGGAGGGGCAGGTCGTGGGTGATGAGCACGATCGCGAACCCCAGTTCGTCGCGCAGGCGCAGGATCTCGCGGAGGATGCCTCGCTGCACCACCACGTCCAGGGCGCTGGTCGGCTCGTCCATGATCATGACCTGCGGGTCGAGCAGCATGGCCATCGCGATCATGACGCGCTGTCGCATGCCTCCGGACAGCTCGTGGGGGTAGGAGCGCAGCCGTGCCGGGTCCACACTCACCAGCTCCAGCGCCCTGGCACAGCGCGCCCGGCGATCGCTCCGCGACAGTTGGGGGCGGTGGGTGGTGAGTACGTCCTCCAGTTGCGCACCGATCGTCATGACGGGGTTCAGCGAGTTCATCGCTCCCTGGAACACCACCGACAGCTGCGACCACCGGAAGGCCCGCAGCTCGCCGGGCGGCAGGGCGAGCACGTCCACGTCCCCGCCGTCTCGGTCGTGAAAGGTGACCGACCCGGCGGTGACCTCCGCCGGCGGCCGGTGCAGGCGGTTGATCGCGTATGCGAGCGTCGTCTTCCCGCTGCCCGACTCACCCGCCAGGCCCAAGATTTCCCCCCGCCGTACGTCCAGCGACACGTCCTTGACCGCCCGCACCGTGTTCCCGTAGGTCACCGAAAGGTTCCGCACGCTCACCACGGTGTCCTGTGATGATCGTTCCACCGGAGCCGGGTCGCGCCGCCGGTGCCGGATCCGGCGCGGTACGGCGCGGAGCTTGGGATCGATGATCTCGTCGATGCTGAAGTTGATCAGTGCGAGGCCGCACCCGAACAGTGCGATGATCAGGCCCGGCGGCACGAACCACCACCACGCGCCGCGTTGCAGCGCGAAGCCGTTCTGGGCGTAGTAGAGCATCGTGCCGAGGGTGGAGGAATTGGAGGCGCCGAGCCCGAGGAACGACAGGCCCGCCTCCGAAAGGATCGCCGCGATCATCGAGAACACGAACTGGGAGGCCAGCAGCGGCAGGAGATTGGGCAGGATCTCGACGCTGATGATCCGCCACATCGGCTCTCCCGCCACGCGGGCGGCCAGGACGTACTCCCGGTTGCGCAGCGTCAGCGTCTGCGCACGAAGCACCCGGGCCGACCCGGCCCAGCCGGTGATCGCGAGCACCACCGCGATGGTCCACGCCCCCCGCTGCTCGGGCGGTACGAACGCGGAGATGACGATGACCAACGGGAGGCCGGGGATCACCAGCATCACGTTGGAGAACAGCGAGAACGCCTCGTCCACCACGCCGCCGACATAGCCGCCCACGATGCCGAACAGCGCGGACAGGACCGTGGCCATCACGCCGACGAGCACGCCGATGTAGAGCGATCCCCTGGTCGCGTATGCGATCTGGGCCAGCACGTCCTGGCCCATCTGCGTGGTGCCGAGGACGTGACCTCCGCCGGGCGACGTCAATCCGATGTCGTTGATCGCGTCCGGCTCTCCGACGAAGAGCGGGCCGGCGACTCCGAAAAGGGTGATCGCGGTGATCAGGGCGAGCCCGGTGACCAGTTTGGGCGACAACCGGGGCAGCACGGCGCGCCGGGGCGCCGGGGAATCGGGACCGAGATCGGTCATGCGTTCGCTCCCGCGCGGGTTCGGGGGTCGATGACGCTGTAGAGCAGGTCGACCACGAGGTTGGCTCCGAGCACCGCCACGGTGGTGACCAGGAAGATGCCCTGCATCAGCGCGAAGTCGTTGTTCTGCACGGCCTCCAGCAGCTTCGAGCCGATGCCGGGGTAGGAGAACACCTGTTCGGTGACGATGGAACCGGCCACCACGAACCCGAGGGAGATGGCGAACCCGGCGATCGACGGCAGCGCCGCGTTGCGGGCGGCGTACCAGATCATCACGCGCCTGTTCGGCAGCCCCTTCGCGGTGGCGGTGAGCACATAGTCCTCCGACAACGTGGACACCATCATGTTGCGCATTCCCAGCAGCCAGCCGCCCACCGAAGAGATCACGATCGTCAGTGCGGGCAGGACGCCGTGGTAGACGGCCGAAGCGAGGAAGTCCAGATTCCACCCGGGGGTGAAGTCGACGTCGTAGCCGCCGATGAGCGGGAACCAGCCCAGCGCGGACCCGAGAACGGCGACCAGGACGAGCGCCAGCCAGAAGTACGGCACCGCCGCCAGCACCGTGGTCGCGGGCACCAGCGAGTCGAGCCAGGTGCCCCGCCGCCACCCCACCACCATTCCCAGCCCGACGCCGACCAGGACCGACAGCACCGTCGCGATGCCCACCAGCACGACCGTCCAGGGCAGGGAGGTCGCGATGACCTGCGAGACGGGCACCGGGTAGGCGCTGACCGAGATTCCGAAGTCGCCGTGCAGCATGTTGCCGAGATAGGACAGATACTGCTTGAGCAACGGCTCACCGGTGTCGGTGCCGAGCAACAGTTCGTAGGCCCTGCGGGCCTCGGGGCTCACCGAGCCGCCCCGCTGCTGCAGCTTCGCCATCAGGATGCTCACCGGGTCGCCCGGCATCATCCGGGGGATGAAGAAGTTCAGTGTGACCGCCGCCCACAAGGCGGCCAGGTAGAAACCGAACTTGCGGAGGTAGTACCGCATCGGCTCACTTGCCCGCGGGCTTGAGCCGGAGATAGATCTCCGAGGCGTCCGGGGCCTGCCAGGCCGCCGGGAACGCGTACAGGTCCTCCTTGGCCGGCCAGCCGGTGAACTTCCTGGCGTTGTAGATGTTGATCGTGCCCTGGGTGAGCAGGGGGACATAGGGCATCGACTGCTCGATGCGGGTCTGGATCGTGTCGAAGTACGGCTGCCGGGCCGCGGTGTCCGAGATGTTGATCTTCTTGAGCTCGGCGATGGCCTTGTCCACGTCAGGATCGGAGAAGCGGCTGTAGTTCGAGCCGGACGTCTCGCCGACCTTGTCGGTGCTGTCGGTGCTGTAGGAGTAGCTGTAGACGTAGAACGGGTCGGCGGCCGGGCCCTGGCCCAGTGAGTCGAGCATCAGCTGGAAGTCGCCGCGCCCTCGCGCGGCGGTCCATTCGTTGTACGACAGCTGTTGCGCGGTGACCTTGATGCCGGCCTTCGCCAGCTGCTGACTCAGCGTGTCGGCCGCGGTGATGTAGTCCGTCCATCCGGCGACCGTCTTGAGCGTCAGCTTGACGGGCTTGCCGTCCTTGGCGTAGATCCCGTCGGCGCCCTTCGCGTAGCCCGCACTCTCGAGGATCTGTTGCGCCCTCGCCACATCCGGCTGCATCGGCGCGACCTTGTTCTGCAGCCGGCCGGAGATGGCCGCCTGGTCCCGCTGCAGCAGCGCCATGCTCGGTGAGATCTCGGCGCTGGTGTTCTCGAAGGCCAGCGCGTTCAACTGGGTCCGGTTGACGGCGTAGTACATCGCCTGGCGGACGGCGGGGTCGGTCTGCGGGCCCTTGCATCCCAGGTCGGCGTTGGCGCAGGTGTCCATCACCATCTGGTTCAGCGGGGTGATGATCAGCTTGTACCCGGGGTAGCTCTGCTCCACGTTCGCGATGTCCGGCACCGGTCCGGTCTGCCAGTCGATCTGGCCCGCCTTGAGGGCGGTGGCGCCGGACTGGTTGCCCGACAGCGAGGGGAAACGGATCTTCTTCACGGCGGGTTCGCCGCCCCAGTAGCCGGCATTCGCCTTCACCGTCAACGCCTGGGGCTTGAGATCGTCGACCAGATAGGGGCCGGTGCCGACGGGCTCTCGTAGCTGCTCCTTGGTGGGGTCGGGGATGTCCTTCCACTTGTGCTCGGGCACGATCCAGATCCGGCCGAGTATCTGCGGGCCGTCAAGGAAGGACGGGTCGTCGAACTTGATCACCACGTGGGTGTCGTCGGTGGCGGTCGCCTTGCCTCGGTAGCCCGTGCCGTTCAGGGCCTTGTACTTCATGATCATGTTCAGGGTGAACACGACGTCCTTGGCGCTGAACGGTTGGCCGTCGGACCACTTGACGCCGCTGCGCAGCGTGATCGACAGCTTCGTGCCGTCGTCGTTCCAGGAGAAGCTCTCGCCGAGCCGTGGCTGGGGCGCCTCGCTGCGGACGATGTTGTAGAAGAACAACGGCTCGAAGAACGTGCCCCCGCCGCCGAGGGCCCCAGGCAGGTAGGGGTTGAAGATGGGCTGGATGTCACCTGATCCGCCGGTGTACACGACCAGAGGCTTGGAGGATCCCGCCGGGCCCCCGGCTCCGGACGACGCTCCGGCCGCCTGTCCCGGTGCACCTCCGGAGGAGGAGCAACCGGCGACGACTATGACGGTGGCGAGTCCAGCGGCTACTCGGGTGAACGCGTATGAGGTCTTCATGGACATAGCAGATGGTCCTCTCAAACGATGTTGAGCATTGTTAATTCAGCGACTTAAGTAAGTCAATGGTCGTGGAACTTTCAGAGCGGCCGGTAGGCCCGATGCGCGGCTCCTTGCGGGTCGCACCGAGCTCGCCCGCCCACCGTGGCGGGCGAGCCGACTCCGTCGTCCGCCAAGTGATCCAGCGGACGGAACCGGTGCCCCTGAGCCGGGCTACTCGCCTGCCGGAGAGGCTCGACGCCGAACCCGCCGCGCGGCTTCCCGGCCCCGCTTCTCGCGGGCGTCGCCGTGTCCGGCGGCACTCCTCTCCCAGGAGACTCTTGACTAACTTCAGTAACTTACCTAAGAAAGAGGTCTGAGATCGTTGTGCTGGGCGCCGGGGAGAAGAGGGCGAATGATCCGCGAGACGTTGCAGGAAGAGTGGCACCTGCGGGCGGCCGGAGTGGCCATCCCGGATGCCGTCGCCGGTCGCGACATCCCGGCGCGGGTGCCAGGCGGCTCGCACCTCGACCTCATGGCGGCGGGCCTCATCCCAGACCCGTACCTGGACCGCAACGAAGCCGAACTGGCATGGATGCACCGCGCCGACTGGACGTACACGACGACCTTCCAGGCGCGGGCCGTGCGGCCTGGGGAGCGGGTGGACCTGGTATTCGACGGCATCGACACGGTCGCGACGGTCGGCCTCAACGGCACGCTTCTCGGCCACACCGCCAACATGCACCGCGGACATCGCTTCGACGTGGGCGAGATCCTGCGGGACGGGGCGAACGAACTCGTGGTGACGATCTCCTCCGCCCTGAACCATGCCGAGCAGATGGAAGAGACCCTGGGTCCGCGCAAGCGCGCATACCCGCACCCCTACAACGCCATCCGGAAGATGGCCTGCTCATTCGGCTGGGACTGGGGTCCCGACCTGCAGACCGCCGGCATCTGGAAGCCGGTACGGCTGGAGCGCTGGAGCACTGCCCGGCTCTCCCACGTACGCCCCCTGGTGACCGTGGACCCGGATGGCACCGGCCGCGTCGAGGTACATGTGGAACTCGACCATGCCCGCGACGGCGACTACGGCATCGCGGTCAACGTGGGAGACCACTGCGAGCAGGTTCCCGTGTCCGGTGGCGCGGCCACGGTCACCGTCCTGGCACCACAGGTGCGGTTGTGGTGGCCGGTCGGCTACGGTGACCAGCCGTTGTACGACCTGACGGTCACGCTCCTCCATGAAGACCGGCCGGTGGACGTCGTGCGGCGCCGCGTCGGCTTCCGCACGATCGCTCTTGAGACCGAGCCCGACCACATCGGCAGCGGGTTCACCTTCGTCGTCAACGGCAGGCCCGTCTTCGCCAAGGGCGCCAACTGGATTCCCGACGACCACTTCCTCACCCGCGTCGACCGTGAGCGGATCACCCGCAGGGTCGATCAGGCCGTGGCCGCGAACATGAACATGCTGCGCGTCTGGGGCGGCGGCATCTACGAGAGCGACGACTTCTACGACGTCTGCGACGAGCGAGGCGTGCTCGTGTGGCAGGACTTCCCCTTCGCCTGCGCCTTCTACGCCGAGGAGGAGCCGCTGCGGAGCGAGGTCGAGGCCGAGGCGCGCGAAAACGTCACCCGCCTGGTCTCCCATCCCTCGCTGGCGCTGTGGAACGGCAACAACGAGAATCAGGAAGCCTTCGCGGAGTGGCCCGGCTGGCGCGACACGCTGCAGGGGCGCACATGGGGGCTCGGTTACTACACCGATCTGCTGCCGGGAATCGTGGCCGAACTCGATCCCACCAGGCCCTACTCGCCCGGCAGCCCTTACAGCCCCGACGGCCTGCCGCCGAATGGCGACGACCACGGCACCAGGCACGAATGGGCCGTCTGGAACGCGGTCGACTACACGCACTACCGCGACCGCATCCCGCGCTTCTGCGCCGAATTCGGCTTCCAGGGGCCGCCCACCTGGCGCACCCTGACCCGGTGGATCCACGACGAGCCGATGACGCCGACCGCCCCGGGATTCCTGCTCCATCAAAAGGCCGAGAACGGGAATCTCAAGCTCGACCGGGGGATGGAGCCGCACCTGTCCGTCCCAACCTCCTTCGAGGACTGGCACTGGGCGGCACAGCTCAACCAGGCTCGGGCCGTCGCGTTCGGCATCGAGCACTTCCGCTCCTGGTGGCCGCGCACGGCCGGGGCACTGGTGTGGCAGCTCAACGACTGCTGGCCGGTCACATCCTGGGCGGCCGTGGACGGCGACGAACGGCCCAAGCCCCTCTACTACGCCCTTGCGCACGCCTTCGCACCCCGGCTGCTCACCGTCCAGCCAAGGGACGGCCGGACCGTTCTGATCGCCGTCAACGACCAGGACGAGACCTGGACGGGGACGGTGGTCGCGAGCCGGCAAACGTTCGCCGGGAACGTGCTGGCCACCGCCGATCTGGCCCTCGCCGTGCCACCGCGGTCGGTGGCGTCGGTCGAACTGCCCGAAGACCTGCTCGAACCGGCCGACGCCAAGCGAGAGGTGCTGGTGATGGCCGTCGGCGCCGTCGGTGTCTGTCACCTGTTCGCGGAGGATCGAGACGTGGCGTACGAGCCCGCATCGCTCACCACGACCGTCGAAAGGACGCCCGGCGGCTATCGGGTCGAGGTGCGGGCCGTGTCCTTCACGCGCGATATCGCACTGCTGGCCGACAAGGTCGCCTCCGACGCGGTGGTGGACGACATGCTGGTCTCACTGCCGGCCGGACGATCACACACATTCCACGTACGAACCTCCGCTGTGCTCGACGACCCCTCCTCCCTCGCCGCTCCCGGCGTGCTGTGCAGCGCCAACGTGCTGACGACGACGGGGCCGTGAGCGCCGGCACTACCACTGGCCTGGAGCTTTAATGATCGTTTTGTTCGCGGGCGACGTCGGCGTCGTCCTCGACCTCGGCGGCCCGCACCTGGCGCGCGTGTTGTACTGGGGTGCCTGCCCGGGACCGCTCACCTGGCTTCCGCCGGTGCCCGGTCAGGATGTGGTGCCGAGCCAAGGCGACGGCTGGTTCGGCCGACCGATCCTGTCCGGGAAACACGACGGCGGTTGGCGGCCTCCCCGGTTCACCCTGGCCGAGGCCGCCACCGTGAACGGAAACCGTGTCGAGGCCCTTGCCACCGACCCCGATGGTGGGCTGGACCTGGCCACCGAGATCGAGTTGACGCCCCAGGGTGTGCTACGGATGCGGCACACGCTCGTCAACACCGCCACCTCGCCGTACGCGCTGGACCGCCTGGCCTGCCTGATGCCGCTGCCCGCACAGGCCGGGGAGGTGCTGGACTTCGCCGGCCGCTGGGCCAGGGAGCGGTCCCCGCAGCGGGCGCCGCTGCGGCAAGGCGCCTGGTCACGAGAGAACCGCCGCGGTCGGACGTGGTTCGACGCCGGCCCGCTCGTCGTCGGCACTCCGGGGTTCGGGTTCCGGACCGGCGAAGTGTGGGCGGTGCACGTCGCCTGGAGCGGCAACCATGTCCAGTACGTCGAGCGGCTCCCAGAGGGGGATGGCGTGCTGGTCGCCGGCGAGCTGCTCGAACCCGGTGAGGTACGACTCGGCCAGGGGGAGTCGTACAGCACGCCGTGGGTGTACTTCGTCACCTCCGACGCCGGTCTAGACGGCCTGAGCCGCCGGTTCCACGCCATGGTGCGCGCCCGGGCGACTCATCCGAGGTCGGCGCGTCCGGTGACGATGAACACCTGGGAGGCGGTCTACTTCGACCACCGCGAGGACCGCCTGCTCGCGCTCGCCGACACCGCGGCGGAGGTGGGTGCCGAACGGTTCGTCGTCGACGACGGCTGGTTCCGCCACCGCAGGAGCGACGACGCGGGGCTCGGTGACTGGTATGTGGACGAGACCGTCTGGCCGAACGGCCTGCACAAACTGGTCCAGCGGGTGCGCGAGCACGGCATGCAGTTCGGGCTGTGGCTCGAGCCCGAGATGGCCAACCCCGACTCCGACCTGGTCCGTGCCCACCCGGACTGGCTGCTGGCCGACTCGCAGCGTCGGCCGCTGCCCCGGCGCGGCCAGCACACTCTCGACCTGGCGCGCCCCGAAGTGTACGCCTACCTGCTGGAACGGATCAGCGGCCTGGTGGTCGAGTACGGAATCGACTACATCAAGTGGGATCACAACCGTGACCTGGCCGAGCCCGTGCACGAAGGCGTGCCCGGCAGTCATGCGCAGACCGAGGCCGTCTACCGGCTGCTGGACGATCTGCGCGTCCGGTTCCCCATCCTGGAGATCGAGTCGTGCTCCTCCGGCGGCGGCCGAGCCGACCTCGGCATCCTGGAACGCACCGATCGCGTCTGGGGTTCGGACAATCTCGACCCCGTCGAACGGCAGCACATCCAGCGCTGGACCAGCCTGCTGCTGCCGTACGAGTTGATCGGCTCGCACGTCGGCTCCTCCGCGTCCCACCTCACGGGGCGCGTCGCCACGCTCGGTTTCCGAGCAGCCACCGCTTTGTTCGGACATGCCGGTATCGAAGCCGACATCACCGCATGGCCCCCTGCCGAGCGGGCGGCGCTGGCCGAGTGGATCGCCCTGTACAAGGAACTGCGCCCGCTGTTGCACACCGGTGAGGCGGTGAGGGCCGACCACCCCGACCCCGCCGCGTGGGTCCACGGCGTCGTCGCCCTCGACCGGAGCCGGGCCGTGTACGCCTACGTGCAGTTGGAGACCAGCGTCGGAGAACGGACGGCACCGATGCGGCTGCCTGGCCTCGACCCCGGCGCGGAGTACGTCGTCGAGGCCATCCCCGGCCAGGTGTCCGGACCGGCCGACCGTCACCCCGACTGGGCGTCTGGTGAGACGCGCCTCACCGGTCGCGCCCTCGCCGCCGTCGGCCTGCCCGCCCCGCGGTTCGCCGACAGACCAGGCACCGCCTTCCTGTTCCTCTGCCTCCGCGTCTGAGCCGCGAGGGCGGGCGAGGAGGTCCGAGCAGGAAGGTCACCGTGTGGTGTCGTGGGCGAGCGGACAGATGCCGTCCCTGCCGATGGACGCCGGGAGGGTGGCGCGGCACGCCCCCGCTTCACCTGGCCTGCGCGGTCGACGCGCGGACGATCAGGTGCGGCTGGAAGCAGACCGTCCTGTGAAGATGCCCCGGCTCGGCCTCCTCGAGCAGTAGCTCCGCCGCGGTGCATCCGAGGAGGTAGCTGGGCTGGCGAATCGTGGTGAGAGCCGGGGTGAGACGCGAGGCGAAGGCGATGTCGTCGTACCCGACGACCGATATCTCGTCGGGTACGCGAACGCCCTGGCGATCCAGCCCCTGCAGGACACCCAGGGCCGCCATGTCGTTCATGCAGACGATCGCGGTCGCCGGGTCCCGCATCGCCAGGAGCATGTTCATCGCCGCGTCGGCGGCCTCCACGAGGTTGGGCGGGTGCACATTGAGGTCGATGAGGTTCCGTTCGGGGTCCAGCCCCGCGTTCTGCATGGCCTCGCGCACACCCTCGCGGCGTTCTCTCACCGCTCTGACCATGATGGGGGAGCTGCCGAGGAAGGCGATCCGCCGGTGGCCCAGCCCCAGGAGATGCTCGCCGGCCAGGAGGCCCCCCGTATGGTGATCGACGGTGACGGCGCACAGGTCGGCCTGGCGAGGAGGATGGTCGAACAGGACGACGGGAGTGCCGCGCTCGCTGATCTCCGCCAGCCGGGTCACGTCGTCGTGCACGGGGGAGATGACGATGCCACGAACGCCCTGCTCCTGCAGCCACGTCAGTGTCCGGCTCTCCTTGTCCTGCTCCAGGCCGCTGGCGCACAACAGCATCATGCAGTCGTCTTCGGCCAGGCGGTCCTCGGTCCCGCGGTTGATCTCGGCGTAGAACGGGTTGGCGATGTCCACGACGATCACGCCGACCAGACGGCTGGGCACCCCGCGAAGTTGGCGGGCGGAACCATTGCGAACGAAACCGACCCGTTTCATGGCCTCCTCCACTCGCATACGAGTTGAGGGGGCCACGATTTCGGGTCTGTTGAGGACATTGGCGACCGTGGTCACCGAAACGCCTGCCTCCTGCGCGACCGCACGCATACCTCGCCCAGAAGACGCAGCACCTTTCGCCACACGTCCCACAATAGCCGTCGGCATCCAGACCGAGTGCCGGCGGACGGCCAGGGCGGCCGTCTGATCGCATGCCGTCCTCTCGCCACACCACCCCGCCCCTCGCGCGGCGGGTGCGGGGCGTCGATCCTCCGGGTCACGACGGCCTGAAGGCGACCTGTCATCCGGCCTTCGCGGTCGATGCGCGGACCATCAGTTGTGGCCGAAAGCGAGCCGTTCTGTGCTGATGCCCCGGCTTGGCCTCGTCGAGCAGGAGCTCTGCCGCCGCGCGTCCCAGTTGATGCGTGGGCTGGTGGATTGTGGTGAGGGCCGGAGTGAGATGGGAGGCGAAGGTGATGTCGTCGTAGCCGATGACCGATATCTCCTCAGGCACGTGAACGCCGTGGCGGTCGAGCCCCCGTAACACCCCGAGGGCCGTCATGTCGTTCATGCAGGCGATCGCCGTCACCGGATCCTTCATCGTCACGATCGTGTTCATCGCGGCGTCGGCGGCCTCGACGAGGTTGGGAGCGGGCACCCTGATGTCGACGAGGTCGCGTTCGGGGTCCAGTCCCGCGGCCCGCACGGCTTCGCGCAGACCCTGGCGGCGCTCCTTCACCGCCGTCACCGTGACCGGAGAGGGGCCGAGGAACGCGATCCGCCGATGGCCCAGCCGCAGGAGATGCTCCCCGGCCAGGATGCCTCCCGCTCGGTGATCGACGCTGACCGCGCACAGGTCCGCCTGACCCGGCAGACGGTCGAGCAGGACCACGGGAGTGCCACGTCGGCTGATCTCCTGCAGCCGGGTCAGGTCGTCGCGGACGGGGGAGATGAGGATGCCGCGAACCCCCTGTTCCTGCAGCCATGTCAGCATCTGGGTCTCCCGGTCGGCCTTGAGACCGATGCCGCACATCAGCATCATGCAGTGGACTTCGGCCAGACGGTCCTCGGTGACCCGATTGACCTCGGCGTAGAAGGGGCTGGCGATATCGGTGACGATCGCGGCGACCACGCAGCCGGATACCCCGTGTTGCCGTCGGGCCGACCTGTCGTCAGCGAATCTCAGCTGTTTCATAGGTTCGGATTCCATTTCGCGGTAAGCCGGCCCGCGGCCACGGTGGTCGGCGCGCCCTGGACGGGAACACGCAAGGTCGCTGTCGGTGCTAGCGCAACAGCGCGTTCACCTTCTCGTTGGCCTGGTCGAGGGAGTCGACGGAAGCCTTGAAGGAGAAGATGGAGTCCATCGTCTCCGTCATGATCGCGGAGATGTCGGCCCAGTGGTCGGCGATGGGGGCGAGATGCGTGGTGCCCTGTTCGACGTGCATGGTGAAGGGATGGACGTCGATCCCCTGCTTGGCGAAGGCCTTCTCCGCCCGCGTTGTGGCGTCCTTGATGGCGGGGAAGATGACACCGTGATCGGCGACGATGTCGGTCTGGCAGGCGGGTGAGGCCAGGAACTTCACCCACGCCCACGCCGCCCCGGGGTCCTTGGTCGTCGCGGAGATGTTGTCCGCCAGGCCGTTGAACAGGCTCGCTCGCTTGCCGATGGGGCCGATGGGCACCGGGGCGATACCCGACTCGACTCCCTTGAGCGCCCAGTACGCCTTGGTGTTCCAGCTTCCCTCGGTCACCATCGCGTACTTGCCGGCGCCGTAGGCGTCCATCTGGGCGACGCCGGAGGTGGCGATCGCGAGTGAGGGCACGTATCCCTTATCGATCAAGGAGGTGAACCACTTGATGGTCTCCTTGAACTTGGGGTCGGCGTAGTTGAACCTCGTCGGCCAGGGGTTCTGGTCGGCGTAGTTCCAGCCGTCGCTCATCGCGTACATGCTCCACTCGGTCTGGCCGAATCCCGCCCCTGAGGCGTTCAGGCCCAATCCGTACGTCGCGACGTGCTTCTTGTCGAACCCCGGCTCGTCGCCCCTCTTGCCGTTGGCGTCCACGGTCAGATGGGCGATGAGCTTCTCGTAGGTGCCGCCGTCCCGGGGGTTCCACCGGAGGTTCTCCAGCTCTCCCGGTTCGACCCCCGCATCCTGGAGCTTGTTCTTGTTGTAGAGCAGGGCGACGGTGTCGAAGTCCTTGGGCAGTCCGTAGCGCTTGCCGTCCTTGGTGACCCAGAGATCGGCGAGGCCTTTCTGGTAGATCGAAAAGTCGATCTTGTCGCGGGCCACGAAGTCGTCGATCGGCAGCAGTTGCCCTTGAGCGGCGAACTGCGGGTAGTTGGACAAGTGGCTGATGAAGACGTCCGGGGCGGTTCCGGACACGAAGCTCGCGGTGAGCGTGCTCCAGTAGTCGTCCCACCCGTACTGGCTGATCTTGACGGTGTACTTGGGATTGGCTTTGTGGAAGGCGTCGGCGCAGGCCTGGTACTGCGGCTGCTGGTTGGCGTCCCACATCCAGTAGTTGACGGTAACGGGACCGGAGCCGGAGTCGCCGCCGGACTGACCGCATCCGGCCAGCAGGAGCGCCGTGATGGCGAGAACGGAGATGCGTCCCTTCATAACAGACCTCTTCATAGTGGGGGGTGGAGACGTCACTTGACGCCGGTGTAGCCGAGCGAGTCGATGACCCGGCGGCCGAGAATCGTGAAGATCGCGATGACGGGAAGGGCGGCGATGAGTGTCGCGGCCATCAGGCCCGCCCAGTCCGGGCTGCCCTGCGGCGTCTGGGAGCGGAAGATGCCGAGCGCCACCGTCAGGACCCGCACGCCCTCGTCCTTGCCGACCAGCAGGGGCCAGAAGTAGTCGTTCCACGCACCGATGTAGACCAGGACGGCCAGCGTGGTGATCGGCATCTTGGCCACCGGCAGTATGACCCGCAGGAAGATCTGTACGTGCCCGGCGCCGTCAAGGCGTGCCGCCTCATCCAGTTCGCGGTTGATGCCCAGGAAGAACTGCCGGAGGAAGAACACCGCGAACGGTGTCATCAGCAGCCCGGGCAGGACGATTCCCAGGTAGGTGTTGAGCAGCCCGAGATCCTTCATGAGGACGAAGTTCGGCAACGTGGTGAAGATCGGCGGGACCATGAGCGCACTGAGGAAGACCAGGAACACCGCGTCTCTCCCCGGCCAGCGCATCCGCGCGAACGCGTAGGCGGCCATGCTGCTGAAGAAGACCTGACCGATCGTGAGGGTCGTCGCGACGACCACGGAGTTGCGCAGATAGAGCCAGAAGTTCAGGGTCGCGCCCGTCCCGCCCTCGGCGATCGCCTCCGCAGGGGCCGACAGACCCAGCACTCGCTTGTACGCCCCGAGAGTGAAGTCGACGGGAAGCAGGTTCGCCGACCCGGCCGCCAACGCTCTGGTGTTGGACAACGATGTGCGCAGCATCCAGTAGAACGGGAACAGGGTCACGAGCATGACCAGGATCAGGACCGCCCAGGCGGCGGCCCGTCCCCAGCGCATCTTCGGCGGTGAGAATCGGGCGCCGGTCTTCGGGGAAGGGGAGTCCTCTGCGGCGCGTGTGTCTGCGAGGTCGAGCATTGCGCCTCCTCTCAAGCAAGGTCGGTCTCACCGGCGCGGGTAAGCCGGAGCTGGATGTAGGCGATCCCGACCAGCAGCACGAACAGCACCGAGGACAGGGCGGCGGCGTAACCGAAAGAGAAGCGGTTGAACGCCATGTCGAAGATGTAGTAGTAGATGACCCTCGTGGCGTTGATCGGCCCGCCGGACGTCGTCACGGCGACGGTGTCGAAGATCTGGAAGGATCCGATCACGGTCAGCACCAGGACGAGCGCCATGATGGGACGCAGCAGGGGAAGAGTGATGCGGACGAACATCTGCCGTTCCGACGCGCCGTCGATCGCGCCGGCCTCATAGACCGTGGGCGGGATCATCTGAAGCCCGGCGAAGATGAGCAGCGCCGTGTAGCCGAGGTGCCGCCAGGTGTTGACCAGGGCGATGGTCGGGATGGCCAGGTCCGGTTCGCCGAAGAAGGCGACGCGCTCCAGTCCCAGCCAGTCGAGCGCCTGGTTGACCACGCCGATCTGGAAGTCGAGCATCCAGAACCAGACCAGCGCGACGATCACGTTGGCGACCAGGAACGGCAACAGGATCACCCCTCGAACGACGAGGGACCTGGTGAGCCGGTGCAGGAGCACCGCGAGCAGCAGGGCCGCCACGGTCTGGACGCCGATGTTGATGACGACGTACTCGGCGGTGACCTTCATGGCGTTCCAGAACAGATGGTCGCCGAGCAGTCGTTCGTAGTTGTCCAGCCCGACGAACCGTGGCGGTGTGAAGACGTTGTAGGAGGTGAAGCCCAGATAGAGGCCACGGATCGCCGGCCATAGGTAGAAGAGCGCGAACCCGATCGCCGCCGGGAGAACGAACGCGACGGCAGGCACGAGGTCGCCGCGGCGCCGTGGCCGACCTGTCGGGTCGGCCGGGCGCACGGAGGGATGGGGGATGCTCAACCGGGTCCTCCTTGTTCCCCTTGCCGAGTACGGGCCGCTCGCGGGGGGTCAGCTGTGCAGAAGCAGGTGCTGCAGAGCGGAAACCGCCGCCCCGCGGGCCCACTCGGCGAAGGTGAAGGGCTTGACGGTCACCGGTACGGGGGTGGACGTCCAGTGGGTGTGCTCGGTGAGCGCCGCGTGCAGGGCATCGGCGCAAAGGGGATACATATGGACGGCCTCGCCGGACAGGATCACCAGTTCCGGGCCGATGATGTTGGCCACCGTGGCGATCACCTGTCCCAGGGCCCGGCCGGCGTCATCGAGGACCCGGCGGGCCACCGGCTGTCCCCGCCGGGCGAGTTCGAGGCAGTCGTCCAAGGTGAGATCGGGCCGGTCGAGTGTGATGGCCATCGTTCGGCGGATCGCCGTGGAGGTGGCGTAGGCGCGGGCGCAGCCACGGTGTCCGCGCTCGCACAGCGGGCCCCGGTCGTCTATCGCCAGGTGACCGATCATGCCGGTCGCGCCGGACCTGCCGGTGACGACCCGGCCTCCGAGGACGAGCCCGCAGCCGATTCCGGCGCCTACGGTGAGCAGGGCGAACGAGGAGCGTCCCACGCCCTCGCCGAACCACTGCTGAGCCGCGGTGAGGGCGCGCACGTCGTTGTCGATGACGGTGGGGATACCGACGGCCTCCTCCACGAGCTGGGCCAGCGGGACCTGGTTCCAGCCGAGGAAAGGGGATGTGCCCACCACTGGGTCGCCCGGCGTCGCGGTTCCGGCCAAACTGATGCCGACCCCCGCGACCTCCCGGTGGGCTCCGGTGAGACGCCGCACGACCTCGACGATCTGCTCCACGATGGTGTCGACACCGTGACCCGCCAGGGGCGTTGAGAACTGGTCCTGGATGACGGCGGACATGTCGGCGCGCACGGCGAACAACTCGTCGGCGGTCAGCTTGATCCCGATGAACGACAGCCGGGACGCGTCCACCTGGAGCGGCTGGGAGGGCCGGCCGACCCCCCTTTGACCGTCGCTCGACTGCTCCATCAGGTAGCCCGCGTCCAGCAACGGCTTGGCCACCTTCGTCAGCGCGGACGGAGACAGGTCAAGCCGCCGGGCCACCTCCGCCCGCGACATAGGGCCGTGGACCAGCAGCTCGACGAACACCGCGCGCGTGGCGTCGGTGATGCGCACGGGCTGTCCTGCGGGGTGTGAGAGCACGAGGCAATGGTTCGCCGCTTTTGTGCACCGTGTCAAGTAAATCTGCGCACATTGTCCTCTTCCAACGTATCAATCGATCTACTACCGTGCTTTTAGTTGAAGTGGTAGACAAATTAGGCGAGGTGCGTGGGCAGTGCCGGTGGACAGACTCGATGACGACGGAGGGTGGTGGGCGCTGACCACGCCCAACTCCATGTACGTGATCAGCGTGGAGGTCGACCCTGAGACGGGAGAGGCGGCACCGCTCCAGCGGTACTGGGGTCCCGCGCTCTCGCTGGAGGCGGCGCGACGGGTGGCGGGCATGAGCGGGGGGCCGGCGAACCCCGGGGGTGCCAGCAGGCACATCACCAGCTTCTCCCGTCCCGTCGAGATCGAGGAGCTGCTGCCGGTCGACGGCGGCTGCCGGTGGGGTGTGCCGTCCGCCCAGGTGGCCTTCGGGCAGGTGCGGTCGCTGGAGTTGCGGCTGGCCGGGGTGTCCGTCGCCACCGAGGCCACGGGAGAGCGGCTGGACATAGCGCTGGAAGACCGCTATTTTCCGTTCGAACTGGTGCTGTCCGTGCGCGTCCTCCACGACAGCGACGTCATCGAACGCTGGACGACCGTACGACACCAGGGAGAACCGGGCGACGCGCCCATCGATATCACCCGAATCGACTCCGGCAACTGGTTCGTGCCCGACTCGGCCGGCTACCGTTACAGCGGCGTCTTCGGCGCCTGGGCCGAGGAGTTCCAGCTGCAACGCGCGCCGCTGCCGATCGGGGAACTCACCTTCACCAGTCGGCAGGGCACGACAAGCCATCAGGCGAGCCCCTGGATCATGATCGACCCTGGTGAAGCGACCGAGGAGCATGGCCAGGTCTGGGGGGTGGCGCTCGCCTGGAGTGGCAGTTGGCGACTCACCGTCGCCCACCGTCCCGAAGGAGGCGCGGCGGTGTCCGCGGGATTCGGGCACGAGGGCGTGCGCTGGAGGCTCGACCCGGGCGATGAGATCACCACGCCTCCGGTCCTGGGCCTGTACACCGGAGGCGGGTTCGGCGCGGCCAGCCGGGCCTGGCATGATTACGCGCGCCGGCACATCCTGCCCGTACCACAGGAGCTGCGGCCGGTCCTCTACAACTCCTGGGAGGCCACCACCTTCGCCGTCTCCGAGGCCGGCCAGCTGTCACTTGCGAAGATCGCCGCCGCGCTCGGTGTGGAGCTGTTCGTCGTCGACGACGGCTGGTTCGGCAGCCGCGACGACGACACCCGCTCGCTCGGCGACTGGTGGCCTCACCCGGAACGTTTCCCAGACGGCCTGCGCGGGGTCTTCGACGGTATCCGGGGAGTCGGCATGAAGGCCGGCCTGTGGGTCGAGCCCGAGATGGTCAACGCCAACAGCGAGCTCTACCGCGCTCATCCGGAGTGGATCCTGCGCATGGACAACCGGCGCCGCGACGAGAAGCGCAGCCAGCTGGTCTTGAACTTCGCCCGTCCGGACGTCAGGGCCTGGGCCCTGGACTGGCTCGACCGCCTGGTCGGCGAGTTGGGTCTCGACTACCTCAAGTGGGACATGAACCGGCCCTTCACGCAGGCGGGGTGGCCGGAGGCGGGTCCGGCGCAGGACCGGTTGTGGATCGAGCACACGCGCAACGTCTACCGGGTGATGGGACTGCTGAGGGAGCGCCATCCCCATCTGCGGATCGAGTCCTGCTCCGGCGGTGGTGGGCGTGTCGACTTCGGGATCATGCGCCACACCGACGAGGTCTGGCCCTCCGACAACACCGACGCCCGGGACCGGCAGATCGTCCATCACGGGTTCTCCCAGGTCTATCCGGCCGGCACGATGTCCGCGTGGGTCACCGACTCCCCCAACCCGAACACCGGCCGGGCCACGCCGCTGCGATACAGGTTCCACGTGGCCATGTCGGGGGTCCTCGGCATCGGCGGCGACCTCACCACATGGTCGCAGCAGGACCTGGACGAAGCCGCCGAGCTCATCGATGCGTACAAGTCGGTTCGCCGGGTGATCCAGCAGGGCAGGCAGTACCGGCTGGCCGGCACACCCGGCCAGGAACGCTCCGCGGTCCAGTACATCCTGGACGACGAGGTGGTCGTACTGATCTACAACCCGTACGGCAACGTCAAGCGCGGCCCCCGATGGTTGCGCCTGGCCGGGCTGGACCCGGATGCGCTCTACGAGGTGGTGGACGCGGGCGGCACCGGCAACGGCCCGGGTCTTCTGCAGCGAGGCTCCCTTTGGCACGGGTCGGTCCTCATGGCCGTCGGCCTGCGGTCGGCGGCCTGGGAACCGATCGGTGCCGACTACCGCAGCGACATGGTCGTCCTTCGCAGGCAGCCCCGCCTCCGCTGACCGTAGACGGCGACCACCGCCGCCCCGCAGACGAGCCCGGAGCGGTGGTGGGTCGTCCCGTGCCGGCCTTTCGGCTCTCTTTCGGTCTCAGGTGAAATTTTCACCCATACCTGGCTTGCGGTTCCTTCTCATCAAGCGGCTGAGCTGAAGGTTCTGGAAGGCGACTCCCTTGGCCGATGGCCGGGCAATTGCTGCGGGGAGAATTGTAACGTCACAATCCAGGCATCGCCGTGATCACCGCGAGTCCAGCTCTTCACCGAGGAGTCTCATGACCCCCCCACCTGTCGATCCCGCCAGACGGCGGCGTGCGTCACGCCTGGCCGTCACCGTTTCACTCGTGGCGGCCCTGGTCGCCGCAGTGCTCGCCGTCCTGACGTCTCCGGCCATGGCGGCGCCGGCGCCTCTGGTCGGCGTCGGCTCGAACCGCTGCCTGGACGTCACCGGCAACAGCAACAGCAACGGCGCCCTCCTGCAGATCTGGGACTGCAACGGGCAGGCCAACCAGGCGTTCGAGTTCACCTCCGCGGGTGAGCTGCGCGTCTTCAACGGCGCCCGTTGCGTGGACGCCTACAACGGCCAGACCAGCCCGGGCACCAAGGTGGAGATCTGGGACTGCAACGGCGGCGCCAACCAGAAGTGGCGCCTCAATTCCGACGGCAGCGTCACCGGCGTCCAGTCCGGGCTGTGCCTCGACGTCGACAACCAAGGCACGGCGAACGGCACCGCCGTGAACCTGTGGAACTGCAACGGTCAGGCCAACCAGCGATGGACGCAGGGGGGCGGTAACCCGAACCCCACGCCCACCCCGACCGGCGGCCCGACCTGCAACGCCTCGCCCGTCGACCCCCAGGCCACCGCCCAGGCCCGCGGACTGCTCTGCTACCTGTACAGCCAGTACGGCAACCACATCATCTCGGGACAGCAGGAGACGAACGGCAGCGAGAACGAGTTCAACTTCATCTACAACAACACGGGCAAGGTCCCGGCGATCCGCGGGATGGACATGTGCGACCGTCCGAACTCCATCAACCGGGCCGCCGCCTGGTGGAACGCCGGAGGCATCCCGCTGTTCCGGTGGCATGTGGGCGCCCCCGCGACCAGTCGGTGCAACTACGGCGGCACGGCGTCCATCACGAGAACCCTGACTCCCGGCACAGCCGAGTACAACTCCTACATCGGTGAGCTCAACGAGGCCGCCGCCGCGCTGCTCCAACTGCAGTCCCAGAAGGTCGCCGTGCTGTGGGCGCCGTACCACGAAGCCGGCGGTACGTGGTTCTGGTGGAGCAAGGAAGGCGGCGCGCAGTACCAGCGCCTGTACAAGTTCCAGTTCGACTATTTCACCAAGACCAAGGGCGTGCACAACCTGGTATGGCTCATGCCGTACAACGGCTCCCCGGACGCCTCGTTCTACCCCGGCAGGGCGTACGTCGACGTGGGCGGCGCGGACACCTACGTGAACGACCACGGGCCGCTGACGTCGATGTTCAACACCACCAGGAACATCGTGGGCTCCACCATCCCGATCGCCCTGCACGAGAACGGCGCCATCCCCGACCCGGCCCAGCTCCAGTCCACCGGCACCCGCTGGGTGCTGTTCAACACCTGGAACAGCAACTGGATCACCGGCCAGGACACCAACTTCCTCAGGACGGTCTACAACAGCGGCTACGTCGTTACCCGCGACGAGGTGCCGAACCTGAGGTGACGATCGCTCCGCGCGACCCGGCACCCGCCGTCCACGACCCGGCGGCGATGCCAAGCGCTGTGACTTGCTGAGCCCGTTTCCGCCAGGCGCGCCACGGCGCGCCTGGCGCTTCCGTGAGACGGCGGGACGGAACGTCGCGGCTGGACGTCAGGTCACCGACCTGGCCCGCGACGTGGACATCAGCACTCAGACGATTTACACCAGGCGGCGGCAGGATCGCAACGACCGCGGCTCGGAGCCGGGGTTGACCAGCACGGAGAAAGTCGAGCTGGTCGTGGCCAAGCGGCGTATCGCCGAGTTGGAGACCGAGTTGCAGGCCACTCGCCGGGCGATCGAGCTGGTCCGCCAGGTGGTGCCCCCACAAGGCGGTTTGCGTGACTTCATTGTTCTACGGCGGGGAGGCCTTCGAGTGTTCGGGCGCGGTCGATCATGTCTTGGATGGTTTTCAAGGTCTCGTCGGACAAGCCGGCGGCGCGCAGGGCGACCTCTTTGACGGCGTCGTCCCTCAGTGCCAGGTCCACTTTGGTGGCGGGGGCGGTGGAATTATCCTCTTCGTCGTCGAAGAAGTACAGGACCGAGACGCCGAAAAAGGCTGCGAGGGCGGCGAGGTGGCGTTTGGTGGGGTTGTCCTTGATCCCCTTGCGCAGCTGCCATACGTAGGCCTGTGAGATGACCTTCTCGCCGGCGGCGGCGTTGATCGCGTCAGCGACCTCGACGTTGGTGTAGAGCTTGCCGCCCTTGGGGTGGACCGTCTGGAACAGGTGCTCCAGACGACGGGCCAGAGGGCCGGGGTCAGAAGGCGTGGCGCTCATCGGTGGTCCCACTCCCTCGGGTGTGCGGTCGGTGACGCGGCGCCGGGTGCGCTCGGCGTAGACCGTGGTATTGATCAACGAGGATACGTATACGTGGGTATATCTTAGCTGCTGATGCGCGCGCCTGCGATGAAGGTCTGGTAGCGGTTGGTGCCTGGGGCCATGGAGTCGAAGCGGAGCTTGGCTCCGGTGAACGGCGCGTTGAAGAAGCGCTGCTCGCCGGCGTAGATGCCCACGTGTGATGGTGCGTCGCGGGTTCCTGAGCTTCCTGGCCAGAAGACCAGGTCGCCGACCTGGAGTTGGTCGTAGGGCACGTGTTGCCATCGGCGGTCGTGGAACTGCGTGGCGGCGGTGCGGGGAAGGAGCACCTTGCCGTTGGTCGCTTGGTACACCGCCCAGACGGTCAGGCCGGAGCAGTCGAAGCCCGGCTCGCCGCTGCCGTTGGAGTTCGTCCCCACCGTCGGGCCGTCCTGGTCGCCACCGCCGTACTGGTAGGCCATCCCGACCCACCTCTGCGCGTGCGCCAAGATCGCTCTGCCGAGATCCCCGGATGGGATCGGTGGGGGACAGGTGGGCGTCTCTGTGATGAGAGGGCCCGGCGTGCGGGAGGTGTCGAGCATTCCGCTGGTCGGCATCTCCGTAGGGGAGCGGATGGTGTCCTGACATGAGAGCTCAACGCCAAAGAGTGGCGAGTTCGTTGCTGTGCCGGAGGCCGAGCCGAGTGCGATGCCTAGAACCAGCGTGAGCGGTGCGCTGACGAACACGACCGCGGCGATGATGACCCTGCCGCTCACGAGCGGATCCGGGCACACGGAACAGAAGGGATGGCGGGCATATGGAAGTCCCTTGCGCATTCCGGGAGTCGAGCCAGGCGAGCTGGCGCTGTTTGCCATGGCAAACAGGTGGAAGGAACGGTACCGATGTCCCCGACGTGACGTCAACCATGGCGAACAACAAACGTCTGACTGCGGAGGTTATGTTTGCCGGCTTGGGGTTGCGGTCGGTCGGACGGCTTCAGCCTGGTGGTGTGGCGGCTGCTCTGACTGCTCTGGCAAGGTCGCGGCTACGAACGGGGCCGGAAGCTGTCGCGTGTGCTTCTTGAGCGCTCATCCCCGCCGTTTCGCTATCCGGTCGTTGAGCTCGTGCAGGACGATCTCGGCTGTCCGGGACCGGCGTGTGTGTTCGATGAGGCGAAGCCATCGGACCTCGCTTGGCAAGTCGCCGCCCCCATGAGCTGGTCTCGCGGTCGGAGTCGCAAAGGCCATGCCGTGATGCTTGGCGGTGACCGCGGCGGTGAGCCAGACGGCTGCGATGGCCGCGTCGAGCCGTTCTCCCGAAAGGCCTCGATCGGTCAGTGTGTCGCGGATCCACTGGTAGTCCTCGTCGGTGACATAGCCGCGCAGCGCCAGTCGGGCGTCGTGTATCTCGATGATGCGGCGCAGTAGGCGGACGCGGAGGTCGGCCAACCAGGCCAGATCGGTGAGTCGGCTGGGCGGGATGAAGAGGATGACCTGGGGGACGGCGCCGGTGAGGTGTCGCCACAGTGGGCGCAGGGCGTTGAGGCTCCGGTAGTCCCGTTGGGCGCGAAGGATGACGTTGATCAATGAGGTGGAGTCTTCGGCGAGACACACCGTGAGTCGGTCGAGGGCCGGTGCGCCACGGTCAGCCAGCCCAGCGAGAACGGGAACGGGTGCTGGTGGCTCGCTCCAAGATCAATGTGGAGAACAGCTCGGCCTGGAGCTCCTGGGCGGTGGGGGTGATGAGGCCGGTGTGCCGGCTCAACCAGTGGCGGACCTTCGCCGGATCGACGTCGGGGAGCATTTCGGCAAGGTCGGCCACGTCGGAGGGGTGACCGAGCAGCATGTGCGAGACCTCGTGCAGGATGATCGCGGCCTGGTGCAGAGGGCTGGTGTTCTGCTCGTAGTAGATGTGATCGGCGTGGTCGAAGCCGACCCACAGGCCGTAGGGGCAGGAGTCCGCAGTGGGGGTCATCGGGGCCGCTGTCAGGATCAGGGGTTTGCCGCGCGCCAGGGACACCGACGCGCAGAACGTGTTGATCTCGAAAGGGTGTGGAACCGTCAGCTCGCGCAGGCGTTCCCCGCACAGGACCCGAAAGCTCTTTCGCACGTTCACCCCGAACTTCCCCCGGCTCGGTGGAGAGGGTGGCCGACGGGATTGGACTCCACGGCACGATTGCGGGCAATCCACACTCTCCGAGTAATGGGAGAGTAAAGGAGATCGAGGGGGGTTCGCACCTGGTAAGCGCTTGCTTGCTGCGGAAATGCCGTGCCCAGCGAGGTTTCCGAGTTAAATAGATCTTCACGGTGCGCGGTTGCGGATGGGGGATCAGGCAGTCGGATCGTCGTCCGGCAGTCCTTCGATCTTCCTGGCTTGCTCGACCATGCTCAGCAGGGCCTGGAGGGTCTCGGGGGAGAGCCCCGAGGCTCGCAGGGCCAGCCGGCGCACGCCGTTGTCGCGGACCGCGTTGATCACTGCGAGCTGGTTGTCGGTGCGCTCGGCCACCTCGTCGTCGGTGAAGTAGGTCACGTCGACGCCGAAGAAGCGGGCGATGGCCGCCAGCCGCTCGTGGCTAGGGTTGGTCTTCTCGCCCGTGCGCAACTGGGACAGGTAGGCGGCGGAGATGACCCGCCTGCCCGCCTCGTCGTTGATCTCTTTGGCCGCCTCGCGCAGGGTGTAGGGTTTGCGCCCCTTCGGGTGGACCGTTCGGAACAGATGGTCGAGGCGCTGGGCGAGCATGCCGGGTTCGCTGTCGGTCATGTCGCCGTAGCCTCCGTCAGCTCACCATCGCAAGATCGGTATCCGACCCATCATGCAGTGTTTGCTGCAGCGGGGCAAACCGTCCATCTGCTCCTATCAGATGTTTGCCATGGTTGACAGAAGCTCGTCAAGCACCTTATAACCGTTCCAGGTGTTTGCTCAGCAAGCATCGCAGGTCAGATGCCCCTTCCGTTGCGATCGAGCCGCTCCCGTACGCGTACCGACGGGCGAGCGGGCCCTGTCCGCCCAAGGAGCCCGATATGTCCTTTTTGTTGTCCCTGTATGACGGCGTCCATACCGCTGTCCAGACTCTGGCGGCGGACATCGACAATCCCGCCCCCCAAGATCCGACCGCCGGCAGCAACGGCGTCACGCTTCTGCTGGCCTACGCCAAATGGGGAGCCCTGATCGCGTGCGCGGTCGCGGCCGTGGTCTCCGGTGGCTTGATGGCCGTCGGCGCTCTATCCAACCGGCCTGACCATGCCGACAAGGGCAAGCGCGCCCTGGTGTGGAGCTTGGGGGGTGTGGTCGTCACGGCGATCGCGATTCCCATGGTCAACACGGTCTTCGGTGCAGCTTCCTAGCGTGACGCGGAAGAGTTCATGAGCAACACCTTCTTGCGGCGTCGCTGTCCCGTTTTCTTCTACGTGCGGGTGGTCGTAGTGGGCTTGGTCACCTTCGTGGTCGTCGGTCTGGTCGTACAAACGGCTCTGACGCCAAGTGACCCCCCGGACCATCGGGTGCCCGCAGCCGGTGCCGAGCCTGGCTCGGTTGCCGGCATCGACCAGAACGGCAAGCCGGTCGATTTCGGCGGGCACCCGTCGCCCTTGCGACTCCTGACGGGGAAGCGGATGGTGCACGACGTCTCGGTGGGTTACCCGCACACGATGCTCGGTGCGATCTCCGCCGCAGTGCAGTACTGGGGCCAGATGGCCGCCACCCTCGACACGGCGCGCGCGGTGCAGATCGCCACCGTCATCGCCGATCCGGGATGGGAAACCGCCGTTGCCGAGCTGTCCCAGGGCCCGATCAACACGCGCAAGCGACTGGGGCTGCCTACCAGTGGACCGGCTCCGGACGGAGCTTCCGTGCTGCTCACGCCGGTGGCTTACCAGATACAGCAGATCAGGACTGACTCGGTGACGGTACTGCTGCTCGGCTATCTCCAAACGACGACGCCGGGTCAGGAGCCTCAGAACCGCATCGGGGTCTTTCCCTTGCAGATGAAGTGGACCGTCGGCGACTGGAAGGTCCCCGCACCGACGCTCGCAGCGGACTACTCAGGCCTTCAGGCCACGCCCGGGTCGGAGCAGGTGGCTGCCATGGGCTGGCTGCCACTGGCCTCGCAGTAACTCGCTTTCTGTATCGATCGTCACAGAGGAGGTTCCATGGACTGCCGGTTACCAGATGTGGTCGGCTGTGCCGGCGACCTCATCGGCGGGGGCGTCGCCAGCCTCGGCAACAGCGCCTTCACCGCGGTCGTCCAGAGCTTCGTGTTGGCGGCGAACGCCCTGCTGGAGAGCTTCGGCGAAGCGTTCGTCGCGATCCCTCCGGTCGACCTGCTCTCTCCAGGCGTCCGCGGCGTCTATCTGATCTCTATCAGGCTCGCCGGAGTGATCGCTGTGTTGCTCTTGCTGGGCCAAGTCGTCAGAACAGCGATCACATATGACGGGTCGGCTCTGGTGCAAGGGTTGATCGGTGTGGGCAAGGCAGTGCTGGCCTTCCTGCTGACAGTGATCGTCGCAGAGACATCCCTCAAAGCCGCAGACGAGCTGACCAACGTCATCATCGTGGGAAGCTTCGGCAACACCGAGGCCCTGACCGCCAGAATCGCCCATCTGGTCCAGTTGGATACCACGGGAACCGCAGCGGGCGCCCTCGTTCTGCTCCTTGCCGTCGTCGGAATCCTGCTGACGCTCGTGCTGTGGTTCGAGTTGCTGCTGCGTAACGCGGCCGTCGCGGTCTTGGTGGCGACCTCGCCGATCGCGGCGGCCGGTCTGGTGTCGGAGGCCACCAGGTCCTGGTGGACCAGGTTCGCGGTGGCGACCGGGCAACTGATCATCCTCAAGCCGGTGATCGCGCTGGTCTTCGCCCTGGGATTCGGGATGACCGGCAAAGGCAAGGACATCCAGACTCTGCTGGCCGGGATGCTCGTGCTGATCCTGGCGGTTTTCGCTTGGCCGGCCATCGCCCGGTTCTTCTCCTTCGCCAGCGTCGAGGTCGGTGGCAGTACGGGACTGGGCGCTCTTCTGGGGTTCGCCGCCGGTAGGGCCAGCTCGGCTGTGGAGAGTGGTGCACCGACCGGCGTCGAACCCGGCGAGTTCAGCCAGGCGTCCGAGGCCCGCACGATGGCGTCGTTCGCGCGGTCCGGCGATGGCGCGTCAGCGGGCGCAGGTGCGGGTACGGCTGCCGCGGCCGGTCCCGCAGCGCTGGCCGTGTCTGCTGTCCAGGCAGCTCAGAAGGCGATCAACAGCCTCAGCGGTGGCATGGACCAGATGGCGGCACATGCGGGAATGGGTGGGAGACCCGCCTCCTATGCGGCAGGAGTACCGCCCTACGCCGGCCGCGGCCGCTATCGGCATCCCTACGGCAGCGGGACCTCCGACCCCGGCAACGGCAGCCCCGGCGGCGCCCCCGCTCCCGTACCTGACCCGAGCGTGGCGGGGGAGGGGTGGGTCGTTGCGAACTCATCGTCCGTCGAGCCCTCCGCGCAGCAGCCGTCCGCAGCGGAATCGTCCGCTGAAGTACCGGCAAGCCAGACTCCGCCCGACGAGGTCGCGCCTGCTCTGCCGGATCAGTTTGCCGCCGCGGAGGCCCCTCCGGCACGGCAGCCGCAGCCGGACTCTGCCGGCGACATCCGGGAACCTGAGGGGAGGTGAGGCATGTCCACTGGTAACGGCAGCGGTGCACCGGTCTCGCGGACGTATTTCGGCTGGCAGGAGGAGAAGGTCGCCTTCATCTTCAGGGTCAGTGGTCAGCGTGCCGCGATGCTCGCCGCGGGTGTGCTTTCCGCCGCGTGGCCGTTGGCCGTCTCCGATATCAGTACGGGCATGGTGTGCTGGCCGGTCGCCGGTCTGCTGGTCACGCTGGCGTTCATCCGCTGATCCAAGCTGGCCAACTGGCACAGTGCTGCGCTTTGACGACCTCAAAGGTCTTCGTAGTATCCGCCGAAGATCCGCCGCATTTGGCTGACCATCACATGCCGACCTGCGGATGCCGCAGCCGCTCGCTGCCGTTGTGGCGGATACGCACGTCGTGGACGGCCTACTGGCTCTAGAACTCGGTGCTGAGCGGACAGCTCACCGACGAGGTCGCGCAGGGCCCGGTCGTGGGGCTCGCATCCGGCCTTCGGCGCGCAGCAGAGCGGCGCTGACGACGGCGCCCTCGTCCCAGTTGCTGGGAGCCGGGGTCGAGGAGGACGTAGCGGGCGATGTTGGCGCGGCCGTGCTGGGCGGCAAGGCTGTCGAAGACCGGCGCGAGCAGGGCATGGGCCAGTGCATTGTAGGTGACGATGTCCTGGCGGCCGTTGCGTACGAACGCCGCCGACATCGTAATGAGTCCAGCAGCCACTGGACCCGCAGCGGGACCTGGACGTCTTTGCGGCGCGAGGTCGCGCGGCGGGCGGGCCGGGCGGCGTGGGCCAGCTCGAACAGGTAGGTGCGTTCGTCCCGGTTCCAGCGCAGGGCTTGGGCGACTGCGTCGAGCACCAGGCATCGGCTTGCATAGCGGGGTGTCAACGACCGTCCGCCATTGGCAGGTGATGGCGGTGCGATGACAGGTGTTCCGGAGATCGCGATCGGGATTTGCTGAAAGTTTCAGCTGTCACGCCTATCGAAAATGTATCTGGGAAATTTCGAAAGGTTCCACCGGTCGCCCCCCGCTCGCTATTGTGCGGATCCAGCCCGAGGTCGTCCGGACCACCTTTCGTTGCCGATCGGCACCGCAGGTGACCAGTCGGTCGGGCGGACCGCTCTTCAGCATAAAAAATTGCGGCTCAGTATCGAAACTTTCCCGCCGGCCGCCGCCACCGCCCCTGACGCGCAACTAAGGACTCCTATTCTCCCCGCACCCGGTTGACCGCAGAAACGGCTGCTCAGGGCAGTGGGCGCCTTCCCGGCCTTCCAGCCATCGGTAACACGCAATCTTGACGCGCTGTCCGCGCTGGGCTCATAGTGATGGCCTTCGCACCACCCCCATCCCTGGAGGCCGACAGCGACACACGCCAGAATAAGTTGTTAGCGATAACAACATGTGCATGCGGAGACCGGCGGTCAAGTCGGCCCAAGGGTATCCCTGCGCCTTTCAACGAAACGCATGACGTTCACCACAGTCGCCGGCCACCCGCCGATGACCGGCGACCATGCCATCGTGCGACCCCTTCGGCGAATGCCTCTTCAATTGCGACCAGAGCCCGGGCGACCCAACCCACACACGTCTGTGCCCAGGCTCATGCCACACACCGGCACGTCAGCCCTCACAGAACGGAGTGTCCGTGAACGTCCTCGCCACCTCCCCGCCACACCCGTGCCGCCACCGGGCCATCATCACCGTCACGACGATCCTCATCGCGTTGCTGGCACTCCTGCACCCCTTGGCCGCCGCAGGCCGCGCCGCCGTGGCCGCGGTTTCCTGCCGCGTCGACTACACCGTCACCAACCAGCGGCAGGGCGGCTTCGGCGCCAGCGTGACGATCCAGAACCTGGGCGACGCGGTCAATGGCTGGCGGCTGACCTGGTCGTTCGGGGCCGGTCAGCAGGTGACCCAGGCGTGGAACGCCACCGTGACCCAGGCCGGCGGCAACGTGACCGCCGTCGACGCGGGGCACAACGCCGCGATCCCCTCAGGAGGGAGCACGTCGTTCGGGTTCAACGGCTCGTGGAACGGTGCCAATCCGAACCCGGCCTCCTTCTCCCTGAACGGCGTGGCGTGCACCGGCACTCCCGGGTCACCGAGCGCGAGCCCTAGCCCGCCGAACTCGCCCAGCCCCACGCCCACGCCTTCCTCCACCGGGCCGACGACCCCGCCGGGTTCCTATCCCAATCCCGGGCGTGTGGCTGGTGACACCGGGGTGCACGACCCCGAGGTGACCAAGAGGCCGGACGGCACCTACCTGCTGGCCCACACCGGCGACAACATCGCCTTGAAGACCTCCACCGACCGCGTCACCTGGCGAAACGCCGGGTCGGCGTTCCCTGGCGGAGCTCCCTGGACGCGCCCCTACACCGGTGGCAGCGCCAACCTGTGGGCACCGGACATCACCTACGTCAACGGGCGGTACTACATGTACTACGCCGCCTCCGGTTTCGGCCGCAACACCTCGGCGATCTTCCTGGCCACCAGCCCCACCGGAGCATCGGGAACGTGGACCAACCAGGGCCTGGTGATCGAGTCGCGCAGCTCAGATAACTTCAACGCCATCGACCCCAACCTGATCATCGACGAGCAGGGCCGCTGGTGGCTCGACTTCGGCTCCTTCTGGTCGGGCATCAAGATGATCCGGCTCGACCCCGCCACCGGCAGGCGGGCCGACAACTCCATCCTCAGCACCGCCGGCCGCGGCGGCGGGGCGATCGAGGCGCCTTTCATCTACCGGCACGGCGGCTACTACTACCAGATGGTGTCCTTCGACCTCTGCTGCCGCGGCGCTGCCAGCACCTACCGCATCATGGTCGGCCGCTCCACCTCGGTCACCGGCCCCTACCTGGACCGTAACGGCGTGCCGATGAACAACGGCGGAGGCACTCAAATCCTGGCCGGCCACGGCGGCGTCCACGGCCCGGGCCACCAGGCCGTCCTGTCGGACAACGATGGGGACGTCCTGTTCTACCACTGGTACGCCGACAACGGCGCGTCCTTCCTCGGCATCAACAAGATCGGCTACGACTCGGCCGGCTGGCCCTTCGTCTACTGAGATGGCGGCCCCGCGGCGGCATCGCATCACGCAGAAAGGATGCCGCCGCGCCCGGTCCCACAGAGGATCGAGTAGCCCGCTCACCTGAGGACGTCTGAGAACCGCGCGAGGAGACCCGGCGCCGGCGTGAGCGAACACCTCCATGACGCACGCCGCCCTTCCCCACCCCAGCACACCGCGCAGCCTCCGCTTAAAGGGAACCATGAACCTGCCAAAATCGGTCCAGCTCACCGTCCTCGGCGGCGCTTCGGCCGCCCTACCTGCCACGGCATCCACGGGGCGGCAGACTCTCACCGGCAATAGGCGCCGGTCCCGTAGGAACCCGCAAAATGAGGACCTCGTCGTGACGCCGGTCGATCCCGAGCCTGCTTTACGGTCCCGTGCGGCGGTGTTGGGCGACGTGGCCGCCCGGGTAGGTGTGTCGGTGATGACGGTCTCGCGCGTGCTCAACTCTCCTGAAAAGGTGCGGTCCGAGACCCGGGCCCGGGTGCTGGCGGCCGTACGGGAGCTCGGCTACCTGCCCAACTTCGCGGCCCGCGTGCTGGCCACCGGCCGGTCGGGGATGCTGGGTGTGCTGAGCTTCGACACCACCCATTACGGCTCGGCGTCCATCCTGCGCGCGATCGAACACGCCGCGATCGAACACGACTACCTGGTGAACATCGCCAGTCTCAAAGCGCTCACCCGCAGTTCGATCGAGGAGGGCGTGGAGCGGCTGCGCCGCCAGTCGGTCGACGGGATCATCATCATCGCACCGTACGCGTCGGCGGCCGAGGGCCTTCGGCACCTGCCTTCGGCACCTGCCTTCGGACCTGCCGGTGGTCAACGTCGGCGGCGGTGAGGAGCTCCCGGTTCCCACCGTCACGGTCGATCAGCACACCGCGGCCGCGCGGGCCACCCGCCATCTGCTCAGCCTGGGCCACGACACGGTCTGGCACCTGGCGGGGCCGCCGAACTGGATCGACGCGCGGGACCGGGCCGGCGGCTGGCGGGCCACCCTGCAGGCCGAGGGGCGGCAGATCCCCGAGCCGCTGATCGGCGACTGGAGCCCCGCAACCGGGTATGAGCTGGGCCGCGGCCTGGCCCGGCGGCCGGAGGTCACTGCGATCCTCACGGCCAATGATGAGATGGCCATGGGCCTGCTGCGCGCGCTGCGGGAGAGCGGGCGGCGGGTGCCCGGGGACGTCAGCGTCGTCGGCTTCGATGACATCCCCCAGGCCGCCTACTTCTGTCCCCCGCTCACCACCATGCGACAGAACTTCACCGACGTCGGCCGGCACGCGTTCGCGCTCCTACGCCAGCACGTCGCCGGCGGCCGGCCGCCCCCGCGCCACCTGATACGGCCCGAACTGATCATCCGGGAAAGCACCGGCCCCGCCGCGAGCCGGACACGACCGCGATCGACGTGAAGTCCTGCGGCGCCCGGCAGAGGCACCGTACTCGAGGAGATAGGGCCGAGCGCCGGCTTCTCGTTGGTCAGACCGGGCGGTGACCAAGAGCCGGTTCGTCACGTGCCACTCGGGGTTCACTATCGATTGATAGGCCCCGGCGATCTCGGGACGCCCGTCGACCAGCGGGACAACGCCGATCTCCAGACCGGAAATGACACGCGAGCTCCAGCATAACGCTCGTCCCGGTTCAGTCGAGATAGTGGAACTTTCAGTCGTTCACGCCGTTCGAAATATATCCGGCAGGTCTCCGAAAGATGCATCTATCGCGGCCCGCCGACTATTGTGTGAATCCGGCCCAGGACCATCCCGGCAACGTTACGCCGCCACACGACATCGCAGATGGCCGGTCAACGCCGACAACCGTTACTCCATGAAGAGGATTACGGCCCGGTGGCGAGAGTTTTCGACCTGGCCGGCATCGCCGCCCCTGAAACAAAAGTCGTCATCAATTGGCAGCGATAACGAGATAGGCCCGTGCGGACGACCCGGGCGGTAAGCGATATCCCGTCCGGCTCGGCCCCGCACTTCGGCACCTCACGGACAGCAACCGATGACTGACTCCAGCGATCAACCCGTGCTGCTGTTGAGTAGTAGTTGGTTTCGTGTTCGGCGGCCGGGATGTGCCCGATCGCGCTGAACGGCGCTGGTGGTTGAACCAGTCAACCCATTCGTCGACGCATCGACGTCGGCCAGGCCTTCCACGGCTTACGGGGTTTGATCAATTCGGTCCTGTGCAAGCCGATCTGCGAGCCCATCAGCGCCGATGGTGCCGATGGAGGCGTCGATGCCCGTCTCCATCAGGCAGGCGGTAAAGGCGAACGAGGTGTACGCGCTACTGGCTAGCTGTGATGACCTAGCCCCGGCCCAGCGGGTGGCCGCCCTGGTCGCGCCACCACAGCCCTATGCCCAGGGCGTTCAGGACGAGCTTGGAGTGTTCGCTGATGGCAGCCGATCAGTCGACGATCGCCCGGGAGTACGCATCGACGGTGAACGCGACGTACACCAACCCCACCCACGTCATGACATGCGTGATGTCGGCGACCCAGCGCTGGTAGGGGTGCGGGCGGTGAAGTCGCGCTGCGCAGGCGACGGCACGTTCATAGCCGTCGTCGCGCGCGGTGGCGCGGATCGTCCTGCCGCAGCTACCTGCGCCAGGTTTTCCCAAATCCACAACCGATGCTGCGGCGGCATCTGGTAGTACCTGTATGACCCGTCCGAGGACAGCGTGCGCAGGTCCACGCAGACGCGCTGGTAGGCGTCGTCGATCGCCTGCTCCGGCAAGGAGAGGGTACGGTCCCCGAACTTGATCAATGCCCGGTACTCATATCTCGGCAGCAGGTCCGGTCCGGCCTGCGCCCATGTCGTTGTCGCGCGGTGCTGATCAGACCAGATGTCCTTGTCATCGCATTCTTTGAGGAAGGGCCCATGGGGATGGCCATAGGCACGGGGGGCGTGCGGGTGCCGGCGAGGCTTACGCCGCACCGGCACCCTGTTGGTCAGGTAGCGCTACAGGTCAGTGCCGGGGTGGCGGCGGCGCCACCGGCGGTGAAGCCGAAGGTGGTGGTGGCGTTGGCGGCGAGGCTGCCATTGTAGGTCTCGTTGCGGACGGTGACGCTGGAACCCGAGCCGGAACGGACGCCGCTCCATAGCTGGGTGATGGCCTGGGTGCCGGGCCAGGTCCAGTTGACCGTCCAGCCGTTGACCGCAGTGGCGCCGGCGCGGACGGTGACGGTGGACTGGAAGCCGCCGGACCAGGAGTTCACCGTCTGCATCGTCGCCACGCAGCCACCCGGCACCGGGGTCGGCGTCGGAGTCGGTGTGGGGGTCGGTGTCGGTGTGGGGGTCGGTGTCGGCGTCGGGTTGGGGGAGGCGTCACTCAGGGTGGGGGTCTGCCAATCCCGCCATTCGGACAGGTTCCCGAGCGCCTTCGACGCGATCCTGATCGTGCCGGGGTCGTTGCCGGTCTTCAGCAGGAACTTCCTGATGTTCTGCTGCAAGGGGGTCTGCCATTCAGGCCGGATGGCGCAGTGGCTACCGTTCTGGACGTCGGACCAGTAGGTGATGTTGCTTCCCGCACCCAGCGCCTTGTAGACCTCCGCTCCGCCCAGGGCCGCCACGCTCGCGGAGCGGGGACCCAGGTTGGGGATGTGCGGGTTGTCCATGATGAACAGCCCTCGCGGCGCGACCATGGCGACCATCTCATGCGTGTCCACCGGCAACCTGGCCGGACTGCTGGTGAAGGAACCGAACGCGTCCCCCAGCCATGGCTGCTCGCCGTAGGCGCTGCCCAGACTCTGGGCGCCCTCCCCGGGGATGCCGCGGAAGATGGGAACACCGCCGCTGCCCGACTCGATCGGCATGGTCAACGCGATGCGCTGATCGAGCACTCCGATCACGAAGGCGCCTTTGCCGAAGCGGGAGCATCCGGTGACGCCGGTGGCGTCGGGTTTGAGGATGTCGCCGCCCGACTGCTCGATGACGTCGATGATGCGGCTGACCCCCCAGGCCCAGGCCGCCAGCAAGCCGGTGCTGCTGGAGGAGCCGTAGATGCTGTAGAACGCGCCTTGCTTGTTGCTGCGGGGAGTGCCCTCGCGCCCGACCGTGTAGGGGTCGTAGTTGATGACGGCGGCGCCGGTCGCTCTGATGGTGGCGGTGTCGGCGCCGATCCCGCCGAGGACGAACACGGCCGGGAACGGCCCATTACCGCTGGGCAGCTGCACACTTGCCGAGAAGCTCGAGCTCCTGCCGTTGTGGGACACGTTCACCGAGATGCGGGTAGAGGAGACCGTCCCGGTCACACTCGACGGCTTCGGCGGCTTCTCGCCGTAGACGAACCTCTGCGCCAGCTTCTTGATCTCCTGCCGCCGGCATCGCCATTCGGCCTTGCTGGAAATGCGCGTGTTGTCCAGCTTCCTGAACGGATCGGGCAGCCGGGAGTTGGTGGGCAATGATCCCGCGTCCGGCAGGGTGGGCACGGCGCAGTTGGCGCCCTCGTCTTCCACACCGGCGGCGAGCACGGCGGTACCGGTGGCAGCGGGCATGGCCGCATCGGCGAGGACTGTCATCGTTCCAGCGGCCATGAGCGCCGCTGCCGTCGCCAGCGAGACGAGCATCGATCGGATCTTGGTTCGGCCCAATTTGATGATCACAAGTGCTCCTTTTCAGGGGATGCGATCGACGGCGGTTCGCGCCGATGATCATCGACGTCGAGTACGTCGACCGTTGAACACGGCTAGTCCGTCGGGCTTCTACTCGAAGCTCCCGTGGAACGCGGTGCTCTGGAACAGCCCGGCCGGGACGGCGTCGGCGATGGCCCGGTAGCCCGCCGGATTGAGGTGCAGGTGGTCGCCGGTGTCGTACGCGGGCAGCAACCGGCGGGGGTTCGCCGGGTCGCGGGTGGCCTGGTCGAAGTCGATAACGGCGTCGAAGCGTCCGCTGGTGCGGATCCAGCGGTTGACCGTCTGCCGGGTGTTCTCCTGGAGACCCTGCGCGTCGTCGTAGCCGTTACCGCCGAAGGCCGTGATCGTCCCGCCGAACACGCGGATGTCCTTGGCGTGGGCCCGCGTGATGATCTGCTCGTAGGCCGCGATCAGATCGGCCGCGGCCTGGGTGGCTCCGGCCCCGCCGATGTCGTTGACGCCCTCGAACACCACGAGCCACATGACACCGCTTTGGGCCAGTACGTCTCGGTCGAGCCTGGCCAGCGCGTTGGGCCCGAGGCCGTCGTTCAGCACCCGGTTGCCGCCGGCGGCCTGGTTGAGGACGGCGATGTTCTGGGTCGCGGGCTGGGTCTGCAGGCGGTCGAGCAACTGGTCGGGCCAGCGGTTGTTGCCGTTGGTGGTGGAACCGCGCCCGTCGGTCAGCGAGTCGCCCAGCATGACCACGCCCACGGTCCGGGCGGGGGACCACACCTCGACCCCGCTGAGGAAGTACCAGTGATCGGTCGCCGTCGCCCCCGACAGGCTCTGGTCGGCGACGCGGTCACCGCTCACCATGTAGGACGTGGTCCGGGAGCCGGGGTGGGAGGTGATGTTGGTGGACGCCTGCCCCTGGGCCAGGTAGATCGTCACGGTCAGGTTGGACCGAGGGGTCACGGCCAGGTCCAGCGGGTCGGACACCGCCTGGGCTCCGACCGGGATGCTCACCCCGGGCCTACCGCTGAAGGTCACCGGCCGTGACGTGCCCGCCTGGATGCCGCTCACCCCGGCCTCACCTCCGGCTGGGAGGGCCACGGCCACCTTGGTGATGGGCAGCGCGACACTGTTCGCCGACGCGGCCGAGTACCCGGTCTTCCCCTTCTACACCGCCAACCAGCGGGACAAGGCCACCGCCGCGGCGGCCGGCAGCCCGGGCAGCAACAACTTTTCCACCATCAACTCCACCGTGCAGTTCCGCCTGTTCTCCTCGGCGCTGCGCAACTACCCCACCTCCTACATCACCACCGAGGACTACAAGAAGCTGCTCTACTGGAACACCTGGGCGCAGTACGTCGGCGGCAACACCCAGTGGCCGGACGCCAACGAGTTCTGGGCCAACTGGAACGGCTCCTCCATCACCTACCGGTCCTGGATCCACCACAACATCCTCGGCAGCAGCAATTGGACGCTGATCGAGGACGTCGCGGGCCTGCGGCCGCGCAACGACAACAAGGTGGAGCTCTCGCCGATCAACATCGGCTGGGCCAACTTCGCGGTCAACAACATCCGCTACCGCAACGCCGACCTGTCCATCGTGTGGGACGACCCGGCCGACGGCGTCGTGAAGTACCCGGGCGTCCCCCAGGGGTACTCCATCTTCGTCAACGGCAACCGGGCCGCGACCGTCAACCAGCTCGTGCCGTTCGTGTGGGACCCGGCCACCGGCTCGGTCTCCTTCACCGGCCAGGGCGGCACGGTGACCTACAACCAGGCCGTCCCAGGCATGCAGGCGCCGCAGCAGGTCGTCCAGAGCGACGCCCGCGTGGTCGACGCGCTGGCCAAGACCGGCGTCGACCTCACCGCCACCCTGCCCAACCTCGCGCAGGGCGCCTCCGTCTCCGCCTCGCACACCGCCTCCGGCACCAGCACCGGGGGAGCGGTCGACGGGTACCCGACCAACGAGCCCTTCTGGGGCGCGGGCGGCTCGCTCAACGCCCAGGACTGGTACGAGGTGAACTTACGCAGCGCCAAGACCCTGGACGAGGTCAGGCTGTACTTCGAGGACAGCCGCCCGGCCAGTGGCACCTACCGGGCGCCGTCGGCCTACCAGATCCAGTACCTGAACGGCGGCACCTGGACGACGGTCAGCGGGCAGCTGAAGACCCCCACCACCCCGGCCGGCAACTACAACCTGGTCCGGTTCGCACCCGTCACCGCACAACGGGTACGGGTGTTGATGACCAACTCCCCCGGTGCCAAGAGCGGGCTCACCGAGATCAAGATGTACAACCGGGGCGGCACCACGCCTCCTCCGACCGGCGGCAACCTCGCCTCGTCCGCGACGCCGTCCGCCTCGTACACCTCGCCCTGGGAGTCGGTTGGGGCGATCAACGACGACATCGACCCGCCCTCGTCCAACGACACGGTCAACCCCCGCTGGGGCGCCTGGCCGGAGCAGGGCGAGCAGTGGGCCGAGCTGACCTGGTCCTCGGCGGTGTCGCTCAACCGGGCGCAGGTGTACTTCTTCGACGACGACCACGGCATCGACCTGCCCGCGTCGTGGAAGCTGCAGTACTGGAACGGCAGCGCCTACGCCGACGTGCCCGGCGCGAGCGCTTACCCCACCGTCGGTGGCCAGTACAACACCGTGAACTTCACCACGGTCAGCACAACGCGGCTGCGGGTGCTGTTGCAGAGCGCTCCGAACATGTCGGTCGGGCTCCTGGAAGTCAAGGCCTTCGCCCCCTGATCCCGCCCGCCCATGTCCCGTGACGGCGATCCTCATGACGAGGCGCCCGTGGAGGCTCGCCGGATGATGGAGGAACCCGTGACGGGGCGCCTCTGAAAGGACGCCTCGTCAGACGGTGCCACCACGTGGCGGAGAGGTGCGCACCTCCTCCGCCACGTCATCGGTCGGCGCGGAGGAAGTCGTGATGGCGCAGGAGCAGTGTCAGCAGCACGACGCGGGCGCCCGCCCATTCCCACCAGGCCTACGCTATTCAGCGCCCAGAGCCGCGGCGAGCTTCCTTGCGCCGGCCACCTGCGGGTAGTTGCTGACGAGGTCGCCGGCGATCCGCCGGTTGCCGAGTTGCCCGAACACCTCTTTCAGCGCGTCGGCGATGGCACCCAGCGACGCACGCGAGGTCTGCTCGAGCTTGTCCGCTGCCCACGCCGAACGGGCCATGTCGGTCCAGGACCTTCCCACGCCGTTCGAGTGTGGTGAACATATGGGGTCGCAGCAAGGCATGTCGCACATCGTGGGTGTCAAACTGGGTGACAACAGGGGTGGACGAGGCTGGACGGTAGGGGACTGGTGGGGAGTGTGTGCGCAGGTCAGGGTGGGTGTTGGTGCAGGTGCTGCCGCTGCCTGGTTTGACTTACAAGCGAGGGGTCACTGGTTCGAACCCAGTAGCGCCCACCAGCGAAAACGCCCCGCTCCTGATCACAGAAACGGGGCGTGAGTGACGAACTGAGTGACCAAGGGTTCTCAGGCATCGGGAAGATGCCATCGATGGCTGTCGCACCCTCCTGGATGACCGGCCTGATTTGATACGCCAGGTGTTGCGCCGTTCGCCGTCTCCGGTGGTCTCACGTTCGTAGGCGGGCGCGACCGGTATGAGCGTGATCATCCACAAGCCTTGCCGGCTGCTCTTGGCGACGGTCTGAGTGGCAGGGGCGCCGAAGGTCTGGAACAACTGCGAGTGGCGAGCTCCCGCCAGTGTCTGTGGGAAACGTTTATACCTACGTATATGAACTGGTCAACGGCAGACCGGTATCCCCGCTGACCGTGAGTCGACAATGTCAGCCGGCGGGTATTCGCCGATGCGCGTCAGAGAGCAGGTTGTGCATGGCGCCGCGGAAGACCTCCGCCTGCAACGGGCCGATGAAGGCGGTGTGCCCGAACACTTCCAGGACCACGAGGCCGTGCAGGTGGCCCCAGACGCTGATGAAGAGGGCGGCGGCCTGCGGCGGAAGTCCGCCGACCGCTTCGGGCGGCAGTTCCTCGAAGCGGGCACGGAGTGCGACGCTCAGTTGTGGAACCTCGGTGCGGGCCAGTTGCTCATCGGTGAATGCACCGAACAACTCTCGGAGGAAGACGGCCGCGATCCTGCGGGCACCGGCGGTCGTGCGGCCATCGGAGGGCGCCTGGTAGTCGAGCAGCGGTGTCCCGTAGATGAGCTGAAACCGTGCGGGGTTGTCGAGACCCCATCCCCGGAAGGCTTCCGCGGCGGTGATGAACCTCGGCAGGTCGCCGTCCGGCGGTGCGGTGTCGAGCGCCGCTTGGACGGCGTCGGCGAGGTGGTGGTACGCCTCGATGATCAGCGCTGTGGTCAGCTCATCGCGGCTGGGAAAGTAGTGGTAGAGCGCCTGCACGGTCATCCCGAGGCTGCGGGCGACCGATCGCAGGGACAGGCCGGAGGGGCCGTGCAGCGCGATCTGCTCCTGCGCCGCGTCGAGGATCTCACGGGTGGCGGCGGCCCGCCGGCGCAGGCGCAGAGGTACCGGGCCGGCGTCAGGCGCCGTGGGCTCGTCCGTCATGCCGACACCGTACTGTCTGCCTGACACTGTTAAGCAAATCTGGCACTGCCAAATTCGGGCGAACGTCATTAGCGTCGTTCCCGGCCGCTTCCCACCGATCACCGGCTCTGCCACGGCCGGTGATCGAGAACCGAGGCTACCCGCTGTCCAAAGGAGGAATCCGTGCACTTCACGGTCGTCAAGTTCACCGTCCGCCCCGAGCGGGACGCGGCATGGCTCTCGCTCGTCGAGGACATCACCCAGGCCACCCGGGCCGAGCCGGGCAATGTCTTGATCGAGTGGTTCAAGAGCGTGGACAACCCGCACCAGTACGTGGTGGTCGAGGGGTATGCCAGCCCCGAGGCGGCCGAAGCACACACGAACTCTGAGCACCTCAAAACGGCGATCGCCGAACTGCCGGACATGCTCACCAGCACCCCTGAGGTCATCAGCGCCCAGATCGAGGAGGGCGGCTGGAGCCCGATGTCGGGTGCCGTCCCGCGCTAGCGGTAAGGAGGCGAAGCTTCTGGGACGGGAGCGTCCGCCCGCTGTCGGCCGCTCCGTTCCCCATTCCTGACGTTCGCGTCGGGGACCAGAAAGGGCACCACTCAGGTGGGCCCCATCCCCAGCGGCAGCCGTCCGGTGCCGCCGTACAGCGCCTCTCGTCCGGGCCATGGACGCCATGCGGTCATGACCGGCCGGCGCTCACCCCGGAGCGGTATCCCCTTACCACAAGGAGTCCTCATGGCTACTGGAGCCGACGCGTCTCCTCCCGCCGGCCGTCCGTCCCCCTGGGCGGATCGGATCGGGCGCACGCTGATGGCCGTCGACGCGGCCGCGACACTCGTCGCGTTCGCGGGCGGGATCCTCATCATGACCAGCGTTTCCGACGACCGCGTCATCACCGAAGCCTGGCGGACGCTCGCCTACATCGTCTTCGCGGGACTGTGGACCGTGCTCGCCGTCGCGCCGCGCCGACAATGGGGACTGTGGGAGCTTCTGCTCTTCCACAAGGGCGCGATCACCGTCTACTGCTTCGTCATGTGGGACAAGCCCGACGCGGCGCAGACCGCGTTCATCGACCTCTTCGTCCTGGTGACGACCGCGGTGGCGTACGTGCTCTGCCGCGGCTGGACCAGTTGGCGAACCGGTGCCTCCGAGCCGGCCCGCGGCCGGGGGGCCGCGACCTCGGCCGGGTGACGCGAGTCGAGTGGGCTGCGGTGAACGCGCTGGTCTCATGGTCGACGTGGAAGGCTCACCATACCCTCAGGTGCGGGCCCCGAGATCGGGCTGCCGGTTCGGTCGCGTCGCGGGCGCGAGTATCGCTGAGGCCTTCATTCCGCTGGAGATGACGACGGGTTGCCTTGCAGTTTCCGGACGAGTCGCAGGTGGAGTCGACGGCGGACACGTACCGGAGAAGCCGGCGCACCGGTGCGGGTGAGCGGGTGAGCGGGTGAGCTTCAGGGGTGGAGCCCGGCCGGGCTCCACCCCTGAGGGTTCGTCCTTGGTCAGGCGATGGTGCACGCCGCGCCGTTGAGGGTGAATGACGTGGGTTTGCCGGTGTTGCCGGTGTGGGTGGCCTGGAAGCCGATGCTGACCGAGGCGTTGGGGGCGATGGCGCCGTTGTAGGAGACGTTCTTCGCCGTCACCTGGCCGCTGGTGGGGGAGTAGGTGGCGTTCCAGCCGGAGGTGATGGTCTGGCCACCGGGCAGGGTGAAGACCAGCGACCAGCCGTTGATCGCGGCGGTGCCGGTGTCGGTGATGGAGATGTCCGAGGTCAGACCGGAGTTCCACGCGTTGAGGGTGTCGGTGACCCGGCAGGCTCCGGTGCCCGGCGTGGGGGTCGGGGTGGGGGTCGGAGTGGGGTTGGGGTCGGTGCTCGCGAACTGGGTGAAGAACTTCCACACCTCGGCCGGAACCCAGGTCATGGAGCCGCTGTCGCCGGTGGCGCCGTCCTGCGGAGCGGCGATGTGGCCTTCGTCGAAGGCGGCCCATACGACCGGGTAGCCGGCTCGGCATCCGGAGTAGGTGGTAGCTGGGGTTCTCGGTGCTGCGGATCCCCGTCAACGAGAACCAGTCGGATTGGAGCCGTGACCTGGCGACGGCGAAGCGCGCCGTCGAGCTCGGGGCGACGGTCTTCGCCTCGCCGTGGAACCCTCCCGCCAGCATGACCTTCACAGCACTCGCCGTGTTCTTCGCGAACGTGAGAGTAGCCGGCCGATCGCTCTACGGTCGTGCCGGCTCAATGAGTGAAAGTTGCACCCGGTGGGCCGCCGTCGGTGCAGTTGGGGTCGCTTGGCCCGTCACGTGCGGGCCGCTCGCTTGACCGGAGGCAGGGGGCTCGATCACGCTCCGCTGACCCTGTGCGTCCCGCGCACGCGACTTTCGAGGAGTTCGGATGCCTGGCTTGCTCCGCCGTCGGCGGGCCGTCGTGGCGCTGTTCGCCGCCACGGCCCTGGCCGCTACGGTGATCAGCGCCGTGACGGTCGATTCGGCATCGGCGGCTACTACCGCGACCGTGAATGTTAGCGCTAACAATGCTCGGGGCGCGATCCCGCCCGCCGGACACGGCGTCAACGTCGCCGTCTATGACGGGAACATGAACCATTCGGCCATACCTGGGCTGCTGCGGGACGCCGGCTTCACCGCCGTCCGCTACCCGGGCGGGTCGTACGCCGACATCTACCACTGGAAGACCAACACGGCCGACGGCGGGTACGTCGCCCCCAACACCGACTTCGACACCTATATCGGCACGGTGCGCTCGGCCGGCGCGCAGCCGGTCGTCATCGCCAACTACGGCACCGGCACCGCGCAGGAGGCGGCCGACTGGGTGCGGTACGCCAACGTCACCAAGGGCTACGGCGTCAAGTACTGGGAGGTCGGTAACGAGGTCTACGGCAACGGCCACTACGGGTCGGGGTGGGAACAGGACAACCACTCCGACAAGAGCCCGAGAACATACGCCAACAACGTGGTGCAGTACATCTCGGCGATGAAGGCCGTCGACTCCACCATCAAGGTGGGCGTCGTGCTCACGACCCCGGGGAGCTGGCCGGACGGCATCGTCGGGTCGGGCGACAGCGCCGACTGGAACAACACGGTCATGTCGATCGTCCAGGACAAGGCCGACTTCGTCATCGTCCACTGGTACCCGGGCGCCTCCTCGGCGGCCGACAGCCTGACCAAGGTGTCGCAGATCTCGACGATCACCGGCTCGCTCCGCTCCCTGATCTCCAGATACGCCGGAAGCCGGGCCTCTTCCATCGGGATCGCGGTCACCGAGCTGAACCCCAGCTACCAGCTCAACAGCGCCACCGCCGCGTTGTTCGCCACCGACAGCTATCTGACCTGGTTCGAGAACGGGGCGATGAACCTGGACTGGTGGAATCTCCACAACGGGACCAGCCAAAGCCCTGGCAGGAACGACGACGGGACCGTTGACTACCACGACGAGGGCATCTTGTCCTCCGGCGCCTCCGGTGAGCCGGCGACCAACACGCCGTTCTCGCCGTACTACGGCCTGGCCATGGTCGGCAAGGCCGGATCTCCGGGTGACACGCTCGTGCAGGCCTCCTCGTCCAACGCGTTGCTCGCCGCGCACGCGGTGAAGACCTCCAGCGGCCTGAACGTCGTGCTGGTCAACAAGGACCTCAACAACTCCACCACGGTCTCGCTGTCCTACTCGGGGTTCTCGCCCGGCGGCAGCCCGACCATCGTGCAGTGGCAGAAGGGGAACACTTCGATCAGCACCACCACCGGTTCCTCGGCGACGTCGATCACCCTTCCCCCGTACTCCATCACCGTCCTGAAGGCCGGCGGGGGCGGTCCCAGCCCGACCCCCACGCCCACCCGGACGCCGACCCCCACGCCCACGCCGACTCCCACGCCGACGCCCACCCCCACGCCGACTCCCACGCCGACGCCCACCCCCACGCCCACCCCCACGCCGACCCCCACGCCGACGCCCACCCCCACGCCGACCCCCACGCCGACTCCGAGCTCGGGACAGGGGTGCACGGCCACGTACAAGGTGGTCAACTCCTGGCAGGGCGGGTTCCAGGGTGAGGTGACCGTGACCGCGAACCGGGCGGTAACCGGGTGGACGGCCGCCTGGCGGTACGCCAACGGCCAGACGATCACCCAGCTCTGGAACGGCACCCTCAGCCAGTCCGGAGCCGCCGTCACCGTGGGGAACGCGAACTACAACGGCACCCTGAGCTCCGGTGCCTCCACCACCTTCGGCTTCACCGGAACCGTCAACGGGACCAACGCCGTCCCCTCGCCCATCACCTGCACCGCGAGCTGAGTCGGCCGCGATGACGCCAGGCTCCGCCTCGGAACCTTCCGAGGCGGGGTCCCGCGTTCTCGCCGTACGCGCCGGCCCGGTCGCCACAGAAGATCAACGCCGGTCGACGCTGGGATCAATGGCGATCCGGTGAGGCAGGCGGCGGCTCACATCCGGCGGGCCCGAGGTGGAAGTTTCAGGACATCTCATCGCAAAGTTTCGAAGGCGTCAGGGTGAGAGCCCAGGCGGCGCGCTGACGGCACCCCCGAGGCGTCCGGGATGTTCGATCCGCCTTCTTGACGCCGGGGCCTTCAGTGCTTTGACTGCGCACTATCCCGTTGACAGCGAATCGGTTCGATTGAGGGTGGATGTTAGCGTTAACATCTACCAGCTCAGACTGCTGTAGCGGTGGTGTCCGATGACGATCCCGATGGAGAGAAGAGGGCATGATGCTGTTCGGAAGCCTGAGAAGGGCGCTCACGGCCGGGGCGAGCGCGTTGCTCGCCACCGCCTGCCTGGTCGGCGGTGGTACGGCCCGGGCCGCCACCACCGGCCCGTGTGACATCTACGCCGCGGGCGGTACGCCGTGTGTGGCGGCGCACAGCACGACCCGTGCGCTTTACGGCGCCTACAGCGGCCCGCTGTACCAGGTCAGGCGCTCGTCGGACAACACCACGCGGGACGTCGCCCCGCTCAGCGCGGGGGGTGTGGCCAACGCCGCCACGCAGGACGCGTTCTGCTCCGGCACCACCTGTCTGATCACCGTCATCTACGACCAGTCAGGGCGTGGTAACCACCTCACCCAGGCGCCCGGCGGCGGGGCGGCCGGCGGCCCTGACAACCTCGCCAACGCGACCGCGGCGCCGATCATGGTGGGCGGGCAGAAGGCCTACGGCGTCTACGTCAACCCGGGCACCGGCTACCGCAACAACCGGACCTCGGGCATCGCGACCGGCGACCAGCCGGAGGGGATGTACGCGATCTTCGACGGCACGCATTACAACGGTGGTTGCTGTTTCGACTACGGCAACGCCGAGACCAACAATCTGGACAACGGCAACGGCCACATGGAGGCCATCTACTTCGGCAACAACAACTGGTGGGGCTCGGGGGCCGGCAACGGGCCGTGGATCATGGCCGACCTGGAGAACGGCCTGTTCTCCGGGGTCAACCAGAAGAACAACGCCAACGACCCGACCATCAGCCACCGGTTCCTGACCGCGATCGTCAAGGGCGAGCCGAACCACTGGGCCATCCGCGGCGGCAACGCCCAGTCGGGAAGCCTGTCCACCTTCTACAACGGGGTCCGGCCCAACGTCTCGGGCTACAACCCGATGAAGAAGGAAGGAGCGATCATCCTGGGCATCGGCGGCGACAACAGCAACGGCGCCGCCGGCACCTTCTACGAAGGCGTGATGACCTCCGGCTATCCCTCCGACGCCACCGAGAACGCCGTCCAGGCCAACATCACCGCCGCCGGGTACGCGGTGTCGGGCGGCAACCCGCAGCAGGGCGTCCAGATCGTGGGCGGCCAGTCCGGCCGGTGCGTCGACGTGCCGAACTCCAGCACCACCAACGGCACCCAGGTGCAGATCTGGGACTGTGGAAGCGCCACCAACCAGCGGTTCACCTCCACCTCGGGCAAGCAGTTGCAGGTGTACGGAAACAAGTGCCTGGACGCCAACGGGGCCGGTACCGCCAACGGCACCCAGGTGATCATCTGGGACTGCAACGGACAGACCAACCAGCAGTGGAACGTCAACTCCAACGGCACCATCACCGGCGTCCAGTCCGGCCTGTGCCTGGACGCCAACGCGGCGGCCACGGCCAACGGCACCAAGCTCATCCTCTGGGCCTGCAACGGCGGATCCAACCAGCAGTGGACCCTGCGCAGCTGATCAGGACCACCTGATCCGCCGAGCGGGCGAACGCGGCGTTCACCAGGGTTCCTCTCGACAGGCACCTGACGCTCGGATTCACGCGTGGCGGCCGGCGCGGCGTCCCATCGGCCGCCGCGCCCGGCCGCCCCCCTGGCCGTCGTCGGCCTTGCTCGGCCGCATAGTCGGCGGCGGCGGCGCTGCGCACAGCACCCCACCGAGCCCATGCGTCTCGGTGATGTCGATCCCGTCGCCCTCCGCGAATACCTGGCCGGCAGGACGGCCGACAAGCCGACGCCACGGAACCCGAGGCACATCAGAGCCTCCATCAATCCCGGCGCGGATCCGCGCTGCCGGAGCCGTACCGCCGCGATGTGTGAATCGGTTCGACGCGTCATTTCGCACTGGCGCCCTGTCTGCACCTGTCGCGTTGTCGTAGGTCACCGCCCTACAGGGCTGGTTTGTAGTGTCGTGGTCGCTCTTGAGCCCGAAATGGCCGGCAGCCTCCGTCAACGGTCACTGCCGCGCCGGCCCACTGCAAATTCAAGAAACACGCCAAGTCGCGCGGTCGCGCCCCATTGGATCACATGTTCGAGCAGTGGACGGACTTCGGCAAGGACCTCACGTCCTCCCTGCTGCGGGACATGTCCGCAGATCAGCGGCGGGTGGAGATGGTGAGCCCATGTGTCCAACCTCTGAAGGGTCGGTGGAGGGGGGTTGGCGAAGGGCATCGACGCTGTCACGAGCCCGCTGGGGTGTCAACGATCAGCTGAGAGAAACTTTCGCGCGAAGTTGCCCTTGTGTCGCCTTGAAACATGTCATTAGTCTCGCGGCACATAGAAGCGCTTCGACGACCTCGAAGGGTAGATCCCCCCATGCGACTCGAGTTGAATCGCAGAGCCTTCATCGGTGCCGCGGCTATGGCTCCGCTGCTCGCCGCCTGCAGCGGCGCACCCCGGCAGAAGACCGGAACGAACACCAAGACGGGACTGCAGGCGGCGCTTCCGGCCCATGTGCCCAGCACCGCCGTCACGCCGGACATTCCGTCAGTGACGGGGGGCGCGGGAGCGGCGACCGATCCCGGCTTTCTGAAGTACCCCTTTAACCGGATCGCCACTGTCAGCGGAGTTCCGGGCAAGGGCGGTGTCTACACCGCCGTCACCCCGCTCTGGGGAACGGTGCCGCCGGCGGGGAACTCCTTCTACGAGGCCGTCAACAAGGCCCTGGGTGTCACGCTCAACATGAAGCCCGCTGACGGCAACAACTACGCCACCATCATCCCGACGATGACGGCCGCCAAGCGGCTACCCGACTGGATCCAGCTGCCGAACTGGTGGAACTCCAACTTCAACCTCGGCGGACTGGCCGGAACCCAGCTCGCCGACCTGACGCCCTACCTGGCCGGCGACAAGATCAAGAAGTATCCCAACCTCGCCGCCCTTCCCACCGGCGCGTGGCAGGCCGGCGCGTGGGGCGACAAGCTCTACGGCATCCCCGGGTTCTCCACGGGTTTCGCCGTCCCCGGCGCCATCTTCTACCGGCGCGACGTCTTCGACGCGAAGGGCATCACCGCCGACCAGGTCAAGTCGGCCGACGACCTGATGAACCTGGGCAAGGAGCTGACCGACGCCAAGCGCGGCGTGTGGGCCTTCGACGATGTGTGGACCTACCTCTCCATCGCCTGGAACATCCCCTCGGGCTGGGACGTCCAAGGCGGCAAGCTGGTCCACAAGTACGAGCTGCCGCAGTTTATCGAGGCACTCGACTGGCACTACCGGCTGGCGAAGGCCGGCTACCTCCACCCGGACGCGATCGCCGGCCGGGAGGACGCCACCCGCTTCTATGCGGGAAAGGTGCTGATGCACGGTGGCGGTCTCGGCACGTGGAACCTGACCGACCATCAGTCGGGCACCGCCGCCGACAAGAACTACCGCCGCGGCACCTTCGACTACATCGCCGCAGACGGCACGAGCCGGCCCCGCATGTTCATGGGCGCCTCCACGAGCATGATCAGCTACCTCAACATCAACCTCAAGCCGGCGCAGATCGAGGAGTTGCTGGCGGTCGCCAACTACCTGGCCGCTCCGTTCGGCTCTATTGAGTACACGCTGGTCAATTACGGTGTCGAAGGCGTCCATCACACGATGAAGGACGGGGTGCCGACCGCGACCGAGGACGGCAAGAAGTTCGTCCAGGCGCAGACCTTCCCTTTCCTGGCCTCGCCGCCCTCGGTGCTCAGCAACCCCGGCGTCGACTCCATCACCAGGGACTACGCCGCCTGGGAGGCCGCCAATGTCAACGCTCTGTACAAGCCGGTCTTCTGGAACATGAACATCAGCATGCCTCAGCAACTGGCGTCGGCCGGTGCCGCGCAGGCGGTCGAGGACACCATCAAGGACTGCTACCACGGCAAGAAGAAGCCCTCCGACGTGCAGGCCGCCATCACCACCTGGAAGGCCGGCGGCGGTGACCGGCTCAAGCAGTGGATGACCGACAACGTGCTGAACAAGTACGGCACGGGTCAGTGAGCACGCCCGGCCCGCTGAGAGCGTCTCTGACATTGCGGGAGAAGCTGCGGCGCGACCGGACCGTGCTGTTCATGGTTATACCCGCGGTCGTCCTACTGCTGATCTTCAACTATGTCCCGATGGTCGGGGTCGTCACCGCCTTCCAGTACTACGACCCGCTGATCGGGATCTGGAGCAGCGACTGGGCCGGCTTCGAGCAGTTCCGCGCGATCTTCGCAGACCCGCTGTTCTGGGGCGCGCTGAACAACACGCTGTACTTGAGCTTCGTCTCTCTGGTCCTGTTCTTCCCCGTCCCGATCGTGCTGGCGATCCTGCTCAACTCGGTTCTCAGCGAGCGGGTGCGCAACTTCATCCAGTCCGTCGTCTATCTGCCGCACTTCTTCTCATGGGTGCTGGTCATCACGGTCTTCCAGCAGATGCTGGGCGGCGCCGGCGCGCTCAATCAGTTCCTGCGCTCGCACGACCTGCAGACCTGGGACGTGATGACCAACGCGGACACCTTCGCACTGCTGGTCACCTTCCAGGGCGTGTGGAAGGAAGCGGGCTGGGGGATCATCGTCTTCCTGGCCGCGCTGGCCGCCATCGACCCCGGCCTCTACGAGGCGTCGGCCGTGGACGGCGCCGGGCCCTTCCGGCGGATGTGGCACATCACCTTGCCCGGCCTGCGTGGAGTGATCGTGCTGATGCTGGTGCTCCGGCTCGGTGGAGCGCTCTCAGTCGGCTTCGAACAGTTCCTCATCCAGCGCGCGGCGGTCGGCCATGAGGCCGCTGAGGTGCTCGACACCTATTCCTTCTACTACGGCATCTCCACGGGCAACTACAGCTTCGGCGCGGCGGCCGGTCTCTTCAAAAGCGTGATCTCCCTCCTGCTCATCTGGGGCGCCAACAAGCTGGCGCATTTCTTCGGCGAGGACGGGTTGTACCGGAAATGACCAAGGTGTTCACCATCGAAAGAGGCAGGACCGCCGCAGCGGCGACTCCCCGGGCACGCAGGACCTCACGCCCGCCCTGGCAGGAACCCCCGACCATCACCGGTCGATCCGCCAAGGGCGTCACCCTCGGTGGTGTCCTGGCGCTCGTGCTGGGCCCTCTATGGATCATCGTGGTGACCAGCCTGTCCACACCCGGCGCCATCAACCGGGCAGGCGGCTTGGTGGTCTGGCCGGACGGCCTGAGCCTTCAGGCCTACCGGGAGATGCTGACCGACCCCACCGTGCGCACCGCACTGGTGGTGAGCCTCGGCATCACCGTGATCGGCACGGCGCTGTCCATGGTCGTGTCCATCCTGTGCGCCTACGGCCTGTCCCGGCCGCACTCCCTCGGGCACCGCTTCATCCTGGTGCTGCTGATCGTCACGATGTTCGTCGGCGGTGGCCTGATCCCCACCTTCCTGGTCGTGACCGGGTTGGGCGGCTACGGCCAGTGGTGGGCGCTGATCCTGCCGGGTGCGGTCTCGGTCTTCAACATCCTGGTGCTCCGCTCCTTCTACGCCGAGACCTCCGGCGACCTGATCGACGCGGCCAGGATGGACGGGGCGGGAGACTGGCGCATTCTCCGGTCCGTCGTGCTGCCCACCTCACGGGCGGTGACCGCCGTGATCGCGTTGTTCTACGCCGTCGGCTACTGGAACTCCTTCTTCAACGTCATGCTCTACATGCCGACGGAGAGCGAGAAGTGGCCGCTGCAGTACGTGTTGCTGACCTACGTCAATCGTGGCGTCGGCCTGCCTGGCACGGTCAACTCCGGCTTCGGCATGGCACACGCGCAGACCGCTCCTCTGTCGCTGCAGATGGCGGTGGTGGTGCTCACCCTGGTGCCGCTCCTGATCGTCTACCCCTTCATGCAGAAGCATTTCCGCACCGGTGTGCTGACGGGCGCCATCAAGGGATGAGCCGTACGGTGACCATACGCGATGTGGCCAGGGCGGCGGGCGTCTCCACGAGCACGGTCAGTTACGTGCTCAGCGGCAAGCGCCCGGTGTCCGCCGAGACCAGGCGCCGCGTCGAGCATTTCGTGGCCGAGCTCGGATATCATCCCCACGCCGGCGCCCGGGCGCTGGCCAGTAAACGCTCGCACATCATCGCGCTGGTGGTGCCATTGCGCCCCGACGTGTATGTGCCGGTGATGATGGAGATAGCCACCTACGTCACCATGACGGCCCGCAAGCACGGCTACGACGTCTTGCTGATCACCAACGACGAGGGCCCTGACGGGATCCGCCGGCTGGCCGCGAGCGGCCTGGCCGACGGCGTCATCCTCATGGACGTGGAGCTGGGCGACGAACGCGTCTCCACCTTGGGCGGGCTGCGCACCCAGACGGTGCTCATTGGCCTGCCCGACGACCCGGCCGGGCTGTCGTGCGTCGACCACGACTTCTCCGCCGCGGGCGCCCTGTGCGTGGATCACCTGGCCGGGCTGGGCCATCGGGAGATCGCTTTCATCGGCTACGGAACCGGCATCTACCGGCGGCGCGCGGGATACGCCGAGCGCACGCTCGCGGGGTTCCGCGCGCGTGCCGAAGAGCTCCGAATGCGGTTTCTGCACAGTTCCTGCGAGGGAACCTACGAGAGCACTGTAGGCGCCCTCGGCCGCATCCTGTCCGACCGGCCCGGCACCACCGGTTTCGTGGTGCAGAACGAACGAGCGCTCGGGCCGCTGCTCCACCTGCTGCGGACCCGCGGGCGAATCGTTCCCGACAAGGCGTCGGTGATCGCTCTGTGCCCCGAGCGCCTGGCCGATCAGTATGCGCCGGCCCTCACGGCGGTCACCGGTGCCGCGAAAGAGCTCGGCCGCATCGCCGTCGAACAGGTCATCTCACGCATCTTCGCCTCCGTGCGCGGCCGGCGGCCGGACGACGAACTCGTGCTACTCGCCCCCACCCTGACCGTCCGCGGGAGCACCGGTCCCGTCCGTCTCAGCGATCTCTCTTAGGAGCACCTCCGCATGTCCCCGCATCCCCGTTTTCCCCGGCCGGTGCCCACGTCTGCCGAGCGCGTCCCGCTCTTCCCACGCGACGGCGCGCGGCTTCGCACCCTCCAGGAGCAGGCATGACCGCGGACAGGCTGACCGCCCGGCTCGGCGGCCTCGCCTTCGGCGGCGACTACAACCCCGAACAGTGGGATGAGCCCGTCTGGAAGCAGGACGACGATCTGATGCGCGTGGCCAGAGTCAACCTGGCCACGGTGGGGGTCTTCTCGTGGGCGCTACTGGAGCCGGAGGAGGGACACTACGATTTCGCCTGGCTCGACGCCCACATCCAGCGCCTGCACGCCAACGGAGTCGCCGTCGACCTGGCCACGCCCACGGCTTCCCCGCCGCCCTGGTTCACCTTGGCCCACCCCGACGCCCTGCCGGTGGGACCGGACGGCGCCCGCCTCACCCACGGCAGTCGTGACACCTACTGCCTGGCCGCTCCGGCCTACCGGCGGGCCTCCCGGCGCATCGCCGCCGCGCTCGCGCAGCGTTTCGGTGACCACCCGGCGGTCGTCCTGTGGCACGTGCACAACGAGTACGCCACGTTCTGCTGGTGCGACCACGCCGCCGCCGCCTTCCGCAGATGGCTGCGCGCCCGGCACGGCTCGCTCGAAGCCCTCAACGAGGCGTGGGGGACGGCGTTCTGGAGCCAGCACTACACCTCCTGGGAGCAGGTGCTGCCGCCGCGGGCCACCCAGTGGCATCGCAATCCCGGCCAGTGCCTGGACTACCGCCGCTTCTGGTCCGACGAGGTCGTGGCCGCCTACAGAGAGCAGCGCAATGCCATCCGCGCGCACAGCGACCGGCCGGTGACCACCAATCTGATGCTCCCCGCGTATCAGAACCTGGATCTGTGGGCCTTCGGCCGCGAGGTCGATCTGGTCGCCATCGACCATTACCCCAGCGCGCCCGGCATGGGGGCCGCCGCCGACACCGCCTTCGGCGCCGACAGGGCCCGGTCCCTGGCGGGGGGCCGCCCGTGGCTGCTGATGGAACAGGGCACCAGCACCGTGTACGACACCGACCGGGTCCTGACCAAGGAGCCGGGGGACATGCTGCGGCACACCCTCGGCCACATCGCCCGCGGCTCGGAGGGCGCCCTGTTCTTCCAGTGGCGCCAGTCCCGCGCGGGAGCCGAGCAGTGGCACTCGGCGATGGTCCCGCACGCGGGAGCCGACAGCCGGATCTTCCGTGAGGTCCGGGCCCTCGGCGAAGCGGTCGCCCGCCTGGGCGAGCTCGCGGGCTCGACCGTCACCGCTCAGGCGGCCGTCCTCCACGACGCCGACGCCTGGTGGGCCATGGACGGCGACGGCCTGCCCTCGCCGGATCTCGACTACCATGACGCACTGCGCCGCGCGCATCAGGCGCTGTGGGAGAACGGCGTCACCGCCGACCTCGCCCACCCCGCACACGATCTGGGCCGCTACCGGCTCGTCATCGCCCCCGCCCTGTACCTGCTCTCCGACGCGGGCGCCGCGAACCTGCGCCGCTACGTCCAGGGCGGCGGGACGCTGCTCGTCCAGCACTTCAGCGGTGCCGTCGACGAGCGCCCGCACGCCCGCCTCGGCGGCTACCCCGCGCCGCCGCTGCGCGAGGCGCTGGGCATCCGTGTCGAGGAGTACCGGCCACTGCGGCGGGACGAGCAGATCGTCCTGTCCGACGGCGCCCGCGCGAGCGTGTGGAGCGAGGCGCTGCGCGCCGAAGGCGCCGAGCTGATCGCGGCCTACACCCACGGCATGCTCGCCGGCGCGCCCGCCCTCACCCGGCACCGCTTCGGCGGCGGCCAGGGCTGGTATCTTTCCACCCGCCTCGACGACACCGGCTACGCCGAACTGATCAACCGGCTGCTCGGCGAGGCCGGCGTCGCCCCTGAGACGCCCGGCCTGCCGCGCGGCGTCGAAGCCGTCACCCGCCACGCCGCCGACGGCCGCCGCTGGCGGTTCCTGATCAACCACACGGCTCAGGCCGTAGCCCTGCCCTGGCCCGGCCACGACCTGCTGACGGACGGGCCGGTGGACGAACTGCCACCGGGCGGCTGTGCCGTGCTGAGGCAAGAGCCGGATGGGACGGGCAGCTCACCGTGACCTGTCACCGCTCTGTCGGCAGTGTCGCTTCGCCTCCGATGAAAGGACCCGCGGGGTGTCAGACCATACCCCCAATCCGGTCATCGCTGGATTCCATCCCGATCCCAGCGTCTGCCGCGTCGGCGATGACTACTACCTCGCCTGCTCCAGTTTCGAGTACTTCCCCGGCGTGCCCATCTTCCACAGCCGTGACCTGGTGCACTGGACGCAGATCGGCAACGCGCTGGAGCGGCCCGGCCAGCTGCGCCTGCCCGCCGGCACGTCCTCCTCGGGCGGGGTCTACGCGCCCACGCTCCGCCACCACGACGGCCGGTTCTGGCTGGCCGTCACCAACGTGAGCGATGGCGAAGGCAACCTGCTGTTCACCGCCACGGACCCCGCCGGACCGTGGTCCGACCCGATCCGGCTGTCCGGCGTGCCCGGCATCGACCCCGATCTGGCCTGGGACGAGGACGGCGCCTGCTGGTGCACCTTCGCCGGGATCGGCCAGGTCCGTATCGACCCGTGGACGGGACGGACGGCCGAGGAGCCGCGAAGGCTGTGGTCGGGCACCCCGGGCGCCGCCGCCCCGGAGGCGCCGCACCTCTACCGGATCGGCGAGTACTGGTACCTGCTCATCGCGGAGGGCGGCACCGAGCGCGGCCATGGCGTGTCGATCGCCCGCGGTCCCGCGCCGGGCGGGCCGTTCGAGCCGTGCCCGGCCAACCCGATTCTGACGCACCGCGGCACCGGCCACCCGATCCAGAACACCGGCCATGCCGATCTCGTCCAGGCCCGTGATGGATCGTGGTGGATGGTCCTGCTCGGAGTACGGCCACGCGGGGGGACCCCCGGCTGGCACGTCCTCGGCCGCGAGACCTTCCTCGCCCCGGTGACCTGGGTGGACGGCTGGCCCGTCGTCGGCGAGCTCGTCTCCGGCGCACCGGCCGGATCCGGTGCGGTGAGCAGGGACGACTTCGACCTCGCCGAGCTTCGGCCGTACTGGATCTCCGTGCGAAGCCGGTCGGCGGACTCCTGCACCACAAAGGAACGGCCCGGCTGGCTGACCCTCCGTGCACGAGGCGCATCCCTGGACGACGCCGACGTAGCCTTCCTCGGCCGCCGCGTCCAGCACCTGAGATGGCGCGCACGCACGCTGATCGACCTCACGCGAGGGAGCGGCGGCCTCGCCGTCCGGCTCGACGAGCGACACCACTACGAGATCGAGGCGGCCGATGGGCGGGTGCGCGTCATCGCCCGCATCGGCTCGCTGCGCACCGTGGCGGCCGAGCGGGCGGTGCCCGCCGGGCCGCTGGCACTGGGCGTTCACGCGGACGACCTGCCGCCCAAGGACGCCCGCTCCGGACCGGACACGCTATCGTTCGGCATCGAGACCGAGGACGGCGCGTTCACGGTGCTCGCCGCTCTAGACGGTCGTTACCTGTCCACCGAGGTGGCGGGCGGCTTCACCGGCCGGGTGATCGGCATGTACGCCGCGACCGGCGAGGCCCACTTCGACTGGTTCGCCTACGAGGGCAGGCCGTGAACAACGCCTTCACCGGCCGACCAGGCGTCGGTCAGCCGAAGTAGCGGGGGGCCATGCTGCTCCTCAGAAACCCCGGGTGAAAGTTTCTCGCGAAATCGTACTGTCGACTATCCGTTGCGGAAGCCGTGTCGTACCGGCGCCGAGCGGCCGTGCCGTTCCGCCGAACACGCGGCTTCCCCTGTCCGCGTCGGTGCTCGCGGGCGACTCGGGCCGGTGCCGGAGGACGGGCGCGGGCCTCGGTCCAGGCAAGAAACTTTTCCAGGCTTGCTTTATAGTTCCCTTGAGGTGCTGGCTGTGAGCCTGCCGCCCCTCGTCTTTCTGGGCGCGTCGTCCATCTGGGCACGTCGCCGACGGTACGGTTCTCGCGGCCCACCGTGGATGAGGAAGGGTTAACGTGACGGACAACCGAACGGGCGAGCCGGCGGACGAGCAGGACGAACGAGGCGAGGCCCCCGGTTCGGTCACCATCGCCTACATCGCCGAGTCCGCCGGTGTCTCGATCCCCACGGTGTCCAAAGTCCTGAATGGACGGTCGGGAGTCTCGGGGCAGACCCGTGCCCGTGTCGAGGAACTGATCAACCGGTACGGCTACCGCAGACCCTCGGGCAGCCGGGGCAACGTCGTGGAGCTCGTGTTCCGCGAGCTGGAGAACATGTGGGCCGTGGAGATCATCCGCGGCGTCGAGCAGGTTGCCCGCAAGAATCGCGTCGGAGTCATGATCTCGAAGCTCGGCCTCCATGACACGCCCGCGATGTCCATCGACGACACGGTCGGCCGCCGCCCTCGCTGCGTCCTGTCGGTGGCGCAGTTGTCGCCGTCCGAACGCGAGAAACTGAAGACGAAAGGGATCCCGTTCGTCGTCTTCGATCCGATCGACGAACTGCCGGACGATGTGCCCTTCGTGGGCACCACCAACTGGCGAGGCGGCCAGGCGGCCACCCGCCATCTACTCGAACTGGGACATCGCCGCATCGCGATGATCAGCGGCCCAGATCATACGTTCTGCCGGGCCCGAACGGCCGGCTATCTCTCCGCACTGGCCACGGCCGGCGTCCCCGCCGATCCCGGGCTCTTGGTCCGCACCCTTCTCACGCGCGAACATGGGGGTGCGGCGGCGCGTGAGCTCCTTTCCAGGCCCGACCGGCCGACCGCGATCTTCGCCGCGAACGACCTGCAGGCGCTCGGCGTCTACCAGGCGGCTCGCGAGCTGGGACTGTCCATCCCCGGGGACCTGAGCGTGGTGGGCTTCGACGATCTCCCGGTCGTGGGATGGGTGGACCCTCCGCTGACCACGGTCCACCAGCCCCTCAGCGAGATGGCGGCCGCGGCCACGGAGCTGGCCCTGGCTCTTGGCCGCGGGGAGCCGACTCAGCAGGTCGGCCTGGAGATCGCGACCACCCTTACGATCCGCGAGAGCACGGCGCCGCCGAAGGACTGAGCCGTCGAGCGGGAGCTCGGCGCGGCACGGCCTGCCGCGAGATGGCCAAGGCGGTCTAGCCAGGGTTGATCGGGGTACCGCCGATGACAGGCTGGGCGGCGCGGATGCTGCGCGGACCGGCCCCGAGTTCGCGGCGGCACGCCTTGTTGAACGCCTGCAGGTCGGGGATGCCGACGGAGAGCGCGACCGCGGGGATGGACAGAGTCGTGGCACGCAGGAAGTGGCGTGCCCGTTCCATGCGGCGGGCACGGAGGTATCCGACCACGGTCTCCCCCGTGGTGGCGCGGAACAGCCGGGTCAGGTGGTTGTGCGAGACGCCCGCGGCCTTCGCGATCTCCGCAACCGTCAGCGGCTCCGCCATCCGGGTCTCTATCAGCGACAGCGCCGTCGCGACCGCGCGGTGAACCGCCTGCGTGCTCCGGGCCTTCGGCGGGGCCAGATGGGCGACCCGCCACAGGGCGGCCCACACCTCGGCGGCCGCTCGTGCCGGAGTGTGCGGCCAGGCGGCCAACGCCTGACGAAGCTGCGCCGTGAGAGCGGCAAGCTCGGCACCCGCGTCCTGGATCACCGGGATGCGGGCCGGCGAGCCGGCCGGCTTCAGGCACAGATGCACGTAGAGGTGCTCGGAGCGCCCCCGGTAGTGATAACGCACCTGCGTGCCGGGCGGAATGAGGCTGACCCGGCCGGGACGGATCAGGTGTGCGGTGCCGTTCAGCGTCAGGTCCGCTTCATAGCTGTAAAGGTGCAACTGCCACAGATCCGGCAGCGAGAACACGTCCACGTGGCCCGCCGGGCCGTGTACGCCGATGCCGACGGCGGCGAGAGCGGGGGGCTCGTCGAGATGCGCGAGGACGGAGTGCACCGGCATGTTGTACCACGAGCCGCAGATGGTGAGAATCAACCACTTGAGGGTGAACAGGGCCCACCTGATGGGCCGTGGTTCGCGCCTAGAGTGGCGGCCATGAGGAACAGGCGAGCCCTGCTCAGCTCGGTCGAGATGGCGCGGTTCGTGGCGCGCGGGTCACTGCGCCTGGACGCGGTGGTGCCGGCGGAGATGAACGCCGAGGGACTGTCGGTGCTGGCGGACGACGTGCCGCAGGTGCCCTTCGGCACCCCCTTGTCCGAGGCTTACGCGGAAGGTTCGTTCGTCCGCCGACTGCTGAGGATTCCGCAGGTCGCGGGGGCGCTGCGCAGCCTGGTGGGCCCTGAGCCGACGGTGGACCACCACTTCGTGCACGTCCGCGAACCCGGCGGCGGGGACGCGCAGCCGCTGCACGGCGACGCCATCATCGACGTCCGGCCGGACGCCTTCGACGTGCAGCTCATGTACTACCCGCAGGCGGTGACGCTGGAGATGGGCGGAACCCTCAGTGTGCCCGGCAGTCACCTGCGCCGGATCAACGAATCCGACACCGGCCGCTATCAGAACCTGCGCGGCCAGGACCGGCTGGTCTGCCCCGCCGGCACGGTGGTGTTTCTGCACCACGGCCTGTGGCACGGCGGCCGGCGCAACTCCAGCGGCATCCCCCGCTACATGCTCAAGATCCGCTTCAACCCGACGGTGCGGCAACGGCGCCTGTGGGACACCTCGGACCTGGACGATCCGCGGGTCGTCGCGGAACTGGACGCGACGTTCCCCTGGTACGAGCCGGCGACGGGCCGGCTGGAGCGGTACAACCGCGTCCTGCTCTGGCGGTCGCTGACCGGCGACGACCGTTTCGACATCGACTACTGGGTGACCAGGGTCTCCAACCGCCCGGAAGAGGTCACGGCATGACGGACACGCCGACTCGCACCCCGGTGCTCCGGCAGCAGGTGCTGGTGCTGTATCTGGCCAACTCCGCCCTGGACTCCCATGTCGTCGGCTGGGCGCGGTACGACGGCACCGGCCGTACCTCTCCGACCACAGGCGACAGCGACGAGCCGCCGTACGAGTCGGGGATCGCGGCTCTGCTGGACGGCTGGCGGCTCATCCAGGCCGCCCAGCTGATCCCGCCCTACCCAGGCCACGAATACGATGTCTCCTTCCTCAAGCACGAGTTCTTCTTCGAACGGATCGTCGACGTCCACCCGCTTCCGGTCTGACCGGTCCCGCCGCGCTTTCCGCCGCCGGAGCGGGTCGGTGTCAGGGGCTGGTGCACGTAGCGGTGGGGGTGGCGGCCGTGCCGTTGGCGGTGAAGCCGAAGGTGGTGGAGGATCCCGCCGCGATGGTGCCGTTGTAGGAGGTGTTGCGGACCGTCACGGTGGAGCCCGACACGGTCTGGGTGCCGTTCCACAGGCTGCTGATGGTCTGTCCGCCGGGCCAGGTCCACTTCACGGTCCAGCCGTTGACCGGCGAACCGCCCGCACGGACGGTCACCGTGGACTGGAACCCGCCCGGCCAGCTGTTGGTGGTCTCGACCGTCGCCGAACACGCCCCCGGAACCGGCGTGGGAGTAGGAGTCGGCGTGGGCGTCGGGGTGGGAGTTGGCGTCGGGGTAGGGGTGGGGGTGGGAGTCGGCGTGGGGGTGGGGGTGGGGGTGGGGGTGCCGCTGTTGAGGGCGTTGAGGGCGGCGTTATAGGCGGGTTTGGGCTGGTAGCTGGCGTCCCACATCATGGGTGCGCCATAGCCGGGGAACGTGCCGGGAATCCAGGTGTGGCCGTCGTCCACGCCCCACTGGGAGACGCCCACGCAGCGGGGGACCGCCAGACAGGCGTTCACCACCGTGCCGTAGTCGGTGCCCTGTTGCTGCAGTTCAGAGTTGTCGGCCGGCATCTGGATGCGGTCGTCGAGCTCGGTGACGGCCACGTCGAGGCCCAGGGCGGCGAAGCGCTGCATGTTCGCCAGCAGGGACGAGGGGACCTGGCCTTCGATGAAGTGGCTCTCGAACCCGATGCCGTTCAGCGGCACGCCCTGGGCCAGCAGCGACTGCGCGAGCGAGTACATGCCGTTGCTCTTCGCGTTCATGCCCTCGATGTTGTAGTCGTTGATGTACAGCTTGGCGTTGGGGTCGGCCGTGTGCGCGGTGCGCAGCGCGTCGGCTATGTAGCCGTTGCCCATGGCTCTGGTGAAGACGTCCTGGCGCAGGGTGCCGTCCTCGTTGAACGGCTCGTTGACCACGTCCCAGGAGTACACCTTGCCCTTGTAGTGGGTGGCCTCGTTGGTGATGTGATTCTCCATCGCGCCCTGCACCTGGTTCGTCGCCAGGCCGCTCACCCAGGCGGGGAGCTGGGCATGCCACACCAGCGTGTGCCCGCGCACTCGCATGCCGTGCGACTGGGCGAAGGACACGATCTGGTCGCCCGCGCCGAAGTTGAACGAGTTACGGGAGGGTTCGGTGGCGTCCCACTTCATCTCGTTGCCCGGCGTGACCATGTCGAACTGCGCCGCCGCAAGAGCGATCTCGCTGCTGATGCCGAGGTCTCCCCGCGTCAGCGCGGTGCCGAAGTACCGGCCCTTCGCTTCGGCCGCCGCCTTCAACGTCGTCGCCGCCTCGGCGGGCACGACCGCGCCGATCATCACGACGGCGGTCGCGGCGACGACCGACGCGCCGGCCAGGCGGCGAGAGCCGGGCCGGCGAAAAGAGAATCTGCTCAAGGTGTCAGGCCTTTCCATTCTCGAACCGCCGAACCTCCGGCGACCGACTCGTTATAGAAGCCTTCGCCGGGGCGGCCCCGATTCTCGACTGAATGCTGTTAGCGCTAACAAATGGGTGCCGAGCACTCCATTCTTTCGGCCGGTGAAAGACGCCTGCCACCGGGCTGAAGAGGTCGGGCGTGAGCCGTCAGATGTTAAGAGGGGCGGATCGCGAGCGTCAACGTCGCCCTCTATTGCCGATGCCGAGGAAGTTCAGCCGAGCGACCCGGCTCCGTACCTCAGCCGGGAGATACGCCGGATATCTGCTCGTACACGTCCGCCCACAAGGCGTGAAATTTTCACCATGTGCGTCGGCCACCTCCCGGCGCCGGGGCTTTGAAATAGTTCTTGGAGCGTCCGACCAGGGGGGAACTGTATCGGTGGGCCGGCCGAGACGCCGGTGATCGCCGTGCCCCCTCACCGGGGGTCAGGTGGAGGTGATGGTCCAGAGGTTTTCGACGAGCTGCCATTGCAGTTGGTGCTGCCGTCGTAGTTTCACAGCTTGTGGTTGGAGCCGGAGGCGACGTTGCCGCCACTGTCCAGGACCAGCCCGTGGTGACGTTGGCGATCCGTGCCCAGCCAGTGGGGACGCCCGCTTGGGCCGCCGCCGGTGTTCCAGTAAACGTTGTAGTTCACGGTGTGGGCGTCGTAGAACGGGATCAAAGGGACGGTGGATCCGTTCGCGGTGGCCGTGAACGTCAGGGCCGTGCCGTTGGTCCGGGTCACGGACGCGGTGGCCAGGGCGGGCGGCGCGGACAGCGTGGTGGAACCGTAGTTCCCGGCCAGTACGACCGGCCCGTAGGTGACCGCGAGCGGGGTGAAGACGGCGGCGTGGTCGAACCGCTGCGCCGCCGTCATCCACCGGGCGTCACCGGTCTGCTGGTAGAGGTCCGCCAGCGCGGCGTTCATGCCGCCGAATTCGGTGTTGAGCACGGCCTGCATCTGCGAGGCGCTGAGCCGGCCGGTGCGCCAGTCGACCCAGCCCGCCATGTTCGTGGCCACGGTGAGAGCTTGGGCGTTCCCGGCCAGCGCATACTGGTCGAGCAGGCCCGCCAAGATCTTGTGCAGGGTGTACCACGGAGCCCAGACCGTCTGGCCGCTCTCAAGCCGGTCGAAGAAGTTCTCCGGGAACGCCGACAGATAGCCCGCGTGGTAGCCGCGCCCGGGCGAGGCCGCCTGGCAGCTCGCGAGCGCGTTGACCATGTGGTCGCCCTTGCTCTTGTACGCCGAGTCGCCCGTGATCGCGTATGCCTGGGCGAGGGCGGTCAGCACCGCGTCCACTGCTGGTTGGGTTGGCCGTTGCAGTCCCACGCTCGCAAGAGCCCTCCCCCGTGCCGGCGCGGAATCCCGACCGGGTTCGGCGGGTGCCGTGCCCGCATGGCCACGGCACCCGCTCGTGCGGATCGTCAGCTGGTGCCGCCGGTCACGGTGGTGCCGGATTTGGTGATGTAGTACGTGAGCTGCTTTCCACTCCAGAAGTGGAAGGTGAGGGTGACGCGGCCGTCGTTGACCTCGGCGAAGAATTCGGGCTTGAGAAGGATGGTGCCGGCGCTGTAGTCGGGCTGGAAAGAGCTCCAGGACTCCTTGTACGACGTCCAGTTGGCCGGTCCGGCCCCGCTGCCGTCGGCGTACTTGGCCTCCATGGTGGCGAGCTGGTCACCGCGGAACTGGGTGGGAATCGCGAAGGACGATGTCGTTCCGGTGGCGGCGGTCTGCGTGGGGGTGTCGGAGGAGATGATGCTGATCTGCCACGGCGCGCCCTGGGAGAAACGGGCCTCGATCGTGGCGTTCACCCCGTACGCCCGGTTACCGGCGAGCCGGGTGAGCGCCGCGGACGTGAGCGTCAGCGTCGTGCCCGACACGGTGTAGTCGGTGCCCTGGGCCAGAGCGGTGCTGCCCTGCCGCAACCCCTGGAACGTGGTGCCGTTGAGGTTGAGCGTGAGCGTCCGGCTCGGGATCGTGCCGGTGTGGGGCACGTACACTTGGTCGGAGGAGGCGGTGCCGGAGCGGGTGGTCCAGCTCGCCTTCATCATGTCGAACACGCCCTGGTCCCGCCATCGCAACTGGTTCCTGTCCAGGAACGAGCCCGCGTCCCAGAGCATGGTGGTGAGGTTGCGTGTGCGGGCGTTGTACCCCACGGCCTCGATGTACTTCAGGAATTCGCCGCGCTCGATGATGCCCGGGCGGGTGTAGTCATAGCTGAGCAGTGCCCACTCCCCGATGATCACCGGGATGCCGCGGGAGACGAACGTGGTGCGGACCCGGTCGAACGAAGCGGTCAGGTCCTGCTCGACGTTGCTGTCGTACGTGGTGCCGCCGGCGATGTTCACGCTGAACGGCCACCAGCCGTAGAAGTGGACCGTCGCGGCGAGGTTGGGATCATGAAGAGCGGTGAAGGTGGAGCTCAGCGCGTCCAGGCGGGGCTGTTCGCTGCTGGTGTGCAGCGTGGGCAGCACCAGGACACGGGTGGCGTTGGCTCCGCCGGTCTGGCGTACGAGGCGGACGAACGCGGTGTTGAGCGTGTTGGTCAGCTGATCGCCCTGGGCGTCGTCGGACGTGCCGGCGAACTGCGGCTCGTTGATGCTCTCGAACAGCAGCTTCGGGGAGTAGTCGCGGAAGGTGCCGGCGATCTGGCGCCACAGGGCGGAGTAGCGGTTCATCACCGTTGTGGAGTCGGTGGGGTAGGTGTTGATCCACTGCCAGGAGTCGTGGTGCAGGTTGATCAGCACGTAGAGGCCCTCGGCCAGAGACCAGTCGACGACCTGACGGACGCGGCTCAGCCACGCCGAGTCGATGGTGTAGTCGGGCGCCGCGCCGTGGTGGTTGCTCCACGTGATCGGGATCCGGATGCTCTTGTACCCCTGGGAGCGCACCTGGTGGAGCATGGCCTGCGTGGTGAGCGGGTTGCCCCACGAGGTCTCGTCCGGGATGGCGTCGAAGGTGTTGCCGAGATTCCAGCCGGGCTGCATGGCGGCCACGGTGGCCATCGCGTCACCCGGCTGCGGCGAGGGTGATGGACTCGGCGATGGCGATGGCGACGGACTGGGCGAAGGTGACGGCGATGGTGACGGACTGGGCGACGGCGTAGCCGACGGTGACGGACTGGGCGAGGGCGACGGTGAGGGGCTGGCCACTCCGCCGGTGCACTTCACCCCGTTCAGCGTGAAGGACGTCGGCGCGGTGTTGGCGCTGGACCACGACCCGTTGAAGCCGAACGGGACCGTCGCGTTGGTGGCGATGGTCGCGTTCCAGCTCACATTCGCCGCGGTGACCTGCGCTCCGGAGGAGGTGACCGTCGCGTTCCACGCCTGGGTGACCTGCTGGCCCGAGGGGAAGGTCCACGCGAGCTTCCAGCCGTTGATGGGATCACCCAGGTTGTTAACGCTAACATTCGCGGTGAATCCGCCTGGCCACTGTGATGAGACGGTGTAGGTGACGCCGCAGCCCGCGGCGGCGTTCGCGCTCACGGCCGTCATCAGCCCCGTCGGCACGATCGCGGTCAGCGCGGCGAGGACCGCGCCGATCCGCAGGCGGACCCCCCGTAAGCTGTGCAGTTTCATTGCTCTCCCTCGATGGCGTCAGCCTTCAACGGCGCCGATCGGCGGTCCTTCGATGAGGAGCGGTCGACTCCAACCGCCGAACCACCTTGAGTATGGAAAGTTCCTGGCCAGATATCCAGAAACATAAAGTAGGGGTCGACCATGTCTCCGTCCACCCGCCATCGGCGCCGTCGACCTACACGAGTGACCCGGAAACCTGAATCCTCCACCTGGCCCGACCGTCGATCGGTCGGATGACTCGATGACCATTGCCTTTGTGGTCGATGTCGGCTCCGGGGCCGTTGGATGTGCAGAAAGTTCTGCGCTGAGTCTCCCTGAATGTTTCAAAGCCACTGTGCGCATGACGGTCGGCCCGCGTCCCACCTCGCCCCGGCCGGCCGACCGGGGCCGATCCTCGACCTGAACGCGCAAGTCGCCGTCGCGGGTGACGGGTTATCCTTGCGCCGTGAACGGGCCTTCGCGCGGTGCTGACCGCGGGGGCGATGACGAAAGGGGCCAGGTTGTCCTACGCCGAGTCAGGCGGACCCGTCAGCGACCCGGAGCACCAGAAAGGCGACCCGACCCGCCCCGTGACCATCTCCTACATCGCGGAGACGGCCGGAGTCTCGATCCCGACCGTGTCCAAGGTCATCAACGGCCGTCCCGGCGTGGCCGCCGACACCCGCGCCCGTGTCGAGGCGCTGGTCAGCGAGTACGGCTACCGCAAGAGCAACCGCAGGAACGTGATGGAGCTCGTCTTCGGTGAGCTCGAGGACATGTGGGGCATGGAGATCATCCGCGGCGTCGAGCGGGTGGCCCGTGAACAGCGCGTCGGAGTCGTGCTGACCGAGTTCGGGCCGCCGCAGGATCCGGCGGGACATCCGATCGGCGACACGCTGGCCCGTCGCCCGGCCTGCGTCGTCACGGTCGCCCAACTGTCGCAGGAGCAGCGTGACGAGTTGCAGGCCAAGGACATCCCGTTCGTGGTCTTCGACCCCACGATCGAACTGCCGGACGGCGTCCCGTACGTCGGCGCGACCAACTGGGCGGGAGGCCGGTCGGCGACCCGCCATCTCGTACAACTGGGACACCGCCGCATAGCGATGATCGCCGGACATGACCGAATCCTGTGTTGCCGGGCCCGGCTGGACGGCTATCGCTCGGCCCTTGAGGCCGCGGGCCTGTCCGTGGACACCGACCTCGTCGTACGCGCCGAGCTGACGACACAGGGCGGGCGTGTGGCCGCGCTCGGCCTGCTGAGCGGCCCTGAGCGGCCCACTGCGATCTTCGCCTGCAACGACCTGCAGGCGCTCGGCGTCTACCAGGCCGCCCGCGAGCTGGGGCTGCGGATACCGGCGGACGTGAGCGTGGTGGGCTTCGACGACCTGCCCGTCGCCGCGCTCGTCGATCCTCCGCTGACCACCGTCCATCAGCCGCTCACCGAGATGGCCGCCGCCGCCACCGAGTTGGCGCTCGCGCTGGGGCGTGGTGAGGAGACGCCGCAGACCGGCCTCGAGCTGGCCACGACCCTGATGGTTCGGGAGAGCACCTCCTCGCCGGCCGGTCAGTGACCGGCCGGCCCGGCTTCACCGGGCTCAGGGCGCATCGAGCTGAAACTTTCAGATCGCTGACCGCGAAAATTTCTGTCGAATCGGGGAGCTCCGACCGTCCCTGAGCCGTGAAGCGCCACTGTGGCGCGCCACTTCGGCCGCGCCGGGCGACGACCGCACCGCAGCGGGATTCCTTGACACCATGGCGGTCCGCGGTGATCGTGGCGCCGAACGCCATCGAATCGATTGCGTGAGGCGCGCTCGCGTCCATGACCGCCCGTGCCTGCCGTACCGCAGGCCTCTCCTCGGCTCACCTCCCAGGGCTCACCTCCGGGCCCACCGAACATCCGCGCGTCGAAGAAAGGACCACACATGTGGACTGCGGATCGGCGTACGTTCGCGCCGATGATGCGCACTGTTGTCAGAAGAGCGCTCAGTGTGATGTCGGTTCTCGGCCTGGTCGCGGTCGCCCTGGCGCCGGCCGACGCGTCCTACGCCGCTACGGTGCAGGTCGCGCCGGTGTCGGCGTCGGACTCACCCGCGACGATCATCGCGAAGGCCGCCGATGTCGTGCCGGCGCCGCGCCAGCTGGCCTGGCAGCGGCTGGAGCAGTACAACTTCCTCCACTTCGGAATCAACACCTTCACCGGCAGAGAGTGGGGCACCGGCACCGAGGACCCCAACGCCTTCCAGCCCACCGGTCTCAACACCGACCAGTGGGCCGCCTCGATCAAGAACGCCGGGTTCAAGGGGGCGATCCTCACGGCCAAGCACCACGACGGTTTTCTGCTCTTCCCCTCCAAGTACAGCAACTTCGGCGTGGCGTCGTCCTCCTGGTCGGGCCGACAGGGTGATGTGGTCAGGAGCTTCACCGATTCCATGCACAAGTACGGGCTGAAGGCCGGTCTGTACGTGTCGCCCGCCGACCTGCACGAGAACCTGTCCGGCGGGCGCTTCGCCAACGGCAGCGCCTCCAGGCAGGTGACGATTCCTTCCGACCCCTCGGAGGTCGTCAACGGAGTGACGTTCCGCTTCAATTCCGACGACTACAACGCCTACTTCGAGAACACCCTGTACGAGCTGCTGACCCGCTACGGCGGCATCGACGAACTGTGGTGGGACGGCGCCAATCCGACCGGCCGCAACCAGCCCTACAACTTCAAGGACTGGGCCACCATGGTCCGCACGCTGCAGCCCAACGCGGTCATGGAGAACGACGGCGGGCCGGACGTGCGCTGGGTCGGCAACGAGAACGGCTACGCGCGCACCTCGGAATGGTCGATCGTGCCCGCCGCCGGCGATCCCGCGACCGGCGCCGACTCGGTGCTGGGCGTGCCCGGCGGCAACGGCGCCAGTGACCTCGGCAGCGACAGCGTGCTGTCCCAGCGCAAAGCCGACGGGACCAGCGCGTGGAACATGCTGCGATGGTTCCCCGGAGAGTGCAACGGCACCCTGTCGGCGCGCCACAACTGGTTCTGGCAGCCCGGCGAGACCTGGAGACCCCCGAGCGAGCTGCTCGAGATGTACTACGCGTCGGTGGGACGCAATTGCAACATGCTGCTGAACCTCTCCCCGAATCGGCAGGGGCTGCTGGACCAGACGGCGGTGGACACCCTGACCCAGTTCGGCGCCATCGTGTCCTCCACCTTCGCCACCAATCTCGCGAGCGGTGCCGGCGCGGCCAACGACAGCGGCACCTCCGCCACCACCGGGCACACCCCCGACCTGGCGGTGAACGGCGACCTCGACAGCTCCTGGCAGTCGACCGGGACCACCGGCGCGCTGGTGCTCACCCTGCCCTCCTCGCGGACCTTCGATGTCATCTCCACCCAGGAGGACCTGCGCATCGGCCAGCGCACGAGGTCGTTCGCCGTGGACTCCTGGAACGGCACCGCCTGGACCCAGATCGCGGCCGACACCACGATCGGCCACAAGAAGCTGATCCGCCTGACGGCCCCAGTCACCACCAGCCGGGTGCGGCTGCGCATCACCGGCTCCCGGGCCGCCCCCGGCATCGCCGAGTTCGGCCTGTACCTCCGGCCCGCCGGCAGCACACCGTCCACCTCCACCATCCGGGGCGTGGCGTCGGGCCGGTGCCTGGACGTCAACGGCGCCTCCCAGACCAACGGCACACAGATGCAAATCTGGGACTGCAACGGCGGCGCCAACCAGCAATGGGCGGCCACCAACGCGAACGAGCTGCGGGTCTACGGCAACAAGTGCCTGGACGTCAACGGCGCCGGCACCGCCGACGGAACCAGCGTCATCATCTGGGACTGCAACGGCCAGAACAACCAGAAGTGGCGCCTCAACTCCGACGGCACCATCACCGCCGTCGGCGCTAACAAGTGCCTGGACGTCTCCGGCTCCGGCACCGCCAACGGCACCAAGGTCCAGATCTGGTCGTGCACCGGCCAGAACAACCAGAAGTGGACACGCTCCTGATCACATGACCGGCGGCCCGACTCCAGGAAGCGAGAACCCGTGAACCTGTCATCACTCCGCGGGTGCCGACGGCGGCGCGGAATCGCCGTGGGCGTCGCCGCGGCCCTCGCCGGCGCCATCCTCGCGGTCCCCGGGACGGCGGCCCAGGCGGCGACGCCGGCCGTCAACGTCACCGTCAACGCCCGCGAAGGGCTCGGCACCGTGCCCGGCACTGCGTACGGCCTCAACCAGGCCGTATGGGACGGGAACATGAACACCGAGGCATCAGCGGACCTCCTCGGCGCGGCCGGTGTGCAGATGATGCGCTATCCCGGTGGTTCCTACGGGGACGGCTTCCACTGGCGGACCAGCACCGTTTCGGGAGGCGGGTGGGTGGCGCCGGGAACCGGCTTCGACTCCTTCATGGGCACGGTCAACGCCATCGGCGCGCAGGCGATCCTCATCGCCAACTACGGCTCCGGCACGCCGCAGGAGGCCGCCGACTGGGTGAGGTACGCCAACCTCACCAAGGGCTACGGCGTGAAGTACTGGGAGATCGGCAACGAGGTCTTCGGCAACGGCTACTACGGCGCCGACTGGGAGCTCGACTACCACGACGCCAAAGGACCGGCGGCGTACGCGAACAACCTCGTGCAGTACGCCCGGGCGATGAAGGCGGTCGACCCCACGATCAAGATCGGAGCGGTGGTCACGGACCCGGGCAACTGGCCCGACGGGGTCGTGGCGACCGGCGACGCCGCGGCGTGGAACCAGACGGTCCTGTCGATCGCGGGACCGTACATCGACTTCGCGATCGTGCATTACTACCCCAACCACACCACCGCCGCGGACGTCCTCCAGCAGGTGCGGCTGCTTCCCGGTGAGCTGGAGCAGATCCGGCGGCAGATCGACCAGTACGCCGGCCCGAAGGGCCCGGACATCGGCATCGCGCTGACCGAGACCTCCTCCAACTACCAATCGGACACGCAGGTCGGCGGCCTGTTCACCGCCGACGTCTACTTCACCGCGCTGGAGAACGGCGTCTTCACGGTGGACTACTGGGACACCCGCAACGGCATGGGCGAGGTCAGCACCGCGCCCGACGGGACGACGTCGTACGGCGACGGGGGCCTGATATCGAGCGGCAACTGCAACGGCGACAACGTCTGCGAACCGCCGCTGAACACGCCGTTCGCGCCCTACCATGCGCTGCGGATGCTCAGCAAGGTGGCGCTGCCCGGCGACACGCTGGTCAAGGCCGGCTCGGACAACGGGCTCATCTCCGTGCACGCGGCCCGCAACGCCGACGGCGGCCTCAGCGTCGAACTGGTCAACCAGGACCCCGGCAACGCCTACACCGCCCACCTCGACTACGACGGCTGGACGCCGAGCGGCGCCACACCCACCGTCCACACCCTGGGCTCCGGGTACACCGCGATCGCCACCTCCAAGCAGGGCACCGCGAACACGCAGGTCATCCGGCCGTACTCGATCGTCACCCTCAAGCTCACGCCATCGGCCACCAACCCCGTGGACACCGCGCTGACCGCGCCCGGCGATCCGACCGCCGGCGACATCACCGCGAACACCGCGACGATCTCGTGGAAGCCGTCCAACGGCGGCGACGTCATCCGGTACGCCGTCTACCGGCAGTTCGGCACCAACAGCGTCCTGCTGGGGGAGTCGACCTCGACCTCGTTCACCGCGCGCAACCTGGTCCCGGGCACCTCGTACACGCTCAACGTGCTCGCCACCGGCCAGAAGGGCCATCTCTCGACGCCCTCGAAACCGGTCACCTTCGTGACGGGCACGCCGCGGGACAGCACCTGCGCCGTCACCTACAACGTCGCCACGGGCTGGGGGAGCGGTTTCGTGGCGAACATCAGCGTCACCAACACCGGGCCCGCCCCCATCACGGGATGGACGCTGGCCTTCACCTTCCCCGTCACCACCGAGTCCCTCTCCGACAGCACATGGAACGCCGTCTTCGCCAAGAACGGCCAGAACGTGGTCGTCACCCCCACCGGCTCGAACACCTATCTCGCCCCGAACGGCGGCAACACGGTCGGCTTCGGATTCGTCGGCAACCAGACCGGAGCCAACCCACCGCCCGCCTCCTTCACCCTGAACGGGACCGTCTGCGCCACGACCTACTCCTACTGAGGCGCACCGGGGGCGCGGCCGGACGGCGGCGCCCCCGACCGGACGTGAGAGGGCGGAGGAAGACTCCGGCCGCGGTCGAGATGCGGCCTTCACCGAACCGGAGGTGTTCGGTCGCACGCGATAACGGGACGGCCGCCCGTGACCGGCGAATCGAGATCGATAGGTGCTACTACGACGGCACTCTCCGTCGGGCCCGGCGCGTCTTCGATCTTGGGTAGCGCTCGTGGCCCGGCATGCTCATGGCGCGGCGTCGAGCGGAACGATGTCGATCAGCTTTTTGTTGACGAACTCCTGGATGCCGAGCCAGGACAGCTCCCGCCCGTAACCGGACCGCTTGATGCCACCGAACGGCAACTCGGGCGCGGTCCAGGTGGGATGGTTGATGAAGACCATGCCGCTGTCGATGCGGTGGGCGATCTTCTTGCCGTGCTCGATGTCGGAGGTGAAGACCGCGCCGCCGAGCCCGAAGCCGGTGTCGTTGGCGATGGCGATCGCCTCGTCCTCGTCCCGGACGCTGAAGAACATCGCCACTGGGCCGAAGAGCTCCTGGCCGTAGACGGGGTTGTCGCGGCTGACGTCGGTGAGGATCGTCGGCTGGACGAACGCTCCGGTCTCCGGCACCGGGGGGCCGACCTGGGTTGCCCGGGCACCGTGCTCGACCGCCTCGGCCACCTGCGCCTTCAGCTTGTCGGCGGCCGACTGGGACGACATCGGCGGCAGGGTGGTCCGCTCGTCCATCGGGTCCCCGGCGACCAATCCGCTTATGGCCGCGGTGAACTCCTCGAGGAACTTGTCGGCGATCTGCTCGTGGATGAGGAGCCGCTTGGTGGCCACGCAGGACTGCCCGCAGTTGTTGAGGCGGCCCCACACGGCCCAGTGGACCGTCGGACCCAGATCGGCGTCGGGCAAGGCGATCAGCGGGTCGCTGCCGCCCAGTTCGAGGGTGGTCTTCTTGACCGTCTTGCCGGCGCGTGTGGCGATGACACTGCCCGCCTGCTCGCTGCCGGTCAGGGCCACCCCCATCACGCGCGGATCGTCGATCACCTTCCCGACCTGTTCCTTGGTGATGAAAAGGTTGGTGTAGACGCCGTCCGGCGCACCGGCCTCGCGGTAGAGATCCTCGAAGGCCAGCGCGGAGCGGGGAACGCCCGACGCGTGCTTGACCATGACGACGTTGCCCGTCATGACGTTGGGTACCGCGAATCGCGCCAGCTGGTAGTACGGGAAGTTCCACTCTCGGGCCGGCAACATCGCCTGTGAGCCGGCCCTCGCCTGCCGCCTTTGTTGTTTGATTCGAAAATGGGTATTTGGGGGTTTCGGGGGAGCGATCCGGGCCCATTGACTGGATGCAGAGGTCGGGGGGCTGCTCTTTGGGCTGTGGTTGACGGCGCGTGACCGAGATCGAGCGCGGCCTGATTCGGGGCGCGATCGGCTACGCCATGCAGCGCAGACGCTGGTGTCGCTGTCCGCGGTCGTGGGCGGGCAGCTACGAGATCTTGGTGAACCCGGAGTCGGCCGATGAGGCCCGGCATGTGTTGCGGGCGCTTCATCGCCGAGCAGGGCTACGACCCCGTCTACGGCGCACGGCCGCTGCGCCGCTTCATCGCCCGCGAGGTCGAGGCCCGTGCCGCCCGCGCCCTGGTCGCCGGCGACGCTCTCGACGGCGCGGTCATCCGCGTCGGAATGACCGGCGGCGCACTCTCGGTGACCTATGAGAATCCGGAGGTCTGACCATGCGGTCACAGACCAAGAACGCGAGCGTCGTCCCATGCCCGAAATGCGGGCGGAAGAACCGGTTGCCCAGTGCTGCGGCGGGGATCCCGCAGTGCGGCTACTGCCATCAGCCGCTTCCCTGGGTCACCGAGGCCGGGGACGGTGACTTTGGCGAGGTCGTCGAGGCGGCCCGGATTCCGGTGGTCGTCGACTTCTGGGCACCCTGGTGCGGGCCGTGCCGCATGGTCAGCCCGGCGCTGGAGCAGGTCGCGGCCGATCTGGCCGGTCGCCTGAAGCTGGTGAAGGTGAACGTGGACGAAGCGCCCCGGCTCTCGGAACGCTTCACCGTACAGGCCATCCCGACGCTTGTCGTGATCGCTCAGGGCCGGGTCCTCAGCCGGCGATCGGGCGCGGCGCCGGCGCCGGCTCCCGCCCTGCGCGAATGGGTGGACCATGCGCTGGCCGCCTGAGCTCTGCGAGACGCCGGACCCGCAAGGGGCTTACCCGCGGCTGAGCAACGCGCAGCTCCAGGCGCTGGCCCCGCACGGCGAGCGGCGCCGGGTCCACCAGGATGAGGTTCTGTACGCGGAGGGCCTTCCGTGCGCCGAGTTCTTCGCGGTCCTGGCCGGCAAGGTGGCGACGGTCGAGGGATTCGGAGTCGACGATCAGGTGATCGGCTTCCACGGGGCAGGCCGGTTCCTGGGAGAGCTCAACGTGCTCACCGGCCAGGTGGGCTTCGTCACCGGCGTGGTGGCCGAGGACGGCGAGGTCCTCGCCGTGCCGGCGGATGCGCTGCGCCGCCTGGTCGCCGGGGATCCGGCACTCGGCGACCTCATTCTGCGGGCCTACCTCATCCGCCGCACGATGCTCATCGGACTGGGGGCCGGCTTCCGCGTCATCGGCTCCCGCTTCTCGGCCGACTCCCGGCGGCTGCGGGAGTTCGCGGCACGCAACCGGCTGCCGCACCGGTGGATCGACCTGGAGCAGGACCAGGAGGCAGAGCGGTTCCTGCGGAGCATGGGCGTCACTCCGGAGGAGACCCCGGTCGTGATCTGGCGTGGCGAGACGGTGCTCCGCAACCCGAGCAACGCGGAGCTTGCCCGGGCGATCGGGCTCCCCGCACCACGGGTACAGGAGGAGACCCACTGCGACCTGCTGGTCATCGGGGCCGGGCCGGCGGGGCTGGCGGCGGCGGTCTACGGGGCGTCGGAGGGCCTCGCGACGATGGTCCTGGACAATGTCGCGACGGGCGGCCAGGCGGGCACCTCCTCACGGATCGAGAACTACCTCGGCTTCCCGTCCGGGATCTACGGCGGTGAGCTGGCGGAGCGGGCGGCGATCCAGGCCGGCAAGTTCAGCCAGCTTGGTGGCGAACTCGTCTTCAATGATCGCTCATCATCCGCGGGCGAGGGACGGCCGTCGCCCGGCGACTGAGAATTCGATGTCGCCACCCGTTCGGCGTGGCTGTCGGGCGGTCTGCTGGCATCCGTCGGTCACTCCGCTGACGGTGGTCCGTCGCCGGTTCCGTGCCGCCTGCCGCGAGGGCGGGGCAGGGCGCGGGATGTACGGCCCGTCGTGGACGGTCATCCAGGTGACGTGCGATTTCGTGCCTGGATCCGCTGGTGTCATCGGTTTTGTCAGGGGTACGGGACAGACAAGGCGGGGGCGTCAGCAGGCCGAGGGGCCGCCCGCGGCGTGTCCACGTACCACCGGCACCTGTGTCAGGACTCATGATGACCGACGAACTCGCCCGTGCGCTGGGGTGGGCCAGCCTCGCGCTCGGTACGGCGCAACTAGTGGCGCCCAGGGCCGTGACCCGCCTGTGCGGCGTCGACGACGCGCCCGGGGCCACGACCGTCGCCAGGCTCGTCGGCGGGCGCGAGCTCCTGCACGCCGCGCTGCTGCTCGGCGCCAAGAACCCCGCCCAGTGGGCGTGGACCAGGGTCGCCGGCGACACGATGGACCTCGGCGTCCTCGGCAGGGCCGCCGCCAACCGCACGGGCACTCGCCGCACCCGCGCGCTGTGCGCGCTCGGCGCGGTCGCCGGGATCTCCGCTGTCGACGCCGTCTGCGCCCGGCGCGGAACCGCCAAGGCCAAGGGCCCGCTGAAGGTGCACGCCTCCATCACCATCAACAAGCCGCGCGAGGAGGTCTACCGCTTCTGGCGGGAGCTGGAGAACCTGCCCTCCTTCATGGTCCACCTGGACTCGGTGCGCTCCCTCGACCAGCGCCGCTCCCGCTGGAGGGCCAAGGGCCCGGTGGTCGACCTGGAGTGGGAGTCCGAGATCATCGACGAGCGGGCCGGCGACCTCATCGCCTGGCGGTCCGTGCCCGGCACCGGCGTCTCCACCGCCGGCCTGGTGAGCTTCACCGACGGGCCCGGCGGGCGCGGCACCGTCGTGGACGTCTCGCTGGAGTACGGCATGCACGGGCGCAAGCTCGCCGCCGCCGTCGCCCGGATGTGCGGCGAGCACCCCGAGCAGCAGATCCGCGACGACCTGCGCCGCTTCAAGCAGGTCATGGAGACCGGCGAGGTGGTCCGCTCCGAGGGCAGCCCCGAGGGCCACCGCGCCCTGCGCCAGCTCCGCCAGCGTCCCGCACAGCCGATCGGAGGACGGGCATGAAGGCCAACGTGTGGGCGGGCCGTAACCACCTGGAGGTCCGCGACGTCCCCGACCCGCAGATCCTCAACGCGCGCGACGCGATCGTCCGCGTCACCTCCACCGCGATCTGCGGCTCCGACCTGCACCTCGTGGACGGGTACATCCCGACCGTCAAGAAGGGCGACGTGCTCGGCCACGAGTTCATGGGCGAGGTCGTCGAGGTCGGCTCCGGCGTGAGGGACCTGCGCCCCGGCGATCGCGTCGTGGTGCCGTTCCCGATCGCCTGCGGCGCCTGCTTCGCCTGTGAGGACGGCCTCTACTCCGTGTGCGAGAACTCCAATCCCAACGCCGGGATGGCCGAGAAGCTGATGGGTCACGCGCCCGCGGGCATCTTCGGTTACTCCCACATGCTGGGCGGCTTCCCCGGCGGGCAGGCCGAGTACGCCCGCGTCCCGTTCGCCGACGTCGGTCCCGTCAAGATCGAGGACGGCTTGCCGGACGAGAAGGTCCTGTTCCTGTCGGACATCTTCCCGACGGGCTTCATGGGCGCGGAGATGTGCGACATCAAGCCGGGCCAGACGATCGCGATCTGGGGCGCGGGGCCGGTCGGGCAGCTCGCCGCGGCCAGCGCGTTCCTGCTCGGCGCGGACCGGGTCATCGTCATCGACCGGTTCCCGTACCGGCTCAGGCGGGCCCAGCAGACCGGCGCCGAGATCCTCGACTACGAGAAGGTGAACGTGCTGGACGCGCTGCGCGACATGACGGGCGGGCGTGGCCCGGACGCCTGCATCGACGCCGTCGGCATGGAGGCCCACCACCCGACCCCGGCCATGTACGCCTACGACCGCGGCAAGCAGGCCGCCCGGATGGAGACCGAGCGCCCCTACGCGCTGCGCGAGGCCATCATGGCCTGCCGCAACGGCGGCGTGGTCTCCGTCATCGGCGTCTACGGCGGGTTCGTGGACAAGTTCCCGATGGGCGCCGTCATGAACCGGTCCCTGACCATCCGCACCGGCCAGTGCCACGTGCAGCGCCACACAAAGCCGCTGCTGGACCGGATCCGCGTGGGCGAGATCGACCCGAGCTTCGTCATCTCGCACCGGATGCCGCTCAGCGAGGCGCCACGCGCGTTCGAGCTGTTCAAGAACAAGCAGGACGAGTGCAACAAGGTGGTCCTCACTCCGTAGCGCATGAATTCGTCGCCCAGAGCCACTTCCATTCGATCGCCGCCGGGGTCAGGAGGCCATCGGAGGGGGCGGAAAAAGGCTCTGACGGACTCCGGGCATCTCCTCCGGGCCGCCGGTGGGCGGCGTCGTAGCATGGAACGTATGGGAGCACGACTCGCAGGCGCCTGACCTCGACGGACGCGTGTCCCGCCGTCAAGGCGGAAGGCGGTGTGAGAGCCCCTGGCGAAGCCGGCCATGCGCAACGGGGTCGGCCGACCGCGAGTCGGCGCGATGACAGGCGTCCCCGGGGTGGCTGGAGGAAAGCACACGATCGCCGTTGTCGGAGACGCCGGCAGGACGTGACGGAGGCCTGCGGATGAGCGGGATGGTCGTGCGAGACGCCCGCGAGGACGGGCCCGTTGAGATCCCGGGCGATCTGGCGGCGGCACTGCATCCTGCCGTGTGCGAGGCCGCCGACCGGCTGAAGGCCGTCGCGGCGGCCGTCTACCTCCTGACGGCCGACGGCGCCGAACTCAAGGCCGCGATGATCGGCGGCAGCCCCCCGTCGATCTTCACGCTCCCGGGCCGCATGGCGCTCGACGCTCCTTACGCCTCCGCACGGGCCCTGTCCGACGGGACGGTGGCGGTCCTGGCCGATCCGGATCCGCGGGCCGAGGACCGTCCGGGGGTCACGCCCTATCCGTACACCGTGGCAGCGGCCCCCCTCTGGGCAGGAGAGCACCGCTTCGGCACCCTGACGGTTCTCCGGCCCGAGGACAGAGGCGGCTACGCCGACGAAGATCGCGCGGCGCTCAAGACGATCGGCGACCGGCTCGCCGTCGTCCTCGACGCCCTCGACGCCCGTCGCGTGCCGATCACACCCGGGCACCTGCCCGTGCTCGTCCCCGTGTTCGACGCGGCGAGGGCCCAGCCGTATCCGGCGAACGCCAGTGAGGCCGCCCCGGGCGCCGAGTCGCCGGCCGGATCGGCCGGCCTCGCCGTCTGGGGAGTGCCGGGGGTCCCCGGATCGGCCGGCCTGAGCCTCATGTATCCGCTGCAGCGGCTGGCCGACATGCTGAACCGGGCGACCACCATGGATCACGTCGTCGGAGCGGCACGGTTCTGCGTCATGTCGCCGTTCCACGCCCGAGCCATGGTGCTGGCCTCGGTGGGCGACGGGCGCCTGTGGGTCATCGGGCACAGCGGTGACTCCTCCGACCTCGTGCACGAGCTCCACGGCTCAGGGCTGCACGGGCACACGCCCGCCGCCCAGGCGGTCGCGGGACGCGCGCTCTTCGTCTCGGGTGACCCGGACCGGCCGGTCGCCGTCGCCGACGGCCTCGGTGACGGGATGTGCACCGCCGCCTACCTTCCGCTCATCGGGAGCAGACATGTCATCGACGTGCCGTTCACCGGGAGCGACCACGTGGTCGGCGTCTGCTGCCTGTCCTTCGGCGGACCTCGGCGCTTCGCACCCGAGGAGAGGGCCGTCCTCACCATGATGGCCGGGCGGCTGGGCTCGGCCGTCGAACGCATCGAACTGACCAGGAAGCGGCAGGCGTACGCCGAGTGCCTGCAGAAGAGGCTGCTCCCGCCCGTACTGCCGGACGTGCCGAGACTCACCACCACGGCCCGCTACCAGCCCGCCGCCGCCACTTCCGAGGTGGGTGGCGACTGGTACGACCTGATCGAATCGCCGGACGAGCGCGTCGTGCTGGTCATCGGTGACGTGGAAGGCCACACCTTGGAGAGCGCCGCGGTCATGGGCCAGCTGCGCAGCGCGGTGGCGGCGTACGCGACGGAGGGCCACGGGCCGGCGGCGCTCCTCGAGCGGACCGGCGCGCTTCTCTCCCGGCTGGGCACCGACCTCCTCGCCACCTGCTGCGTCGTCGCCCTGGACACGGCGGACGGCCACGCCGAGGTGGCGCTCGCCGGCCATCCGGCACCGCTCCTGCGCTGCTCCGACGGGGTCGTCCACACCCTGGAGGCCCCGGCCAACGTGCCGCTCGGAGTGGCCGCGCCGACTCCGTACCGTGCGCGGGAGCACACGCTGGCGGCGGGGTCGGTGCTCATGCTGTACTCGGACGGGCTGGTCGACCCGCGCGTCGAGGATCCCGGTGACGGTGCGGCCGCGACGTTCCGTTCCGCCGCCCTCGATGCGGGCGCCGATCTCGAGAAGCTGGCCGACCGCCTCCTCGCCGAGGCACCCGATCCGCGGCGCCGCCGCGACGACGCGGCACTGCTCCTGGCCCGCTACGAAGGCGCCGAAGACGTGCCCCGCACAGGTCACCTGCACATCGAGGCACGCGACCTGCGGGGGGCAAAGGAGGTGCGGGGCCTCGTGCATGACCTGCTGTGCCGGTGGGGCCTGACGGAGGTGTCGGAGGACCTGCAGCTCGTCACCTCCGAGGTCGTCACCAACGCGCTCATCCACGCGGGCACCGACGTCGACGTGCGGCTGCGCGCGTTCGCCGATCGCGTCCGCCTCGAAGTACGTGACTCCGACAGCGATCCACCGGTGCCTTCCCCCTTCTCCCTGTCCGAGGAAGGCAGCGCTGAGGCGGAGCACGGACGCGGCCTGTTCCTGGTGGACGCGCTGGCCGGCGCGTGGAACAGCTCGCCGAGCGGGCGCGGTAAGACGGTCTGGCTGGAGATCGCCATCCCGGCCTCGTGACGGGCGGATCCTAAGCCCACCGGCCCGCGAGGGTCACGAGATCGGGCGCGGTCACCCGCGGGGTGGTCATCATGCCCGGATAGGGCAGACCGCGCCGGTTCAGCCACGCCCCGGTCAGGCCGGCGCGCTGGGCGCCGTCGATGTCCCAGGGGTGCACGGCGATCAGGGCCGCCTGGTCCGGCCGGACGCCGGTCGCGCCGACCGCGTACTCGTACGCGGCCCGGGCCGGCTTCCAGGCGCGGGGAGCGCTGACGTCCAGTCGCGCCTCCACCAGGTCGAGCAGCCCCTCGCGGGCGAGGACGCCCTCGGTCATCGCCGCGGCGCCGTTGGTCATGGTGAACAGCCGGATGCCGCTCTCGTGCAGCAGGCGCATCCCCTCAGGGATGTCGGGATGCACCCGCAACCGCCTGAACGCGCCGAGCACGTGATCGACCGCCGCGCCGGGGTCGACGTCGCCGTCCGCGGCACCCCTGCTCACGAGCAGTTCCTTGAGCACCTCGGCGGCGATGGCGGCGAAGTCGGCGTATCCCCCGGCCACGGTGAGCGCGAATCCGTCGCGCAGCACGCTCGCGAACCAGGTGTCCATCGAATCACGGGGAAGGCCGGCCTCCTCGAACCGGTCGCGCAGCGGCTCCATGTCGGTGAGGGTCTCGTTCACATCGAAGATCACTGCCTGTGGCCTGGTCACGGACGGCTCGGTCATGATCTCTCCTCGAAGGTCGAAGACGACGTGGTCACGCGCGTAGCAGAGCGAGCGCGGCCGTGACGGCGGCGCGCCGGCAGGGAGGCGTCCACTGGTCGGATGCCCGACTCCCGTTGAGGCCGCCACACGCGGACACCGGCAACGCCGCTGCCAGGGCGACGATCGCCACGCGGGCTCCGCGGGTCGGGATCATGCGACCAGACTAGAGACAGGAACAGCGCGGAAACCTCACGCGCCGATGACAACACCGGCGGCAGCCCTGCGACGCCATCCGCAAGCCGGTCCGGCGCATCGACACCATGTCCCTTCGAAGAGGCGCTGCCGGCTGCGGGCGGCCTGGGGGCGCCGGCGGAGAACGGCCTGCCGACGGCCGCGGGGCGTTCTTCCCCATGGTTTGTAGATCGATAGGACGGTCGCCGCGGCCAGCAGGGCGAAAGCGGCGAGGTCGCCGGCGATGAGCAGCTCGCGGACCGGGTGAGCGTCGGCGGCGTGGACGAGGGCCTGGCCGGTCCACTCGTGCAGGAAGAAGAAGCCGTTGGCCATGGCCAGCAAGACCAGACCGAGCTTGGCGACGACCCAGTGGTACCTCAGCACGCCCCAATTGCTGGACAGCCCGCCGACGATGCCGCTGACCAAGGTGAGCAGCGCGGCCGGGATGACGACCCCGTCGTCGAGCACGGTCATCATCTGGTAGCCGCCCCTGGTGATGGCCGGATCCTCGGTGTTCCGCAGCACGATTCCCAGGATGATCATGGCGGCGGCGATGCCGAGCCAACCGACGGAGACGGCGACGTGCACGAGCAACACGCCTTGCGTAGCCGGGGCCGCCGCAGGAACCCTCGACCGGAATGTTCATCAGACATGGACGCCAGCATGCGGCCGCCCGGTCGTCGCCGTCGTCACGTGTGGCGCTCACTCGCGTGTCTTCCGCATGATGAGCGGGGTCATGGCGCGCTCGGGGAGGTAGGCCACCTCTCGCCATCCCCTTTTCCGGCAGAGGCCGAGGGCCGCCGTGGCGGCCGGATGGGTGGCCAGCCAGCGTGGTCCGCCGCACGCGACCGCCAGCAGGGAGTCGTGCAGACGGGTGCCGATGCCCTGTCCTCGCGTCTCGGGCAGTACGGCCAGCTCCTTGAGGGTGAAGTCGTCCGCGCTCGGATGCCCCGCCAGGGCGGCGAGGCGGGAGGCCAGGTGCCCGTAGGCGAAGCCGCACACCTGTTCGCCGTCCACGGCGAGGGCGAGCACGAAGCCCGGTTGGTGCAGGTCGACCAGCATGCGGACCGCTACGCTGCGGGCGAAGCTGTGCGGTTCACGCCAGGGTGCTCCGGTGAACACCCGGCCGCCCACTTCGGCCACCATCGATTGGTAGGTCGTGGCCTGTGACCCGCTCACCAGACGAATGTGCGGAGGCGCGGCGCCCGATCGCCCGGCTGGATAGCGCTGCAAGGATGCTTCATCGGGCGCCGCGGTCACACATGCAGTCTTCCTCGCCGACCCAATTGCCAAACTATTGCAACAGCGAATTATTCGTTCTACGTTCGCCCCATGCAGCTCACCCGGCTCGGCCTCGTGGCGCTCGCCTTACTTCTCGTGACGCTCGGCTGCTCCGCCGGTGGAGGATCGCCCGCTTCCACAACGGAAGAGAGCGGCGCCCGGGGCACGTTCGTCCTCGGCCTGGGCTCGGAGCCCGACACGCTGAACCCCGTACTCGGATACGCGCCCGACGGCGGGTCGCTGATGTTCGACGGGCTGGTCACCCGGAACGCGGACCTGTCGTTGAAGCCGGCGCTGGCCGAGCGCCTGCCCAAGGCGACGGGCACCTCCGTCACCTTCACCCTGCGCCAGGGAGTGATGTTCCACGACGGGACGCCTCTGACCAGCGCGGACGTCGCCTACACCTATCAGGCCGTGCTCGACGCGAACAACAACTCGACGATACGCGGGGACTACACCGCCATCGCGTCGGTCGAGGCCAAGGACCCGGCCACGGTGGTGTTCCACCTGAAGTACCCCTACGCGCCGTTCCTGCAGCGCGCGACCTTGGGCATCGTGCCGCGGCGGATGCTCGAGGGGCAGAACCTGGAGAAGGCGCCGTTCAACACCAGGCCCGTCGGCACGGGGCCGTACCGGTTCGTCTCCTGGACGCCGGGGGACAAGGTGGTGCTGGAGGCCAACCCGTCCTACTGGGGCGGCGTCCCGGCGATCAAGCGCCTGGTGATGGCGTACGCCGTCGACGACAACGTGCGCGCGACCCGCATGGCCGCGGGCGAGTTCGACGCCACGGAGCTGCCGCCCAAGGCCGCCTCACGCTTCGACGGCCAAGCCGGCATGACCGTCCACCGCGCCGACTACCGCGGCGTGATGTTCCCCCTGGACGCGCCCGTGACCGGGGACAACGCGATCCGGCAGGCGCTGAGCCTCGGCGCCGACCGCGAGGCGATGGTGAACACGATCCTGGCCGGAGCCGGACGACCCGCGTTCGGGCCCGTCGCCCCCGACACCACCTGGCACAACCCGGCCGTCGACGGCTCGCCCGCACCCGACTCGGCTCGGGCCGTGCGCCTGCTGGAGGAGGCCGGCTGGAAGAGCGGGCCTGACGGTATCCGCCACAAGGGCGGCACGCCCGCGAGCTTCACGCTGATGTACCCGGCGGGGGATTCCCTGCGCAAGGAACTCGCCCTCGCGTTCACCTCCGACGCCAAGAAGCTCGGCATCGACATCCGGCTGGCCGGCCTGGACTGGGACGCCATCCACACCCGGATGGACGAAGATGCCCTGATCATGGGATGGGGCACTCCGTTCGACCCCGACTACACCAACTTCGAGCTGTTCCACTCGAGCTTCTCCGGCCAGGGGTACTTCAACCCCGGCCACTACAAGGTGCCGCAGGTCGACGCACTGCTGGAGAAGGGGCGCGAGGAGTCCGACCCGGCCGTGCGCAAAAATGCCTACGACGCCTTCCAGCGACGCGTCCATGACGACGCCGTGTGGGCCTACCTGGTGTACCTCAAGCACGTGTACGTGATCCGGGGGACATGGACCGGCATCACGCCGGGCGTCGAGGCGCACGACCACGCCACCGGAGGACTGTTCCGCAACCTGGCCGAATGGAAGCCCGGCTCGTGACGCGCGCCCTGGCCAGGATGGCGGCCTGGCGCCTGGCGTTCACCGCCCCGCTGCTCCTGGTCGTCACCTTGGGCATGTTCGCCCTGGCCAAGGCCTCCCCGTTCGACCCGGTACGCCAGTACCTCGGGGACCGCGCGCTGACCACCAGTCCGGAGATCGCACGTCAGATCCGTCAGGCGTGGGGGCTCGACCGCCCGGTCACCGAGCAGTACCTGACTTGGCTCGGCAACCTACTGCGCGGCGACCTCGGCGAGTCACGCAGCATGCATCGGCCGGTCGCCGAGGTGATCGGCGAACGGTTCGGCTGGACGCTGCTCGCGGTGGGCTGCGCCCTGGTGCTCATGCTCGCCGGCAGTCTGGTCGTGGGGGCCGTGGCCGCCTGGCGGCGTGACTCCTGGACCGACCGGCTGGTCACCGGCACCGCCTACGCCAACGAGGCGGCCCCGGTGTTCTGGACCGCGCTCATCGTGATCTGGGTGTTCGCGGTGAAGCTGCACTGGCTGCCCGCGGGAGGGCTGACCGACGCGGCGGCCGGGACGGTGGAGCCCGGGGACGTGCTGCGCCACATGATCCTGCCCGTCGCCGTCCTGGCGTTCTCGCAGTCGTCCTGGTTGCTGCTGTTCGTCCGCGAGTCGCTCATCGCATCCCTGCGGGAGGACTACGTCATCGGCGCCCGCGCCCGTGGCCTGCGCGAGCGGACGGTGATCGTCCGGCATGCCCTGCGATCGGCGCTGCTGCCGTTCATCACGCTGCTGGGCGCGCGGGTCCCCGAACTGGTCACCGGGGCGATCCTGGTCGAGACGGTGTTCTCCTGGCCCGGCGTCGCCTCGGCGTCCGTCCAGGCGGCCCTCGCGGCCGACTTCCCGCTGCTGGCGGCGCTCACGCTGCTGGCCACGCTGGCCGTGGTCGCCGGCAACCTGCTGGCCGACACCGCCTACGTCATCGCCGATCCGCGGGTGCGCGTTCTGGGGGTGAGCTGATGCTCACCCGGCCGAAGGCGACCGGCGCCCGGCCTCGGCCGGGCGGGCTCCGCCGGGGACGCGCCCGGCGCCGTTCCCACCGGCTCGCCCTCGCCGTCCTCGTGCTGCTCGGCCTGGCCGTGCTGATCGTCCCGGTCGTCGTCCGGCTGGACGAGCAACTGGTGGACCTGCGGCTGGCCTCGTCGCCTCCCTCGCTCGCCCATCCCTTCGGCACCGACGAGGTGGGACGCGACGTGCTGCTGCGCGCCGTCTACGGCCTGCGGGTGTCCCTGCTCGTCGGCCTGGTGGCGGCGATGGTGTCCGTCACGATCGGCACGCTGGCCGGGCTGGCCGCGGGGACGCTCGGCGGGGTGGCCGACCGGGTGCTCATGCGGGTCGTGGACGGCTTCAACTCCGTGCCGCACCTGCTGTTCGGCATCTTCATCGTGGCGCTGTTCTCACCCAGCGCCACGGCCGTGGTGGTCTCGGTGGCGCTCACCCACTGGATGACCGCCGCCCGCATCGTCCGCTCGGAGGTGCTGACCCTGCGCGCCCGCCCGTTCGTGGACGCGGCCATCTCCGGCGGATCGAGCAGGATACGGATCGTCCGCCGGCACCTGCTGCCGCATCTGATGCCGCACATCGCGCTGGCCGCGGTCCTGATGGTCCCGCACGCGATCTGGCACGAGACCGCGCTCAGCTTCCTCGGCCTCGGGCTGCCCGCCCACCTCGCCTCGCTCGGCAACATGATTAACGACGGGGCGCGGTCACTGCTCGCCGGCAACTGGTGGGCCTCCCTGTTTCCCGGCCTGTTCATCCTGCTTCCCACGCTGGCGATCTCCGCGCTCGCCCAGTACTGGCGCGATCGCGTCGACCCCCGCCGGCGATCGGAGCTCAACCTGTGACCACCGCATCCCCGGCGCCCGCGGGATCCCGGCTGCGCGTCGAAGGCATGTCGGTCCGCTTCCACCTCCCGGACGCCACCGTGCACGCCATCACCGACGCGCACTTCGAGGTGACGCAAGGCGCGTGCCTGACCCTGGTCGGCGAGTCCGGCTGCGGCAAGTCCGTGATGGCACACGCCCTGATGGGACTGCTTCCCGGCAACGCCACGGTCACCGGGTCCGCGCGCCTGGAGACCGGCGCCGCGTCCCCGGTCGAGCTGATCGGCGCCCCGGAAAGGCTGCTGGCCCGCACCGTGCGCGGGCGCCGCATCGGCCTCATCCCACAGAGCCCGGCCGCGCACCTCACCCCCGTCCGCACCGCGCGCTCCCAGATCACCGAGGCCCTGCGCGAACTGGGAAGCTCCGTGACGGCGGACGAACTGGCCGCGCGCGCGGGACTGCGCCCGGCCGACCTGGACCTGTACCCGCACCAGCTTTCCGGAGGGATGGCCCAGCGCGTGGTCAACGCGATCGCCCTCGCCGGAGACCCCTGGCTCGTCATCGCCGACGAACCGACCAGCGGACTGGACCGCCCGCTGGTCGACGCCACCATGGCCGAGCTGCGACGCCTGGCCGATGAGGGCCGCGCCGTCCTGCTCATCACCCACGACCTGCGCGCCGCCGAGCAGGTGGCCGACCACGTCGCCGTCATGTACGCCGGACGCGTCGTGTCGCTCGCCCCGGCGAAGGAGTTCTTCGCCGCCCCGCGCCACCCGTACGCCGTGGGCCTGCTCGACGCGCTGCCGTCCCGGCGTTTCACCGCCATCCCCGGCCAGCCTCCCGAGCTCACCAACCTGCCGCGAGGGTGCGCCTTCCGGCCCCGCTGCACCCGGGCCGGCGCCGCGTGCGAGCTGGTGCCGGAGATGTCCGCGGGGCACAGCCGGGTCGCCTGCCACCATCCCGTGGAGAGCCATGCTGCGCGCTGAAGGCGTCACCGTCACCTACGGCCGCCGGGCCGTCCTCCACGACGCCGAGCTCACGCTGGCGCCGGGGTCCGTCACCGGGCTCGCCGGGCCCAGCGGCTGCGGCAAGTCGACCTTCGCCCGCGTCCTCGGCCTGGTCCAGAGACCCGCGACCGGCCGGGTCGCCATCGACGGCGCCGAAGTGCGCCGCTGGCGCAACCGCGCCCCTCGCGACCTGCGCGTCCGCGTCGCGCTGATCTTCCAGCAGCCTCGCCTGGCGGTCGATCCCCGCTTCACCCTGCGAGAGGTCATCGCCGAACCCCTGCGAGCCACCGGCCGCGGCCCCGGACGCGCCGGCGAACTGGCCGAGGAGATGGGCCTGACCCCCGAACTGCTGTCCCGCCGGCCGCACGAGGTGTCCGACGGCCAGCTGCAACGCGCCTGCGTCGCCCGCGCCCTGGCGCTGCGTCCCGGTTACGTCATCTGCGATGAGATGACCACGATGCTCGACGCCTCCACCCAGGCGCACCTGGTCGCCAGGCTGGAGGCCTACCGCCTGGACACCGGCGCCGCGATCCTGGCCATCAGCCACGACCTGGAACTCCTGGCCCGATGGAGCGGCCACAGCGGCATCGTCCACCTTCCACAGGCCGTCCGGCCCGCCGGGTGAGACCGACCGGCGGGGCCGCGCGGTAGATGACCGCGGTTCCGAGCGGCGTGGTCCGGCGGGGACGTCATGGTGTCCCCGCCGGACCGGGCGTGGTCGCGGTGCGTGGGTCAGGTGGAGCGCTTGACCAGGCCGAGGACGACGTCGATGGCCAGGAAGGCCAGTAGCGAGATGCCGAGCAGGGGGATGAACACGCCCACCGCGATCGCGACCACGCCTATGGCCGGCAGTACGGGCACGGGCGCCGCGCGCCAGCCGCCGCGCGCGTAAGGGGCGGCGAAGCCTCGGGTGGGCCGCCGTTGCCACCACATCCGATATCCCAAGATGATCATGGAGATCAGCGCGAGGGCGAGTGCGGCCAGGACGATCTGATTGGCCAGGCCGAACAGCACGCCCATGTGCCCGTCGATGCCCCAGCGGGTCAGCTTGGCGGCCAGGGGGTAGTCGGCGAAACGCAGCTCGCCGGTCACCTGGCCGCTCGCCGGGTCGACCGCGACCTGGTCGTTGCGCTGAGGCCACTGGCGGTCCATCTCCTTGACCGTGAAGGCGCCGCCCGCCTTGGCGGGCCAGGCGATCTCCAGCGGCCCCGACAGCCCGGCGCCCGCCGCGGCCCGCACGATGCGGTCGGCGTCGGCCTCGGTGGCGGGCCCGTCGCCGTGCCCGGAATGGCCGGCGTGCCCCGGGGCGGTGGCGGGCAGGGACGGGGTGGACCAGCTGAGCGCGGTCTGGAGCTTGTCGACGTTCGCTCCCGCGTACTTCGACCAGGTCAGGCCGGTCGCGGACAGGAACAGCAGGCCGATGGTGATCCACAGGCCCACCGAGCCGTGCCAGGACAGGGTCCGCCGCAGGCCCCTCGCCTTGCGGTCGGGCCGCAGGGTGCGGCGACGGTGGGTCAGCCACAGCACGACCCCGCCGAGCGCGACGACCCACAACCAGCTCGCCGCCAACTCGCTGTACACGCGTCCGGGCTCGCCCAGGTGCAGATGGCGGTGCAGGTTCGAGATCCAGGCGCGCACGGGCAGCGCCCCGGAGGAGCCGTAGCTCGGCAGCGCGCCGCGGACCTGGCCGGTGTACGGGTCGACGAAGACCGCCAGCTGGGTGCTCTCCGGCAGGCCCTCCGCGTTGAGCAGGACGCGGGTGGTCTCTCCCGGTTCGGAGGCGGGCCGCACGGCGCCGATCGCCCCCTGCGCGTGCGCCTGCCGGGCGGCGGCGATCTGCCGCGCCAGGGGGAGCGGCGCCTGGCCGGCGGGCGGAAGCGGAGCGGTGAGTTCGTGGGCGTGCACGACCTTCTCCAGCTGGAAGGAGGAGGCGTACAGCAGGCCGGTGGTGGCGGCCACCAGCAGGAAGGGCGCCACGAGGATGCCGGCGTAGAAGTGCAGGCGCAGCAGCAGCGCTCGCGTGGCCGGCCAGGCGGTGGAACGAGAGCGTTCGGGAGCAGGCTGAAGCTCGCGCACGTCAGAGGTCATGGAAGGTCTCCGTTCACGGAGGCGCGCACAGGTGGACGCGCGCCTCGGCGGGGTTCGTCATGGGGACGTCGCGGCGCCCTGGCCCGCGAGCACGGCCGCCGTGGTGGCGGCCGGCACGCGGCGCGGAGCAGGCGACGACCGGACACCGGCCGGGACGGCCCGCGCCGGTGAAGGTCTCACGGGCACGTGGCCCGGATCAGATGACGACGACCCCCGCCGGCGGCCCGCGCCGGGAGACGGCCGAGGCGAGCAGCCGGGTGAGGAACAAGGACGCGCCGTCTCCGCGGCGCCGTGGCACGAGGCGTGGTGCGGACGGCGTGGCCATCCGCACCAGCAGGGTCACCACGGCCGCGACGAGCAGGCGCAGCAGCGTGGCCAGCGCCGTCTCCCCGCGTTCCAGCCAGTGAGCCGACAGCAGCGCGGTCACGGTGTGCGCCAGCAGCATCGCCACACCCACGGCCAGGCCGCCGTGCCCGTGACCGTGAACCGGTGGCGGCCGCATCGCCGCGGAGAACAGGTGGTGCAGTCCGTATTGGGTGACGAACGCCGCGGTGAGCAGGGCGCCCAGGCCCCGCTGCCGCCGGGAGAGCACGTAGGCGCCACCCGTCACCAGCGCCGTCGCCCCGACGAAGACCGCCACGTCGATGGCGGCGCCGCCGGCCAGCGCATGCATGCCCAGCGACACCGCCACGCACACCACCGCGAACACGGTGGCGCGCAACAGGCGCAGAACGGGCATGCCCCTCATCGTGACAGAAATCCATGATCATGCCGAGTGGCTGAAGCCTTTGTCGCCGCCGCATCCGGTAGGGACCCGGTCATGGCGTGCCGGCGGACGCCATGACCGGCCGGACGGCGTGGGCGGCGCTGATCGCGTTGTACACCGCCAGCTCGGTCGTCGGCCCTTCGGCCAGCAGCAGACCCGTGCACGCCCGCTGGTCGCCGAGATCCGTCACTCTCGTCCCGATCGTCATGGTCGGATACCACTCCGGTGAGCCGGGATGCGAGGCCAGCTCCTCCAGTCCGTCCACCCTCCGCAAGGTTCCGGGCCGGTCGGGGTAGACGAGCACGGTCGCCGTCGCCCCCGTTCCGCCTCCCCGCGCCGAGATGGCGCCCAGGTCCGAAACGGCGTCGAGCAGCGCGGGTGCACGGCCCAAGGCCATGTCGACCATCGCCTCATAGACGTTGACCCCGAGGGAGCGGCACATCGCCTCGCCCGTGAGGCACTCGCCGATCCGGCCGTTGATCTCGACCAGCTCGGGCCCTTTCACCGTCCAGACGAACTCGACGTGCGCGAACCCTCGCGTGTGCCCCACCAGATCGAGTACCTGCGCCACCCACTGCTCGACGCCCGCCAGATCGGGCTCGGGCAGCATCGCGGGGAACGACAGCAATTCCTCACGGCCGAACCAGCGCGCCGACGTCAGCCGGCCGGAGACGCCGAGAAGCCGGGTACGGCCCTCCCAGGTCAGCGTCTCGGCGCTGTAGAGCGGTCCGGGGATGTACGGCTCGGCGAACAGGCCGCCCATGAAGGACCGTCCGGCCGCCTCGGCGAGCGCGAGCTCCAGTTGCCCGGTGGTACGGGCGAGCCATACGTCGCGCGAGCCCGTGCCCGCGGAGTCCTTCAGGACGGCCGGCAGTCCGACCGCCTTCTCCACCATGGTCGCCGTCGCGCCGGGCGAGACCGGGACGGCCGCGTTCAGGGACGGGTTCCGCTCGTGCAGGAGGCGGCGCACCGCGAGCTTGTCGCGGAGCACGCGCGCCGTTTCGCGGTTCGGACCCGGCAGGCCGAACCGGGCGGCCAGCTCGGCTCCGGGCACCATCCAGGTGTCGGTCGAGCAGATCAGGCCGCGGAGTTCCGGCAGCGATGCCAGCACCGCCGAACACCTGGTGAGGGCACGCGTGTCGACATCGACGATCTCCAGCGCGTCCGTCGGCAGGCGCTGAAGTTCGTGACGGTAGATGTCCCGGTTTCCCGTCAGGAGGCACAAACGTTCCCCGGCCTTGCCGGCCGCCGCCACCATGCGGCTCAGTCCGAAGGTCAGCGCTTCCAGTACGGCGATGGTCACCCGGCCCTCCCGTCAGATCTCGCCGGCGAGTTCCGCGGGCACCAGGCCGAGCATGGCGGCCAGGGGCTCGTCGCCGGCGATCGCGGTGCCGGCCACGGGGTCGCCGCCGGCGAGGTGGGCGAGGTGCCTGATGGCGTGGGCGGCGACGTGGCCGGTGGTCACCTCGCCGGGGCGGGGGGCGTCGGGGCGGTCGCCGAAGGCGATGGTGAGCTCGTCGAGCGGGGTGGCGGACGCGCCGGCCGCGGGATCGGGGTAGGCGGCGTAGGTGAGGACCAGCCCGCGCCCGGGGGTGTGGCGCCAGCTGGTGGAGTGCAGCAGGGTGGGATGCCCGGCGAGGGTTCTGGCCAGGTCGCAGGGGACGGTGGCGCCGTCGAGCGGTGCCGTGGAGCGCCGGTAGGCCCAGCCGCGGTCGCCGAACCGGAGCAGGATCACTTCCACCGTGACCTGTGGGCCGTTCATCCGCCCGCCTTTCGCATGATGAGAGCGCTCATGGCGACGTGCCGCCGAGGGTGCAAGACGACATCCCCCCAAGAGGCAGTCTGACAGAACTGCACTCGAATCGCTATTGCGACCTCCTCGCATCTGGGGGTGCCGATGTGCCGGCCGCGATCGGCCGATCTCCGTGAAGATCCAGCGGCGGACGGTGGTCCGGCGCGCTGTCCGACGAACGTTCACCGGGTCGTCCCGACGAGGGACGCTAGCGCGGCGCCAGGATGCGCAGGTGCAGCATCGCCGCGAACCGCTGTTCCGGGTCGTCCAGGTCGATCTCGCCGACCTCGGTGACGCGCCTGAGCCGGTAGCGCAGGGTGTTGGCGTGGATGAACAGGGCGCCGGCCGCCTTCGCCACGTCGCCGTGGGCGTCCAGCCAGGCCTCCAGGGATTCGACGAGGCCCGCGTTGTTCCGCTCGTCGTACTCCATCAGGCGGGCGATCGCGCCGCCCGGCCGCTCGTCGCGCGCGGCCGCGAGGTCGCGCAGTTCAAGGATCAGCGCGAGCGTCTGGACATCGTCGAGCCGGGCCACCCGCAAGGTGGTGTGGCCCTCCCGCATCACCCGGAGCACCCGGTCTGCCTGGGCCTTTCCCCGGACGATGCCGCTGATCTCCGATCCCGCGGGGGCGACCGCCACGATCGCGCGCAGGCCGCCGCCGACCCGGTCCACGAAGTCGGACGCCAGCCGGACGGCTCGCTGTTCGGGGCTGCCCGCCGGGACGACCACGGGCAGCAGGCCGTACACCGTGCCGCCGATGGTCCCCATCGCGGACGACGGCACCGTCGCCGACAGGTGGACCGACAGCGCGTCCGCGAGCCGCTCCAGATCGGCCGCTCTGCTCTGGTCCGCACGGATGTGATCGTCGTCGGCCGGCAGGCCCGCGCTCACGATGACGAGGCGGCGACCGGCCAGGCCGAGCCGCACGAGCGCGTCCCGCGCGCCGGCACCCCCTTCGAGGACCGTCCCGATCAGGTCGGTGCGCAGCCTTCGCTGGACGTCGGCGCCGGCGCGGATCCGCAGCAGGTGCAGCGCGACGAGTTTCGAGGCGTCGAGCAGCGCCCCCGTGCGCTCGGCGTCGAGGTCGCCGTCCATGGCGGCCCAGATCGAGCCGAGGATCTCGTCGCCGGCGCGAACCGCGATGGCGACGCGCTGGACCGTCATCCCCTCGTATCCCAGAGCCTTCGGCGTGACGACGACGGGCCGCTGGTAGCGGTAGAGGTCGCGGAAGACGCCCAGTTCCGTCAGCCGCGTGGCGTACCGCTCGGGCACCTGCCGGCCGATGACCGTCTCCACGCGGGAGGGGTCCGCCTCTTCCTGGCGGCCGGAGAAGGCGAGCACCCGGGAGTTGCGGTCCTCGATGGTGATGGGGGCGTCGAGGAGCGCGGCCACGGCGTTGGCCACCGCGAACAGGTCACCGGACGGGAGACCGCCGAGCGACTCGTGCTCGGTGACACCGATGTCCCCTTCGGCGAGCATGGCGCGGATGAGGGCGGTGAGCTGCGCCCACGTGGCGCCGCGGCGCAGGCCGATCAGGGCCACGCCGCTCGCCTGGACCGCATCCCGCACCTCGGCCGTCAGCGCGACCGGGGCCCGGACGACGAGCCCCACCGCCTCATGGTCACCGAGTGAGCGGAGCAGGCCGGCCAGCGTGCCGCCGGCCGGGTCGACGCCGACCCCGAGCACGAGCGAGCGCGGCGGGAGCACGGGTTCGTCGAGCGGGTCGAAGATGACCAGCCCGCTGATCTCGCCTGGCCGGCCGGCGTCACCGGCGACCGGTTCGAGCAGCGTGGTCCCCAGGTCGTCCAGCACCCGCCCGAGGCTGGCACGTGGACGCTGGCTCACGCCCGGCAGTATAGGCGGCCACGCTCCCACGCGACCGGGCCGGCGAGGATCGAAGGACGTGCGCGCCGCGCGGTTCGGGTCGGGGACGGTGTGTGCACCGCGCGGTTCGGGTCGAGGACGGTGTGTGCACCGCGCGGTTCGGGTCGAGGACGGTCGTGAGGACGTGCGCGCCGCGCGGTTCGGATCGGCTGGTCTCAGAAGGCGGTCCACTCAGTCGAGGTCGTCACCGTGTCCAGCAGTTCCGGGATGGGCGTGACCCCCAGCCCCGGGCCGGTCGGTACGGCGATGTGGCCGTCCTCGATGACGAACGGCTCGGTGATGTCCGTGCGGTAGAAGCGGTCGGAGGCGGAGATGTCCCCCGGCAGCGTGAATCCGGGCAGGGCGGCCAGGGCGGCGTTGGCCGCGCGGCCGATGCCTGTCTCCAGCATCCCTCCGCACCACACCGCGACCCCGTGGGCCGCGGCCAGGTCGTGGATCCTGCGGGCTTCGAGGTAGCCGCCGACGCGACCGGGCTTGATGTTGATGATCTGGCAGGCGCCGAGCGCGACCGCCGCGGCGGCGGTCTGCGCGGAGACGATGGACTCGTCGAGACAGATCGGCGTCGCCAGCCGCCGTGCCAGCGCGGCGTGCCCGAGGACGTCCTCCTCCTCCAGCGGCTGCTCGATCAGCAGCAGGTCGAACTCGTCCAGCTTGGCGAGGTGGCGCGCGTCGCGAAGCGTGTAGGCGGTGTTGGCGTCGACCTGGAGCGGAACCTCCGCGCCGAAGCGCTCGCGTACGGCGGCCACCGGGACCAGGTCCCACCCCGGTTCGATCTTCAGCTTGATCCGCGCGTACCCCGCGTCCAGGTATTCCCCGACGACCGCCAGCAACTGCGGGACCGTGTCGTGGATGCCGACCGACACGCCGCTCGGCACCCGGTCGGCGACCGCGCCGAGTTCACGGCCGAACGAGCGGCCGATCGCGCGCAGCTCCGCGTCCAGGATGGCCATCTCCACGGCGGCCTTGGCCATGCGATGCCCCTTGAACGGGTGGAGCAGGCCGGCGACGGCGGTCGCACCCGAGCGTGCGATCGCCTCCCGCCCCTCGGGCGAGGCCAGCTTCGGAAACAGGAAGCGCCGCAGCACGTCCGCCTGCGAGTCGGCGTACTCACTGGAGTAGAGCGGGTCGGCGAGCGCGACGCATTCGCCCCAGCCCTCGGCGTCGTCGGTCACGGCCTTGAGAAGGAGGATGTCGCGCCCGGTCTGCGTGCCGAACGAGGTCCGGAACGGTGACACGAGCGGCATGGAGATACGGCGCATCTCGATTCCGCGCAACTTCATGACGATTCTCCAGGTCCTGTGCCGTGTCAGGGGCGGGCGAGCTCGACGAGATAGCCGAGGTCGAGGTCGAAGTCGACGACGCGGCCGCCGGAGGCCATCAGCGGCTCCAGCTCGCCGCGGAGCCGGAGGCGCCAGGCCGCGGCGGCGGCCCCGTCGCCGGCGCGCAGGGCCGCGATGTCGGCCGGAGCCGCGACCCTCCTGCTCGACGCGCCGGCGACCGGACGCCCGAACGGCATGCCGGAGCAGGCGGCGCGGGCCCGCGGTGAGAGCAGTTCCCAGCGCACCAGCAGCCGGTCGGTGTCGTCGCCGCCGTTGATCGCGTCGTGCATCGCGCCGTAGAAGTTGGTGAGGTACTCCACGGGGAGCGCCCCCAGCTTGACGATGTTGAAGTAGGCGTTGCGGCTGACCAGCGGATCGAAGGTCCACTCGATCGTGACGATGCCGCGGGCGAGCGCCCACGCGCGCTGGTGGAGCTTGAGCGCCCTTCCGATACCGCGACCGGCCAGCCCCGGCGTCACCCCGGCGATGTGGCTGTGCAGGGTGCGTGCCGCCGGCTCCGCGTGGAAGCCGATGCAGACGCCGATGAGCCGGTCGCCGGCGTAGGCGCCGGCGACGTAGTTGCCCGCCTTCGTCAGGGCGCGCAGGAACTCGACCGTGATGAGCGGGTTGTCCGGCCGGCCCCAGATCCCGACGAGCAGGCCGATCACGGCGTGGGCCTCGTCGAGGTCGCGGAGTTCCCGGACCACCACCGCCGCCTTCGCGGCCCACCTCGCCGCGTCATCGGCCGCCAGGTCGAGGGAAGAAGCCTCGATGCTCACGTGCCGTCCTCCCGGAGTTCGGCGACCAGCTCGCGCACCAGCACGGTGCGGTCGAGCAATCTGGCGACGACGACGTGTTCGTGGTCGGCGTGGGCGCCGCCGCCCACCGCTCCCAGACCGTCGAGCGTCGGGGTCCCGACCCCCGCGGTGAAGTTGCCGTCCGAGGCGCCGCCCACGGTCGCGCCGGACACGGGCGGCAGACCGAGCCGTTCCGCCACGGCGACGGCCCGCTCGAACAGCGAGCGGCTCGCCGGCTCCTCCAGCGGTGGCCGGTTGACGCCGCCCCTGATCTCGATCGCCGCGCCGGGGAGGTTCGGCGCCAGGGAGCGCAGGGCCCGATCGACCCGGAGTTGCTCGTCGTGACTCCACGCGCGCACGTCCAGGGCGAACGAGCCGGACGCGGGCACCGTGTTCGACGTGGTGCCCGCGGCGATCACGGTGGGGGTGACCGTCGTGCCGGCCGCCGGGTCACCCAGAGCGCTCGCCGCGATCACGAGGTGGGCGAGCTCGATCGTGGTGTTGACGCCCTTCTCCGGTTCCAGCCCGGCGTGGGCGGCGCGACCGGTGACGTGGACCTCGTACCGTGACACGCCTTTGCGGCCCACCTTGAGCGCGCCGCCGTCGGCCGACGCCTCCAGCACGAGCGCCGCCGTGGCGCGACGGGCCTCCTGCTCGATCAGCGCGCGCGAGGTGGGCGACCCGAGCTCCTCGTCCCCGGTGACCAGCAGGGTGACGCCGGTGCGCCCGGGCAGATCGGCGAGGGCGTGGATCGCCATGACAAGGCCGGCGAGCATGTCCAGGCAGCCGGGGCCGCGCAGCACGCCGCCGGTGATCCCGTACGGGTGGGTCGCCAGGGTGCCGAGCGGCCAGACCGTGTCGTGGTGGGCCAGCAGCAGCACCTGGCGCTCGCCGTCACCGAAGCGCCACCGCAGGTGCGAGCACCCGTCGATGGTGATCCGCTCCGGCTCGGCGCCGAGTCGTCGCGCGCCGATGCGGGCGACCAGGTCGGCCGACCTGGCGACCGCGGCCTGATCGGAGGAGGGCGACTCGCACTCGATGAGTTCCCTGAGGTCGGCGAGAAACGTCTCCAGGCCAAGGGCGCCACGCGAGGTACCGGGCATGGTCAGCCGAGCTTCTTGGGGGTCGCGCGGGCGCCGTAGTGGACGTACTCCTCGCCCGTGGGCAGCGAGTAGAACCTCACCGGCGCCCACGACTCCATGCCGCTGAGCCGGACGCCGTACACGCCCTGCGAGACGGGGATCATCTCGTAGGTCTCGACGGGAGTGTCGTCGAGTTCGGCCAAGGGGCCCATCAGAGTGGTGCGCAGGGTCGGCTTGCCGTCGTCCTGGAACACCTCCATGCGCACCGACTCGCGCTCGTACGTGCCGACGTACGGCGCCACGTCGGCCGTCACCGGCTCGGCGGGCGGCTCGAACGGCTCGGGCATCCGCACGCCGGTGAGCTCGGTGAAGATCTCCTCATAGAGGTCGACATAGAGGTCGTGGGTGTTGCCGCCGTTGGTGTTGAGCGCGACCGCGACGCCGGCCTCCGGCAGGACGCGCAGGAACGCCGCCTGCCCGATCGTGTTGCCGTCATGTCCGTAGGCCCGGTGGCCGTGCCAGTCGCAGCGGAACCAGCCCAGGCCCCACGAATCGCCGAGCAGGTGCTCCTCGGGGCATTCGGTCTGGTAGGCCGACATCGCCGCGGTGCTCTCCTCCGACAGCACACGTGTGCCGTCGGCGGCGAGCCCGCCCGCAAGGTGCATCCGGGCGAAGGCGAGCACGTCGGTGACGGTCGCCGTGATGAGGCCGGCCGGGCCGACCGCGCGGGGCAGGCCCCACACGGGCGCGACCACCGGCTCCTCGCCCCCCTTGACGTGGCCCATCGCGTGGGCGAAGACCATGGCCTCCTCGGGCAGGGTCGAGGTGTGGGTCAGGCCGAGCGGAGAGAAGAGCCTCTCCTTGATCGCCTGATCCCAGGTTCGGCCGGTGACGACCTCGATGATCCGGCCGAGCACCGAATAGCCCGCGTTGCAGTAGGACCAGGTGGCGCCGATCAGATGGTTCTGCGCGGAATCGGCCAGCAGTGCGACGTACTTCTCCAGCGCGTCGTCACCGCGGCCGGTGTCGGTGAACAGGTCGCCGTCGATGCCGCTGGTGTGGGTCAGCAGGTGCCAGACGACCACACCTGCGGTGGCCTCCGGATCGCGCAGCCGGAACTCCGGAAGGATCTCCGTGACCGGGGTCCGGAGAGCGAACCTTCCCTCGTCGACGAGCTGCATGATGACGGTCGCGGTCCACACCTTGGAGATCGAGCCGATCTGCCAGACCGAGTCCGTGCTCGCGGGCTGACCGGTGCCGGCGTGCAGCACGCCCGTCGCCGCGGTGACCAGTTCGTCGTCCGCGCCGTCGGCGCCGAGCCGGAGAATGCCCAGCTGGGCGCCGGGAATGCCATGCTTCGCGGCGAGCTCGTCGAGACGGTCCTGCCAGTGGACCTGGTCGATGGTGGTGGTCACGTCTGCTCCTTCAGGGGCGAGGTGGGGGCGTGTCGCCCGTTTCCCGATGAGATTCGGCGCACGGCTCCGGGCACAGCGTCGAGGAGGTGGCGGGTGTAGTCGTGCCGCGGCGCACCGAGCACCCGCGCGGTGGGGCCGTACTCGACGATCTCTCCGGCGTACAGCACGGCCACGTGGTCGGCGACGTACCGGACGACCGCCAGGTTGTGGGAGATGAACAGCATGGACAGCCCCAGCTCGCGTCGCATGTCGCGCACGAGGTTGAGCACGGCGCCCTGGACGGACACGTCGAGCGCGGAGGTGATCTCGTCGGCGAGGATCACCTTGGGCCGGGCGGCGAGCGCGCGGGCCAGCGCGACGCGCTGACGCTGGCCGCCGGAGAGCCGGACGGGAAGGTCGCCGGCGCGTGCGGCGTCCAGGTGGACCAGCGCGAGCAGGCGCGCGATCTCCTCCTGCCGGGCCTGCTTGCCGAGGCGTTCCGGCATGGCCTCCGCGATGCTCTCGCCCACGGTCATCCGCGGGTCGAGCGAGGAGTACGGATCCTGGAAGACCATCTGCACCGGGCGCACCCGGCCCCGATGGGGGACCGGCCGTTCGTCCAGCAGGATCCGGCCGCTCGTCACCGGCGCCAGGCCGACCGCGGCCCGCGCCATTGTCGACTTCCCCGAGCCCGACTCGCCGACCAGGCCCACGACCTCGCCGTCGGCGACGTCGAGGCTGACGCCCTTCAGCACGGTGTGCGAGCCGTAACGCACGGAGACGTCGCGAAAGCTGAGGAGACTCATGCGGTGACCTCCGCGGTCTCGGCGGGAAGCGGCCGCCCGGCCTTGTGGCACGCCACGCGGTTGCCCGCCGCGTCGGCCTGGAGCGGGGGTTCGACGGCGCGGCAGTGGTCGTCCGCGAGCGGGCAGCGGGACGCGAAGGCACAGCCGGCCGGAACGTCGGAAGGGTCGACCGGCGACCCGGGGATGACGGCGAGCGGCCGCGTCAGGTCGGTCTCCATGTCCGGCACGGCCGCGACGAGCGCCCGCGTGTACGGGTGCCGGGCGAGGGTCCGCAGGTCGCGGGCCGGCAGTTCCTCCACGATGAGGCCGGCGTACATCACCAGCACCCGGTCGCACACCTCGGTCACGACCGAGACGTCGTGACTGATGAGCAGGAGGGCGGCGCCGGTGTCGCGGCGCACCTCGGCGAGGAGTCCGAGGACCTGCCGCTGCACCGTGACGTCGAGGGCGGTGGTCGGCTCGTCGGCGATGATGAGCCGCGGTGTCCCCATCAGGCCCATGCCGATCATCGCCCGCTGGCGCATTCCCCCGGAGAACTCGAAGGGGTACTGCCTCGCGCGCCGTTCGGGCTCGCGGAGCCTGACCGCGCGGAGGCGGTCGACCGCACGGGCGAAGGCCGCCTTGCGCCCCAGCCCCTGGTGGAAGCGGCCCACCTCGGCCAGTTGCGGCCCGACCCGGTGAGCCGGGTTGAAGGACGTCATGGGGTCCTGGAAGACGACGACCATCGACGTGCCGAGGCGCTCGCGCAACGAGCGGGGATCGCCGGCGGCCATGAGGTCCTCTCCCGCGAAGACCAGGTGGTTCGCCTCGACGCGCGTCGGCCGCTCGAGGAGCCGGGCCACCGCCAGCGCCGTCACCGACTTGCCCGAGCCGGACTCGCCGACGACCCCGACGGCCTCGCCGTCCCGGATGGCGAACGTGACGCCGCGCACCGCCTGGATCGGGCGCCGGGCGCCGGGAATCGTCACCCGCAGGTCGTCCACCGACAGGATCGAGCCCGCCACAGGGTCCGGCGCCGCGACCGTGCGCTCGGGGTCCTTGCCGGCGGCCTTCCGGACGGCGCGTACGCGCGCCATGCCGGGGACCACGTCGATGCCGAACGCGGCCGCGAACGCCTCACCCGTGAGGTTGAACGCGAGTCCGGCGAGGATGACGGCGATGCCCGGCCCGAGCGCGGCCAGGGGGTGGACGTAGATGCCGTTGAGCCCGTCCTGCATGAGCTTGCCCCAGTCGTAGGACGGAGCCTGCACTCCGAGCCCCAGGAACGAGAGCCCGGAGAAGGTGAGCAGCACCCCGCCTGCGCTCATCGTCGCGTTGACGATGAGCGGTTCGGCGATGTTCGGCAGCGCATGGCGGAGAAGGACGCGGAGCCTGCTCACGCCCGCGATACGGGCGGCGGCGATGTAGTCCCGCTCCGAGACGCCCGCGAGGAGCGTGTGACACAGCCGGGCGAACGCGGGCGCCCCGGCGAGGCCCACCGCCAGTGCCGCCCCGCGCGCGCCGACGCCGAAGACGACGGCGAAGAACAGGACGAGCAGCAGGCCGGGGAAGGCCACCAGCACGTTGACGGACGAGGTGACGAAGCGGCCCACCCGCCGTCCGGCCAGCATCGGCGCGGCGCCCAGGACGACGCCCAGCACCATGCCGATCGCCGTCGCCGCGAGAGCCAGCGCGATCGAGAGCCTGGTGGCCACCAGCACCCGGAACAACAGGTCCCGGCCGAGGTTGTCGGTGCCGATCCAGTGCTCGGCCGAGGGGCCGGCGAGCAGGTTGTTCGTGTCGATGGCCGTGGCCCGGCCCTCCCACAGGACCGGGGCGACCACGGCGACCAGCAAGACGATGGCGAGCAGGCCGAATCCGGCGAAGCCGACGGGCCTGAGCAGGACGCGTGCCGCGCGCATCTCAGCCGTCTCCGATCGTCGAACGCGGGTCGAGCAGCGCGAGCGCCACGTCGACCAGGGTGTTGATCAGCAGGACTCCGATCCCGTAGACCAGGACGGTGCCCTGGACCAGCGGATAGTCCTTGGCGACGATCGAGGAGACGATCGCTCCGCCGAGGCCGGGCCAGGCGAAGACGTTCTCCACCAGCACCGTTCCGGCCACCAGCGAGCTGAGCAGCAGGCCCCCGAGCGTCAGGGTCGCCGTCACGGCGTTGGGCAGGGCGTGCACCAGATGGACCCGCGACGGCGTGAGCCGCTTGGCCCGCGCCGTGCGGATGTAGTCGGCCTCCATCACGGCGAGCATCTCCACGCGGACGATGCGCGACAGCACCGCGGAGGGACCGATCGCCAGCGCGAGCACCGGCAGCACATAGGAATCGGGGCCCGCCAGGCCCGCCACCGGGAACAGACCGCTCTGCACGGCCAGCAGATAGACCAGCCCGACGCCGAGCAGGAAGTCGGGGATCGCGCCGAGCACGACGTTCGTTCCCGTGAACGCCAACTCCGTACGCCGCCCCTTCCCACGGCGGGTGACCACCGCCATCACGACGCCCACGGGCACGGCGACGACCATCGACACCACGAACGCCGCCACCGCCAGCTCGGCCGTCGCGGGCAGGCGCTGGGCGATCATCTCGCCCACGGGAAGCCGGGTCGAGATCGAGATGCCCAGGTTCCCCTGGAGCATGTGTGCGAGGAAGTCGGCGTACTGCCGCCAGAGCGGGTCGAGCAGCCCGAGCTCCTGCTTGCGCGCCAGCACCAGTTCCGCGGGAGCGGTCGGTCCGAGCGCGGCGCGCACCGGATCACCCGGGACCAGGTGGATCATCAGGAACGCGGCGGTCACCAGGACCCAGAGCGACATCAACAGGCGTCCCGTCCGCCGCAGCGCGAAGCGGAGCCACCTGTGCGACCACAGACCGCCCACCCTGCTTCGCAGGCCGGTCGCGGGCGGGACGGCCGCCGGCGTCAACCTCTGCATCGTCAACCGAGCATCCGGATGCTGGTCGGGACGATGCTGCCGACGATGGAGAGCTTCGTGCCCTTGAGGAAGGTCGGGATCACGTTGTTGGCGAACGGCACCAGGTCCGCGGCCTTGTAGAGCGCCTGCTCCGCCGCGAACCAGTCCTTGCACCCGTCGGCGCCGTTCGCCTTCATCGCCTTGGTGGCGAGGGTGAGGTAGTCGGCGTTGTCGATGGCGGCGAAGTTCGTGCCCTTCGGGACCTTGGCGCCGGAGACGAACGGCATGATCTGGTCGGGGGTGCTGACGTTGACGGGCGCCCAGGCGATGTCCCAGTCGCCGGTGCCGAAGAGCGCGCCGGAGAGCTGGGTCTGGTTCTGCTGGGTGGCCTTGGCGTCGAATCCCACCGCCTTCCAGGCCGCCACGGTGAGCTCCGCGGCGGCGCTTCCACCGCTTCCGAGGGAGCTGTCGTAGATGAGGGAGACCGAGAGCTTTTTGCCGTTCTTGACGCGGATGCCGTCCGAGCCCTTCGTCCAACCGGCGGCGTCCAGGGTGGCGCCCGCGGCGGCGGCGTCGAAGGACGGCACGTTGCCGGTCACGGCGTCGCCGACGCAGCCCGACGGCTCGAGGGCGGCCAACTGGATCGCGGGCGCGCCCTTGCCGGAGGTCAGCGCGACCTGAAGCTGCTTGAGATCGAGCGCCTGGGTCAGCGCCATGCGCACCGACGCGTCGGCGGTGAGGTGCCCGTCCCCGTGGTTGTACCACTGCTCACCGATGATCGCCTGCGTGCCCACCGAGGTCAGGCCCGCCTTGGCGAGGCGGTCGGCGTCGGGACCGGCGATCATGACGGCGTTGATGGTGCCCCCGATCAGTTCGTTGGCGGCGGTGGTCTCGTTCGCGACGATCTTGACGACCACCTTGGCCGGCATTCCCCGCTCCGCCGTGGTCGCGCCGCCGGGCCCCCACGTGTAGCCCTTGCGGAGCTCGTAGGAGTAGTGGTCCGACGGGACCGCCTCGGTGAGGACGTAGGGGCCGGTGCCGTTCGTGCCGGCCTTGAGGGTGGCGCGGTTCTTCATGCCGGCGTCGCAGACCATCGGCAGGTTCGAGAAGGAGTTCAGCGCGAACGGGGCCGGTGCGGCCAGTTTGACGGTGACCGTCGAGCCCGAGGCGGAGGCCTTCGCGCCGGCGGGGACGAAGATCCCCAGGAACGGGCTCTTGTTGGCCGGGTCCTCCACGTAGGCGATGTTGTCGACCACGGTCCGAGCCGTGAACGGCGTGCCGTCAGAGCAGGTCACGCCGTCCTTGAGCGTGAAGGTGAGCGTGGTGCCGTCGACGGTCCACGACTGGGCGAGCTGCGGGCGGATCGAGCCGTCCTCGGCGACGGCCACCAGGTTGTCGTAGGCGAACTGCGTCATGCCGAACAGGGCGCTCACCGCCGAACCCTGCGGGTCGAGCGCGCCCGGGTCCCCCGCGAGGTCGAGGGTGAAGGTCTTGCCGTTGACGCCGGCGCCGGCGGCGGGCGGGGCGGAGCCGGAGGTGCCGCCGCCGCAGGCGGCCAGACCGACCGGGCCGGTCAGTGCCAGAGCGAGCGCCGCGAGGGCCCTCGTGCGTGTGGGGGTCATGCGGTTCCTTTTCTGGGGGGCGAGCGGGAGCCGTCGGAGTTCTCAGGTGTTCTCAGGCGTTCTCAGGCGCGGGCGACCACACGGCCGTAGTGGATGTACTTCGCCAGACCGGCCGCGTCGCGTCCGATGAAGGCGAAGACGAGGTGGATGCCGTGGCTCGGCTCCAGAGAGATCAGCGAATCGCCCTCGAAGTGCACGAGCCGGCTGCGCTCGGGCTTCCCGCCGATCTCGGCGATGACGTCCTTGGGCACCCGGTCGAGCCAGATCGCGCCGTCGGCGTCTTGACCGACGGTGATGTCGTAGATCGTGTCCGCGTAGTGGCCCAAGTAGGGCGCCGGGTCGATCGGCTCCGGATCGGCCGGCGGCACCGGAGGGCCCGGCAGCGTGATGCCGGTGAGCTCGCCGAGCAGGTGGGCGAGTACGTCGTTGAAGAGGCCGAAGAAGTCACCGCCGTTGGTCAGCAGCGCGATCGCGACACCATGGTCAGGGACGAACCGCAGGAAGGCCGCCTGGCCGATGGTCCCGCCGTCGTGGCCGATGACGGTGTGGCCGTCGTGCTCGTCCATCTCCCAGCCCAGGCCCCACGAGCCGCCCATGCCACTGAGCCGGGGCAGCTTCACCTGCGGCCGCCGCATCGCGGTCACGGTCTCGGGCCTGAGCACGACCGAGCCGTCCGGCGCCGTACCGTCCGCCAGGTGCATGGCGACGAAGCCGAGCAGGTCGCGAGCCGTCATGGCGAGCATCGAGCCGGCGGGGGCGTTGGACCTCGCGAGCGCCCAGGTCGGCGCGGCCACCGGCGCGCCGTCCTCGCCCGGCACGTGGCCGACGGCGGCCCGGTGCAGGATCGCCTCGTAGGGGCTCGGACAGACGTGGGTGAGACCGAGCGGGACGGCCAGGCGCTCGACCAGGACCTCGTCGAAGGGCTTGCCGCGCAGCACCTCGACCAGGCGGCCGAGCACCACGAAACCGGTGTTGTTGTAGGAGAAGACCTCGCCCGGCTCGAACAGCTGCGGGATGTCGTGGATCGAGGCGAGGTACTTCTCGATGGCGTCGTCGCCGCGACCGGTGTCGGTGAAGATGTCGCCCTCGAAGCCGGCGACGTGGCACAGCAACTGGCGGGTGGTGATCGCCGCGGCCGCGGCCTCGTCGCCGACGGTGAACTCCGGCAGGTAGGCGCGCAGCGGCGCGTCGAGGTCGACCAGGCCGTCGTCCACCAGTTGCATGACCAGGGCGCTGGTCCACAGCTTGGTGATCGACCCGATCTGGAAGACCGAGTCGGTGGTCGCCTCGACACCGGTGGTCACGCTGAGGACCCCGCCGGCGGCGGAGAGCACCCGGCCCTGGGTGAGAACGGCGACCGAGGCGCCTGGTACCCCGCGCTCGCCGACGATCCGGGCGAAGTGCTCGTCGAGCCAACTCTGGACGCTCTCCGGCGACATCATGCAGCTGAGGCTAGGGGGCAAAGCTGTCGCCGTACTCGTTCGATCGGACAACCCCTCGCCGTCGAGGTTGTCCGATCGGACAACCTCGCTATTTCCAGACCTGGGCGGCCACCCGCCGGAAGTTGCCGCCCAGGATGCCCCGCACGGTCTCCTCCGGGTAGCCGCGCTTGACGAGCTCGTGCTCGATCAGCAGCGTGACCTCCGGCTCGACGAACTCGATCACGCCCCAGCGGGTGTACTCCTCCGGGAAGAGATCGGGGTTGGCCTCCAGGTCCGCCTGCACGTCGTCGGCGTCGAAGGAGAAGTCGCTGCCGATGCCGACGTGCTCGGGCCCGACCAGTTCGACGGCGTAGTCGATGTGGGCGATGAAGGCGTCGAGGGTCGCGGTGTTGGGACCCAGGAAGATGCCGACGCCGGGGATGCCGATGACGCCGCCGGTCGCGGCGCACTCGCGGGCCTGCTCGTCGGTGATGTTGCGGGCGTGGTCCCACAGCCCGCGCATCGCGGAATGGGAGTAGATCATCGGCTGCTCGGAGACCGCGGAGAGGTCGAGCCCGGTCCGGGTGCCGCAGTGCGAGCCGTCGACCAGCATGCCGACCTCGTTCATCCGCCTGACCAGGTCACGGCCGTACGCCGTCAGGCCGGTGTCGGTCTTGTCCAGGCAGCCGCCGCCGGCGGCGTTGCCGTTGTTGTAGCTGGGCAGCAGCGACTTCACGCCGAGATCGTAGAAGGTCCGCACCATGTCCAGGTCGCCGGCGAGGGGGCCCGAGTCCTCCAGGTCGAACGCCACCACGATGCGGTCGCCGGGAACCGCGGCGTCGATCTCCTCGATGGTCGTCGCGATCTCCAGGGCGGGGTGGGCCTCGATCGAGCGGGTGAAATGGTCGATATAAGAGAGCGAATCCTCGCGCGAGTGCGGCGCGTAGCCGACGTTGACGCACACGTACGCACCCCCCGGGCGGCGGTACCGCAGGATGTCGCTGACGTCGGCGTCGAGGGTGAGGGGCAGGCAGGCGTGCTGCTCCCAGAAGGCACGGCGGGCTGAGGTCACCGTCTCATCCTGTCCCAGATCGCCGCAGGACGCCCCAAACGGGTGATCGGGACGCTCTGCCGCCGCCCATCTATGTGGGTGTCACGATCCGGCCGTGACGCGGCCCGGACGTGACGCGGCCCGGCCGTGACGCGGCCGCGACGCCGCGCCTCGGCCGGCCGTGCCGCCTCGTCGATCCGGTTTCGATCACGCGAGCGCCTCTGTGGCGCGCGGTAGCGTGGAGATCAGGAGCTTCGAGCGGCGATGACGCTTGCGGTCCTGATATGTCGGGCGCGACGTCGGAGGTGATCACGGTGCATCCGGTCTTGTGACAGCCCCAGCCCGGGGCGTCACGGAGCCGAAAGGTGACCGTATGAGCAAGACCGACAAGACCCGGCCCTGGTGGGTCCGCATCGCCGACGCGCCGATGGTGACCTGCCGTGCCGTGCATGATCATCGGTTCGGGCCGTGCACCCTGCCCGACGAGATCACCGCCGACACCGTGGACCTGGACCCCCGTACGGGCGGCTGTCACTGGCGCGCCGCCTTCTTCTTCTGGGTCCTTTACGGCGGCTACGACGGTAGCCGGGAATGGGCCTACTTCCGCCGCGAGGAGCGCCGCCGCAGCCGCCGCCAGGCGCGCCGCGAGCTGCGCGCCTACCGCGGCGAAGACTGACAGAACGCGCGCAGCCGATCGAAGGTCCGGGACCGGGGAACCAGGTCCCGGACCACCGACGCGGAAGCCCCGGCCCCGCGGTGGCCGCACCTCCCTGCGCGACCGCGCCGCCGCGATCGCCACCCGCTGCGAAGCCTCATCCCTTCCGCGTCTCCGGGACTAACGGCGGCCCCATCGGGCCAGAGCCCGAACGACACTGGGGATGTCCTCCTGGCGGGCGCGCACGAGCGCGACGAGCCCGAGCACAAGCCAGGGGAGAACCGTGATCACGGCAGCGAGAACAAAGGGCACGACAGATCACCTCTCGGAACCGGTGCTGTCGCTAGAGCCTGCAATGCACCGCGCACGAGACCGCGCGCCCACAAAACAGATCCCAGCGTCCAGATTGGTGAGTCGACGATCTCACATCTCACGTCACCGCTGTCAACCGGCGAATGCCAGCCGCGTACCGAGCTGTCGTCCTGTACGTCCAGGTAGTCCACGCGGCGGCCGGCCACCGGGTCGCCTGGGTAGATGTAGAGCTTGGCCAGCCGGATGTGGCTCGCCGGGGAGCCCTTGCCGGGAGCGATCGCGCCCATGGGGTTCCAGTCCCAGCCGCGCCGGCCCGATCCGCCGGTCCTGTGCCGGGAGGCGCTCGTGCTTCACCGGGTCCGGTCAGGGGGGCGCGGGCTCCGATGCCGGTCCGGCTACCCTCGTGGGGGTGGAACCGCTGCTCGACACGGTGCTCTCCGCGCACCGTGCGTATCTCCTCGGCTGGGACATCGGCATGCCGGGGAGTCCTGACCTGCTGACCTACCGGAGCGAGGTGCCGCACGCGCCCCTCAACGGCGTGCTGCGCGCGCGGGGGCGTGCCCCGCGGGATGCCCTCGCCGAAGCCCGCGACCGCCTCGCGGGCGTCCCCCGGATCTGGTGGGACGGTCCGGACGGCGACGAAGGCATGGGTGACGCCCTGGTGTCCCTCGGCGCGGTTCAGGTGGCCCGTATGCCGATCATGACGGTGGCGATCGACCGGGCCGCCATCGCGCCCACACCGGCCGGGCTGCACATCGAAGAGACCCACGACCTGCCGGAATTCGTGTCGGCCTACGCCAGGGTTTCGGGAATCCGCCCGGACGGCATCGCCGCCGCCGTGGACCGGGAGAAGGCGTTCTCCGCAGACGGCTCGGTGATCCGACTGGCCGGCCGCCTCGACGACGGCCGGATCGCCGGCACCGCCGTCGCCTGGCTGAGCCACGGCCTGCTCACCTTGTACTTCGTCGGCACCCAGCCCGAGCATCGCGGGCGCGGCATCGGCACCGCCATGAGCGGGGCCGCGCTCGACCTGGCCCGTGAGCGGGGCATACGAACGGCCGCCCTCGTCTCGAGCGCCGCGGGCGAACCGATCTACCGCCGCATGGGCTTCCGCCCCCTGGAGACCTTCCAACTCCTGTCTTTCTGACCTCGGGCCGAGCCGGCTGCCCGCGCCTATGGATGAGTCCTCATGGACGTTGGTGACCGTGTGGGAAGGGCCTCGGCGGCCGTGGGGAAGGGAGTCGGCGACTGGCGATCCTGGGGGAGTGTCTGGTGCTGTGCCGGGGCTGAGGGGGTGTCGCGGGCGGCCGGCTTCACCTACCGTTCTGCTTCGGGTGCGAGGGTGACGCCGCGCACGCGGCGCCGGAACGGCGAGGAGGGCGATCGGTGTGACCGGTTCCGGTACGGACCCCACCCCGGGGCGGACGCCCGCGTGGCGGTACGCCGCCGGGATGTTCGGCACCTCGATCCCGATCAGCATGATCAAGGGGTCGATGATCCTCTACTACGTCGACATCCTGGGGCTGGACGTCCGCGCCTACGGCGTGGTCATGGTGGTCTACGCGGTCATCGACGCCTTCGACAACCCGCTGCTCGGTCACCTGTCGGACCGTACGCGAAGCCGGTTCGGCCGGCGTCGGCCGTGGCTGCTCGTCGGCGCGCCGATGCTCACGGCGTGCATGATCGCGTTCTTCTCCGCGCCCGCCTCGCTGCGCGGTGCCGGTCTGGTGATCTCGCTCGCGGTCACCCCGCTGCTCACCACGCAGGTGTTCGGCACCGAGCGGTCCACCGAGGGGGTTCCAGACCACGGCGGTCATCTACGGCGTGGTGGCGCTGGCCGTCATCGTGTTCATGGCGCTGGGCGCGCGCGAGAATCCGCGCTACTCGACGCGAGAGCGGCCGATGCTGCTGCGCAGCCTGTGGTCGATCGTGCGTGAACCGCTGTTCTGGACGGTCGGGCTCACCGGCGCCTGCTACGGGATCGCCATGGCCCTGGTCCTGTCGGGCGTCCAGCTGTACGTGCGGTACTCACTCGGGCTCCCGGTCGGCAACGCCCTGTTCCTCCAGGGCGTCGTCATCCTGGTCTCGGCGGGGGGCCTCGCGGTGTGGACGCGCGTCGTGGCACGCCGCGGCGCCCTGTGGACCTGGCGGCTCGCCTTCGCCGTCCTCGCCGCCGGCTTCGCGGCCCTGTTCTTCGCCACGGACCTGGTCACGGCGATCGCCGCGGGCGTGCTCGTCGGGGCCGGGTGGTCGGGGATGCTCGCGACCAACGACCTCATCGTCGCGCGCGTGCTGGACGCCGACGCGAGTCGCAACGGGCAGCATCGCGAAGGGCTGTTCCTGTCCGCGTTCGGCTTCTTCACCCGGCTCAACGGGATCGTGACCGGACTGGCGCTCACGTCGCTGGGAGTGTTCTTCGGCTACAACTCCGGCGATGATCCCGGCACCAGCACCGGGATGGCGTTCCGGGTGTACCTGTGCGTGTACCCGTTCGCGCTGACGGCGGCCGGCGCGGTCGCGGCGCGGTTCATCTCGGTGCCGATCGAGCCGCCGCCCGCCGCCGGGACGCCGTCCGCCGGTCCGGTGGACGGGTCCGCCGCGGAGGGGACCCGATGACCCGCCGCGTCGTGATCACGGCGGACGACCTCGGCCGTGAGCCCGGGACCACGGAGGTCATCGCCGCGCTGCTCGCCGAGGGGCACGTCAGTGCGACGACGCTCATCTGCTGTTCGCCCGCCGCCGAACGGGCGGCGAGCGAGGTCCGCCGGCTCGGCGTCGTGCCGCGGGTGCACGTGACGCTCACCAGCGAGCGGGGCATCCCGCGCTGGCGGCCGCTCGCCGGCGCGGCGAGCCTGGCCGACGCGGACGGGACGCTCAGTGACGACCCGTTCGTGCTCGGGGCCCGCGGCGAGACCGGCGACGTCATCGCGGAGGCGGACGCGCAGTTGCGGTGGATGCGCGAGCGGGGGCTGCCGCCCGAAGGGGCCGACTCCCACGCCGGCACCCTCTACGGCCTGCACGGCCGATCGTGGCTGGCCGAGACGCTGGAGTGGTGCGCGCGCCACGGCCTGGCCTTCCGGCTGCCCCGCGACCCGGAGCCGTACGTCGGCGGGCCGCTCCCGCCGCCGCTCGCGGCCGAGCACGAGCGCGCCGTCGCCATGGCCGACGCGCTGGGCGTTTCCATCCCGCAGACGATCGCGACCAACCCGCGCACGGCACACGAGCTCGGTTCCTACGAGCGGCTCCGGGACGACTACCTCCGCCGGCTCGCGGCCCTCCCCGAGGGCACGAGCGAGTTGTTCCTGCATCCGTCCCGGCAGGACGCGGTCACGGGACCGGACGGCATCGTGCGGGCCTGGGAGGCGCGGCTGCTGCGCGACCCGGTGTGGCACGAGGCCATCGACAGCGAGGGCGTCGAGGTCGCCGGGAACTGGTGGACCTGACCCGGAGCGCGTCCCCGCTTCACGATGGGCGAAGCTCGGCTCGGGGCGCGCTCCGGGCCGGAGGTCGCGCGCGAGCCGTCACCGGCCGCCGGCGGCACCCTCAATCGGATGCCGCCGGCGGAGGACCGGCACGTCGGTCCGATGCCGTCAGGCCCTGGTCCACTTCTGGCTGCTTTGGCCGTTGCAGGATCTGATCTGGGCCTTGGTGCCGTTGGCGGTGCCGGCGGCGTTGACGTCCAGGCACTTGCCGGCGCCGACGGCGGTGATGGTGCCGTCGGAGTTGAGGCGCCACTTCTGGTTGTTCTGCCCGTTGCAGTCCCAGATGATCACACTGGTCCCGTCTGCGGTGCCGGCGCCGTTGACGTCCAGGCACTTGTTGCCGTAGACCCGCAGCTCACCGGCGCTGGTGGAGGCCCAGTTCTGGTTGGCGCCGCCGTTGCAGTCCCAGATCTGCGCCTGCGCGCCGTTGGCCTGGGAGGCGCCGTTGACGTCCAGGCACCGGCCCGACGCCACACCCTTGAGCGCGCCCGTCGCCGGCGGGTTGCCCGTGGGGGTGACCGTGGGGGTCGGCGTCGGCGTCGGCGTGGGGTTGGTGCCGCTTCCGAACTGGGTGAAGAAGTTCCACACCACGGGCCGGGTCCAGGAGTTCTCTCCGGGTTCGAGGTCGCCGGACTTGCCGTCCACGGGGTTGGGGGTGTGACCGGCGTCAAACGCCGCCCACGCGACCGGATACCCGGCCCGGCACCCCGAGTAGTACGTGACGATGTGCGTCAGGCTGCCCTGCGCCGGCTCGGGCGGGTTCTGCGCCGTGCAGCCGTTGTTCCTGACGAACCTGTCGCGCAGCGACCGGCCGTTGGAGATGTTCAGCACCGGGTCCCGCAGGCCGTGCAGCCCGATGTAGGCGATGGGCTCGGTGCCGCCGCTGCACCCGCTGAGCTGCCCGCCGGAGTACACCGCCACCGCGCGGAAGACCGTCGCCCGGTTGCAGGCGAGCGAGTAGCTCATGCCGCCGCCGTAGCTGAAGCCCATGGCGAAGCGCTGGGAGGTGTCGACGCACAGGTCCGACTCGATGCGCCGGATCATGTCGTCGACGAAGGTGGTGTCCTCGCCGCCGGAATTGGCCCAGCCATTGTTGATGCCCTGGGGCGCGACGAAAATGGCGGTGTTGTTCGACAGCGCCCTGGTCCCGTAGTACGACCAGGGATAGCCGCTGGTTCCGCCCGAGTCGACGTCATTGGCGGTTCCGCCGTTCCAGTGGAACCCGAAGACCAGCCGGTAGGGATTGTTGTTGTTGTAGTTGTCGGGAATCCGCAGGATGAAGCTGCGGTTCTTCCCGCTGGAGGTGATCGACTGGTTGCCGCTTCTCAGCGTCGGAGTCTTTCCGCATCCCGCGGTGGCGGCGAGAACGCTCTGTCCTGTGGCCGGTGTGGAGGCGCTGTCACCCAGCGCCATCTGCGCCGACGTGGTCAGGACGAGCAGTGCCGCTGCCGCGACGGCGGTGAGGAGTGACCGTTTCCTCGACATCACGCGAATTCCTTTGCCGTTGTCATGGTGGCACACGGAACAGGGGAAGTGATTTCCTCCACCTTTCCGGTGGTGGGGGCGCCGGCCGATCGGAGTTCGTCCCCGACTCGGTGAATACCGAACCGACGCCGCGCGCCGTGTCCTGCCGGCCGATAATCGACCGGCCCGGCGACGCATAAGACCTCTCACCAGGTTCTGAGGTGTCCTGCTCACCAACGCCGCGCGATCGCTTCTCCCTTCTTTCTGGTGGCCGGAGGCGACGGTGCAGCGGAGCAAATATGACCGTGACGACGCCTGTCAAGGACGGGCCCTTCCGGCGTCACGGGCCCTCGCGGGGGGATGACCCGCCGCTCGCGCACGTGGCCAGGGCGAGCGACCCCGGCCACCGCCGGCGCGTCGGCATGAAACTTTCACCGTCCGGCGTCGAATCGGTTCGCCGTCGACCGTCCGCGCCGACGACGCCGTGTGCGCCAGGACACCTCTCCTCCCGGCCTCAGGAAAGAATTCCGGGAGATCGGTTCATGAGTATGAAACATTCGGCCTTCATCGCGCGGAGACGGCAACGTCGTCGGCGAGACAGGACGGAAATTTCCGCTGATCAGCGGAGTGGTGCCGCCCACAATGGCCGGTGGCCGAAGTGAACGTGTGGAAATAAGCGTTCTTAAGGTCTTGACGACCCTCGCCGTGCGGACCGTAATTGGTGCCCAAGCACGGAGAGGAGCGCCCGTGACCGGGTTCCCAGGTCGTGTCGTCTCGGGCCGGCGCCGCGACACCGCGAGAAGAGCGACAGGACGGTGGCGGCTTCTCGTCGCGGTCGCGATGGCGCTCGGCGCGGCCGTGGTCCTGCCGCGGCCCGCGGACGCCGCGACGATCGACACCACGGCGTACTACCAGGTGGTGTCGCGGTCCAGCGGCAAGGCGCTCGCGGTACAGGACGGCTCGACCGCCGACCAGGCCCAGATCGTGCAGTACACCACAGGGACCGCGACCGGCCAGCAGTGGCAGTTCGTCGACTCCGGCGGCGGCTACTACCGGCTGCGGGCCCGTCACAGCGGGAAGGTCGTCGACGTCGCGGCCCGCTCGACCGCCGACGGGGCGAAGGTCGTGCAGTACACCGACAACAACGGCGCCAACCAGCAGTTCAAGCCGGTCGACACCGATTCCGGCTACCTCAAGCTCGTCAACCGCAACAGCGGCAAGGTGCTGGACGTCTACGGCCGGTCCACCGCCGAGGGCGCGGTGATCTCTCAGTACACCGACAACAACGGCGCCAACCAGCAGTGGCGCCTGGTGCGCGTCGACGCTTCCTCCGCGCACAACCCCGCGCTGCCCGGCTACAACGCCGACCCGCAGGTGCGCTACCTCGCCGGGCAGTACTGGATCTACCCCACGAGCGACGGCTACGCCGACTGGGGCTCCACGAAGTTCGCGGCGTACTCCTCTCCCGACCTGGTGAACTGGACCGACCACGGCGTGGTGCTGGACCTGGCGAATGTGAGCTGGTGCCACGCCAGGGCGTGGGCGCCCACCATCGCCTACCGCGACGGCACGTACTGGCTGTACTTCAGCGCCTGCCAGCAGATCGGCGTGGCCAGGTCCACGAGCCCGTCGGGGCCGTTCACCGACGCGCTCGGCCGCCCGCTGGTCAGCACCGGTCAGTACGGTGAGCAGGAGATCGACCCGGACGTCTTCATCGACGACGACGGGACCGCTTACCTGTACTTCGGCTCGGGCAACGCCGAGGTGGCCCGGCTGAGCGCGAGCATGACGGCGTTCGCGACCGCTCCCGCGCGGATCACTCCGGCGAGCTTCCGCGAGGCGTCCAACGTGTTCAAGCGCAACGGCACCTACTACCTCATGTACTCGGAGAACGACACCCGCAGCGAGGACTACCGCGTCGACTACGCCACCTCGGCGTCCCCGCTGGGTCCCTTCACCAAGGCGGCCGGCAGCCCCGTGCTGTCCAAGGACACCGGCGCGGGCATCCTCGGCACAGGCCACAGTTCGGTGGTCAAGGTCCCCGGCCGTGACGAGTGGTACATCGCCTACCACCGCTTCCGCATCCCCGGCGGCGACGGCACACACCGGGAGGTGTGCATCGACGCGATGACCTTCGCCTCCGACGGCTCCGTCAACAGGATCCGCCCCACCCTCACGGGCATCGCCCCCGTCGCTCCCTGAATCCCCACGCCCCACATCCACACCCGCCGGCACCGCTCGGAGTGGGGGGTGTCCTGGGGCGGGGGTGGAGATGGTGCCGACAAGGAAACGGTCGTCCTCTCGGCGCTGCCGTCGGCCTGCCGCTCGATCCCGAACCGGGGCGGCAGCCGGTGGTGGGCCGTTCTTGACGATGGTCCAGTTTTATGGTTACCTAGTAGGAAATGCAGGTAATTGGCGCGGCTTGACGGCCGGCGCTGATCTCGGCTCGCGGACGACGGGGACGGCGGCCGGAGAAGGGCGTTGACCTTTGTGGCCGGTCGACCGCTGCTGCATCTTCCGGCGGAGCCTCAAATGAAATCTGTGGACCATCGATTCGAAATAGATCGGCGGGCGGAACCGCTCGAATTGATCCGTGAGTTATTCGCGGACGCGTCCGGGGACGAGCAGATGTCGGCGAAAATCGCCACGATCATCGACGAATTTCTCGGCCGGTCGCGTCCGGAGGTCGTCACCGCGTCGTCAGTACGGCTGATGCTGTTACGCGGGCGCACCCACGAGGCCGAGCGCCATCTGCGAGAGTTCCGCGACGCTGGATCGTTCCCGGAACTGGCCGACTGGGTGCGCTGCTGGTATCCGGGGCTGTCCGGGCTGGTGTCCGCGCCGCCCCCGGCCGTCTCGTTCGAGGTCGGCACCGGCCTGGAAGGGCTGAGCGTGCTGGCGGCCTTCTTCGCCGGGCACGACTCGGCCGCGGCGGTCGCGCGGGCCGATCAGGTGCTTCGAGCGTGCCCGATGGGAGAGCCCGGGCTGGAGTCGCTGGTCTCCGCGCTGGCCACGCTCGTGTACGCCGACCGCGCCGACCTGGCCGCCCGCTGGTGCGAACCACTGCTGGAGCAGACCACCAGCCACTGCGATCCTTACTGGCAGGGGGCCTTCGCCGCCATCAGGGCCGAGACGGCGATCCGTCAGGGCAGGGTCAAGGACGCCGAGCGGTGCGCCCGCAACGCCTTCTCCCACCTGCCGATGGAGGCGTGGGGGGTGGCGCTCGGGACGCCGCTGGCGGCCATGACGATGGCCAAGACCGCCCTCGGCAAGCTCGAGGACGCCGCGCGCTACCTGGCCGTGCCGGTTCTGGACGCCATGTTCCAGACGCCGGTCGGGCTGCACTACCTGAGCGCGCGAGGCACCTACCGGCTGGCCGCGGGCGCGGCCGAGGACGCCCTGGCCGACTTCCTGGCCTGCGGCGATCTGATGCGTGGCTGGGGGATCGACCTCCCGGGCGTCGTCGCGTGGCGGCTCGGCGCCGTGCGCGCGCTGCTCCAGCTCGGCCGCACAGGTGAGGCGCGGCGACTGGCCGAGGAGCAACTGGCCGAGGGCCGATCGGCCGGCGCGGAACACACCCGTACATGGGGGATCGCCCTGCGCCTGCGGGCCCTCACGTTGCCCCTGAGGGAACGGCCGGAGGCGCTGGAGCAGGCGGTGGAGACGCTCCAGCTCGTCCAGGACACGCTCGAACTGGCACACGCCCTGGCCGACGCGGGATGGGCGTACTCCCAGCTGGAGGACGGGCCGAGGGCCCGTGCGGCGGAGCGGCGGTCGCGGCAGCTTCTGCGGTCGTGCGGTGCCTCACCACAGGAGCGGCCCGTCCCGCCGCCGTCGCCGGGGGCCGACCTGAGCGAGGCCGAACGGCGGGTGGCCACGCTGGCCGCGCGGGGGCAGACCAACCGGCAGATCTCCGGGGTGCTTTTCGTCACGGTGAGTACCGTCGAACAGCATCTCACCCGCATATACCGAAAGCTCGGCGTGTCGCGCCGGGCCGATCTTCCGGTGTTTTTGGACTGACCTCACTTAGGGGTTTTTAGGGGTACTGCATTAGGGGTCGGTTGGCGAATCTTTTAAGAGCTTGCCGCCGGTTCTTAATGTGGAGCGAAAATGAGTGTGGGCCGTTCCAGATCGGTCGCCGTCGCCGTCGTCGGGATCGCCTGCCGGTTGCCGCAGGCGCCCGATCCGGCGGCGTTCTGGGAGCTGCTGCGAGACGCGCGCTCCGCGATCACCGCGCCTCCTGAGGGGCGGTGGGAGGAGGCGCCGGACGCGCCCCGGTTCGGCGGGTTCCTCGACGAGCTCGACGGGTTCGACCCCGAGTTCTTCGGCATCTCCCCGCGTGAGGCGGCGGAGATGGATCCGCAACAGCGGCTCGTCCTGGAACTGGCCTGGGAGGCGCTGGAAGACGCCAGGATCCCGCCGGCCCGCCTCGCCGCGACCTCGGCCGGTGTCTACGTCGGGGCCATCGCGGCCGACTACGCCGCCCTCGTCGCCCGCGGCGGCCCGGCCGCCGTGAGCCGGCACACCCTGACCGGGCTCAACCGGGGGCTTATGGCCAACCGGGTCTCGCACCTGCTGGGGCTGCGCGGGCCGAGCCTGACGGTCGACTCGGCGCAGTCGTCGTCGCTGGTGGCGGTGCACCTGGCCGCGGAGAGCCTGAGGTCGGGCGAGTCGGCGGTGGCCATCGCGGCGGGCGTCCACCTCAACATCGGCACCGACGGCGCCGTGGCCGCCGGCAGGTTCGGCGCGCTGTCGCCGGACGGGCGGTGCCACACCTTCGACGCCCGGGCGAACGGATATGTGCGGGGAGAGGGCGGCGTCGCGCTGGTCCTCAAGACGCTCGACCAGGCCCGGGAAGACGGCGACCGCGTGCACGCCCTGATCGCGGGGTCGGCGGTGAACCACGACGGCCACACCTCCGGCCTGACCGTGCCCGACCCGCAGGCGCAGGCGGAGGTCGTCCGGCAGGCCGTCACGCGCGCGGGCGCCGACCCCTCCGACGTGCAGTACGTCGAGCTCCACGGCACCGGCACCAAGGTCGGCGACCCGGTGGAGGCCGCCGCGCTCGGCGCCGCCCTGGGGGCCGGTAGGGCCGAGCCGCTGCACGTCGGCTCGGTCAAGACCAACGTCGGCCATCTGGAGGGCGCGGCGGGCATCACCGGCCTGCTCAAGGCGGTCCTCAGCGTCTCCCACCGGCACCTGCCCGCCAGCCTGAACTACCAGACCCCGAACCCCGCCATCCCCTTCGACGAACTCCGCCTCCGGGTCCGTACGTCGGGCGGGGAATGGCCCCGCCCGGACCGCCCGCTGGTGGCAGGGGTGAGCTCGTTCGGCATGGGCGGCACCAACTGCCACGTGGTGGTGACCGAGGCGCCAGGAGCGCCCAAGGCTCCCGCTGAGACAGGGCGGACCGGGCAGTCTGGGGAGGCCGGACAGACCTGGAAGACCTGGAAGACCGGGGAGACCGGTGAGACCGGGGTGACCGGGGAGACCGGGGAGACGGGTCGGACCGGGGGACCCGTCGCGGAGCGCGGCGCCTCGGCATCCGGCGTGCTGCCGTGGGTGCTGTCCGGCGCCGGTGAGGGGGCCCTGCGGGACCAGGCGGCCGGTGTTCTGAAGACGCTGGACGGGCCCGGCGCTCCTGCCGACGCGGATGTCGCCCTGTCCCTGGCGGTGACGCGGACGGCGTTCCGGCACCGGGCGGTGCTGGCCGGGGACCAGGCCGAGGTCAGAGACGGTCTGCGTGCGCTGGCGAGGGGCGCACAGGCGGCCGCGCTGGTGCGGGACGTGGCGCGGCCGCGCGGCCGGACCGTGCTGGTGTTCCCCGGGCAGGGGTCGCAGTGGACGGGGATGGCCGTCGCGCTGCTGCGCGAGTCCCCGGTCTTCGCCCGGTCGATCGAGGAGAGCGCGCGGGCGCTGGCCCCGCACACCGGCTGGTGGCTGCCCGACCTGCTGACCGGCCGTCCGGGCGCGCCTTCCGCCGACCGGGCGGAGGTGGTGCAGCCGACGCTGTTCGCCGTCATGGTGGCGCTGGCCCGGCTCTGGGAGGCCGCCGGGGTGCGCCCCGACGCGGTCATCGGGCACTCGCAGGGAGAGATCGCGGCGGCGCACATCGCGGGCGCCCTGTCGCTGGAGCAGGCCGCCACCGTGGTGGCGCTGCGCAGCCGGGTCATCACCGCGATCGCCGGCCGCGGCGGTATGGCCTCGGTGCTCCTGCCGGTGGACGCCGTGCGCGAGCGGCTGGCCGCTCATGGGGGCAGGCTGGCGGTGGCGGCCGTCAACGGGGCCGCCTCGACCGTCGTGTCGGGGGACGCCGACGCGGTCGCCGAGCTGGTCGCCCTCTACCAGGCGGAGGGGGTGCGGGCGCGGGCCGTGCCGGTCGACTACGCCTCGCATTCGGCGCACGTCGAACCCCTGCGGAATCGACTCCTGGAGGAGCTCGCCGGGATCACCCCGCACGCCGCTGAGGTGGCCTTCTACTCCACCGTCACTGGTGGGCCCCTCGACACGGCGGGGCTCACCGCCGAGTACTGGTATCGCAACCTCCGTGAGCCGGTCGAGTTCGATCGGGCCGTGCGGAGCGCCGTCGCCGACGGGCACGACGTCTTCGTGGAGAGCAGTCCGCATCCCCTGCTGGTGGACGGGGTGCGGGAGAGCGCCGAGAACGTGGTCGCCGTCGGGACCCTCCGCCGCGACCACGGCGGGCTGCGGCAGTTGCTGCTGTCCGCCGGGCGCCTCCACTGCGCGGGTGGCGCCGTCGGCTGGGCCGGGCTGATCGGCCCGGACGCCCGCCTCGTCGACCTGCCCACCTACCCCTTCCAGCGCCGCCGTCTGTGGATCACGCCCCACGCGCCCGCCGCCGGGCACGAAGCCCAGATCTCCGCCGCAGCCGCCGCAGCCGTTGAAACCGTCGAAGCCGCGGCCGAAGCCGTGGCGGCCACCGCCGCCGAGGCCGGGCCGGAAGCGCTCCTTGAGATCGTGGCCGCCAGCGCGGCGCTCGTCCTCGGGTACGCGTCGGGCGATGAGGTCGACCCCGACGTGACCTTCAAGGACCTCGGGTTCGACTCGGCGGCGGCCGTGGAGTTCGCGCAGCGTCTCGCCGACGCCACCGGCCGCAGGCCGTCCTCCTCCCTCGTCTACGACCACCCGACGGTCCGGGCCGTCGCCGCCCACCTGTCCGGCGCCGCACGGCGGGAGGAGGCCGTCGTCACGGCGAGCGAGGAGCCGATCGCCGTCGTCGCCATGAGCGGGCGCTGGCCCGGCGGCGCGCACACCCCCGAGGAGCTGTGGCGGGTCCTGTCCGCCGACCAGGCCGTCATCACGGGATTCCCCGGCAACCGGGGCTGGGACCTGGCCCGGCTGCGCGGCGCCGGCGGCTCGGTCACCGGCTCCGGCGGGTTCCTGCACGACGCCGACCGGTTCGACGCCGCCTTCTTCGGGCTCAGCCCCCGGGAGGCCGCGGTCATGGACCCGCAGCAGCGGCTGCTGCTGGAAGCGGCGTGGGAGCTGTACGAGCGGGCCGGGATGGACCCCTCGGCGCAGCGCGGCAGCCGTACCGGGGTGTTCGTCGGCGTCACCCCGCAGGAGTACGGCCCCCGTCTGCACGAGACCCCCGACGACTACCAGGGCCATGCCCTCACCGGCACCCTGACCAGCGTGGCGTCGGGCCGCATCTCCTACACCCTCGGGCTTGAGGGACCGGCGATCACCATCGACACGGCGTGCTCGTCGTCGCTGGTGGCCGTCCACCTGGCGGTGCAGGCGCTGCGGCGCGGCGAGTGCGACCGGGCGGTCGCCGGCGGCGCGGCGGTCATGTCCACGCCGGGCATGTTCACCGAGTTCAGCCGCCAGGGCGGGCTGGCCCCGGACGGCCGGTGCAAGCCGTTCGCCGCCGCCGCCGACGGCACCGCGTGGGCCGAGGCGGTGGGGCTGGTCCTGCTGGAGCCCCTGTCGGCGGCGCGGCGTGCGGGTCATCCCGTGCTGGCGGTGGTCCGGGGAAGCGCGATCAACCAGGACGGTGCCTCCAACGGCCTGACCGCGCCGAGCGGCCCGTCGCAGGAGCGGGTGATCAGGGCCGCGCTCGCCTCGGCCGGGCTTGGTCCCGGCGACGTCGACGCGGTCGAGGCCCACGGAACCGGAACCACCCTCGGCGACCCGATCGAGGCGGGGGCGATCCTGGCGACCTACGGGCAGGACCGCGAGAAGGCCCTGCTGCTCGGCTCGACCAAATCCCACCTCGGTCACACCCAGGCGGCGGCCGGAGTCACCGGCCTGGTGGCGATGGTGCAGGCCATTAGGCACGCCGCCCTTCCGGCGACCCTGCACGTGGACCGGCCCTCACCCCACGTCGACTGGGCCTCGGGCGAGGTGGCGCTGCTCACCGAGCCGACCCCCTGGCCGCGGACCGGCCGCCCGCGCCGCGCCGCCGTCTCCTCCTTCGGCATCAGCGGCACCAACGCCCACCTGATCCTGGAGCAGGCCCCGGAACCGGAGCCTCGCGACATCACCGGCCCCGGCGGGCCGCTGGTGCTCTCGGCCAAGTCGGAGCGGGCGCTGCGCGCCCAGGCGGCCCGGCTGAGCGAGTGGCTGGCCGGCGACCCCGACACCACCGGGCTCGCCCGGACCCTGGTCACCGGCCGTGCGCTCTTCGAGCACCGGGCGGTGCTGCTCGGCGACCCGCACGAGGACGGGCCGGCCGCGCTGGCGGCGCTGGCGGAGGGGGCCGACCTGCCGGGCCTGGTGCGCGGGACCGCCACCCGCCGGGGCGGGCTCGCGGTCATGTTCACCGGCCAGGGCAGCCAGCGAGCCGGGATGGGCCGGGAGCTGGCCGCCGCGTTCCCCGTCTTCGCCGACGCGCTCGCCGAGGTCGCCGGGCACCTCGACCCCCACCTCGGCCTGCCGATCCGGGAGGTCATGTTCACCGGCGGGCAGGGGGCGCTGGACACCACCGAGTACACCCAGCCCGCGCTGTTCGCCTTCGAGGTCGCGCTGTTCCGGCTCGCGGAGTCGTTCGGGCTGCGGCCGACCCATCTGATCGGGCACTCGATCGGCGAGCTGACCGCCGCCCACCTCGCCGGGGTGTTCTCCCTGGCCGACGCCGCGGCGCTGGTCACCGCCCGGGGCCGGCTCATGCAGTCGGCACGCGCCGGCGGCGCGATGGCCGCCCTGCGCGGCACCGAGGACGAGATCGGAGGCACCGTGGACCTCGCCGCCGTCAACGGCCCGGACTCGGTCGTGGTGTCCGGCGACCGCGACGCCGTCGCCGAACTGGTGACCCGGTGGCGCGAGCGGGGCCGCCAGGCCACTCCGCTCCAGGTCAGCCACGCCTTCCACTCCTCCCACATGGACCCGGTCCTCGCGGAGTTCCTGAAGGTCGCCGAGCGGGTGAGCTTCGCCGCGCCGCGCCTGCCGCTCGTCTCGAACGTGTCCGGCGGCCTGGCCGGGGACGAGGTGCGCGACCCCGGCTACTGGGCCGGGCACATCCGGCGGGCGGTCCGGTTCCGCGACGGCGTGGAGACGCTCCGCTCGCTCGGCGTCACCGACTACCTGGAGGCGGGTCCCGGCGGGGCGCTCACCTCCCTCGCCCTGGACATCCTCGGCTCCAACGAGAACCTCCTGGTCACGGCGGCGTCCCGGGGCGGCCGGCCGGAACCGCTCGCCTTCCGCACCGCCCTGGCCGAGCTGCACACCGCCGGAGTGCGCGTCGACTGGCGCGCCGGCGTGGCGGACACGGGCGCGCCTCCCGCCGGCCTGCCCACCTATGCCTTCCAGCGCAGCCGCTTCTGGCTGACCCCCGCCCCCTCCGCCGGGACGGGCGCCACCGGCCACCCGGTGCTGACCACCGAGATCGACCTGGCGGACGGCTCCACCGTCCACACCGGCCGGCTGCCCGAATCAGAGCCCGACGCAGACGCCGCCGGCCTGGCCGCGCACGCCGCGCGCCGGGCGGGCCTCCTGCTCCTCAGGGAGCTCACCGTGGAGACGCCCCTGCCGGCGGCGGCACAGGTGCAGGTGCTGGTGGGCGCGGACGGCGGTGAGGGACACCGTACGGTGACCGTGCACTCCCGCCGGTCCGCCGCCGGCCCCTGGGTGCGGCACGCGAGCGGGACCCTCGTCCCCGGGCCCGGTGAGACGGCGACCGCACCCGAGACGCCGGACCCGGCGCACCACGCGCTGGTGACCGAGCTGCTCGGCCGCTCCGAACCCGGACGGCTCGACCGGCTGATCGAGCTGGTCCAGACGACGGGAGCGGCCGTGCTCGGCCACACCGACATCTCGGCCGTGCCGCCGGACAGGGGCTTCCTGGACGGCGAGTTCGACTCGCTCAGCAGCGTCGAGCTGCGCGTCCGGCTGGAGCGGGCGACCGGGCTGCGGCTGCCATCGACGCTCGTCTTCGACTTTCCGACCCCACTGGCCGTGGCCGCGTACCTCGGGGAACGGATCTTCCCCGAGCAGCCGGCGGACCCGGATCCGCACACCGAGCAGGAATTCCGACCAGACACCGGCCCCGAGTTCGACGGTGAGATCGACGGGGCGACGAACGACGAGCTCTTCGAGCTCATCGAGAACGAACTGCGTCTTTCGTGAAGGGCACCCCGCACATGTCCGACGAAGAGAAACTCCGCACCTACCTCAACCGGGTGACCCACCAGCTGCGCCAGACCCGGCAGAAGCTGGAGGCCGTCGAGTCGGCCGCCAGGGAGCCGATCGCGATCGTCGGCATGGCGTGCCGGTTGCCCGGCGGGATCGCCTCGCCCGGCGACCTGTGGCGGGTGGTGGTCGAGGAGCGGGACGCCATCGGGCCGTTCCCCGCCGACCGGGGCTGGGACCTCGACGGCCTCTACCACCCCGACCCCGGGCATCGCGGCACCTCCTACGTCAGGGACGGCGGCTTCCTGTACGACGCCGGCGACTTCGACGCGGAGTTCTTCGGCATCCCGCCGAGGGAGGCGCTGGCGATCGATCCGCAGCAGCGGCTGCTGCTGGAGACGGCGTGGCAGGCCCTGGAGGACGCCGGCATCGATCCGGCCGCGCTGCGCGGCGGCGACACCGGCGTGTTCGCCGGGGTCATCTCCCAGGAGTACGGACCCAGCCTGCACCATCCGCCCGCCCGCGGCACCGACGGTTACGTGCTGACCGGTAACACCACGAGCGTGGCCTCGGGACGGCTCGCCTACACCTTCGGCTTCGGAGGCCCGGCGGTGACCGTCGACACGGCGTGCTCGTCGTCCCTGGTGGCGTTGCACCTGGCCGCGCAGTCGCTACGGCTGGGGGAGTGCTCCTTCGCCCTGGCCGGCGGCGCGACCGTGCTGGCGGCGCCCGGGATGTTCATCGAGTTCTCCCGCCAGCGCGGCCTGGCCGCCGACGGCCGGATCAAGGCCTTCGCGCGCGCCGCCGACGGCACGGCCTGGGCCGAGGGCGCCGGGCTGCTGGCGCTCGAACGCCTCTCCGACGCCCGGCGGCACGGCCACCGGGTGCTGGCCCTGCTGCGGGGCAGCGCCGTCAACCAGGACGGCCGCAGCAGCCAGCTCACCGCCCCCAACGGCCCCGCCCAGCAGCGCGTCATCCGCCGCGCGCTGGACGCGGCGGGGCTGGCGGCGCACGAGGTCGACCTGATGGAGGCGCACGGCACCGGCACCACCCTCGGCGACCCGATCGAGGCGGGCGCGCTGCTGGCCACCTACGGTCAGGGCCGCGAGCCGGGCCGCCCGTTGTGGCTGGGCTCGCTGAAGTCCAACATCGGCCACTCCCAGGCCGCCGCCGGCGTGGGCGGCGTGATCAAGGTCGTGCAGGCGATCCGGTACGGACTGCTCCCGCGCACGCTGCACGTGGACGAACCGTCTCCGCACGTCGACTGGTCGGCGGGCGAGGTGGAACTGCTGACCGAGGCCCGCCCCTGGCCGGCGGAGGTGGTCCGCCGCGCGGCCGTGTCGAGCTTCGGCGTGAGCGGCACCAACGCCCACGTGATCGTCGAACAGGCCCCGGCCGCCGCGACGCCCACGGCCACGCAGGCCCCGGCCGCGCCGGGCTCCGGCGCCCCCGTCGTTCTCGGGCACGCCCCTGCGCCGGGCTCCGCCACCTCGCCGGGACGACCGGCCGGGGCCGTCCCGTGGGTGGTCTCGGGCCGGACCCTCACCGGGCTGCGGGCGCAGGCCGGCCGGCTGGCCGAGTTCCTCACGCCCGATCTCGGCCTCGCCGACGCCGCCCACTCCCTGGCCCGCCACCGCGCGGTGCTGGACGAACGCGCGGTGGTCGTCGGAGATCGCGACGACCTGGTGGCGGGGCTGCGGGCGCTGGCGGCGGGGGAGCCGTCGGCCTCGGTGGTCACCGGCCGGGCGGGCAGGGGCCTCGCGTACCTGTTCACCGGGCAGGGCAGCCAGCGGGAGGGCATGGGCAGGGAGCTGTACGACCGGTTCCCGGTGTTCGCCGAGGCGTTCGACGCGGCCGTCGCCGAGCTGGATCGTCATCTCGGCGGGGTGCGGTTGAAAGACGTGGTGTTCGGTTCCGGGGGGTTGTTGCATCAGACCCTCTACACCCAGACCGGGTTGTTCGCGTTGCAGGTCGCTCTGTTCCGGTTGCTGGAGTCGTGGGGGGTGCGGCCGGACCACGTCGCCGGGCATTCGATCGGGGAGCTGGCGGCGGCGCATGTCGCGGGGGTGTGGACGCTGCCGGACGCGGCGCGGGTCGTCGCGGCACGCGGCCGGCTGATGCAGTCGCTGCCGGAGGGGGGTGCGATGGCCGCCGTCGAGATCACCGAGAGCGAGGTCCCGTACGACGTGGAGATCGCCGCGGTCAACGGCCCGTCCTCCGTCGTGATCACCGGCGACGAGGACGTGATCGGCGACCTCGTCGCGGAGTTCACCGAGCGGGGCCGGCGCGCGCGGCGGCTGACGGTCAGCCATGCCTTCCACTCCAGGATGCTGGACCCGATCCTCGCGGAGTTCCGCCAGGTTCTGGAATCGGTGGCCTTCCACGAGCCGCGGATCCCGCTGGTGTCCACCCTCACCGGCCAGGCCGGCGATGTCACCGTGCCGGACCACTGGGTCCGTCAGGTACGGGAACCCGTCAGGTTCGCCGACGCGGTCATCACCCTCGACGCCGCGAACGTCACGACGTTCATCGAACTCGGGCCCGACGCGGTCCTGTCCGGCATGGCCCGCGAATCGCTGCCCGCCGACCGGGTCGTCGTCCCCGTCCTGCGCAAGGACCGGCCCGAGGAGACGACCGCGCTGCTGGCGCTCGGCCACGCCCACGTCCACGGCCGGCGGATCGACTGGGAGGCGGTCTTGCCCGGCGCCGGCCGGGTCGAGCTCCCCTTGTACGCCTTCCAGCGCGAGCGCTTCTGGCTCGACGCCACCAGGCCCGCCCAGGCCGGACAACCCCACGGCGCCGACGCCTGGCGGCTCCAGGTCGTGTGGCGGCACCTGCCCGACCTCCCCGCCGCAACGGGACTGGGCAGATGGCTGGTGGTCGTCCCGGAGAGCGCCGGGGACGCCACCGGGGACGCCGCCGAACGGGCGCTGGAGCGCCGGGGAGGCGAGACCGTCAGGCTGACCGTCACCCACGAGGGCCGGGAGGAACTGGCCCCGCGACTGGCCGCGGCCGGGCCGGTCACCGGGGTGCTGTCCCTGCTCGCCGACTCCGGCGTGGACGCCCGCGAAGACCTGCCATGGGCGTACAAGACGAATCTGGCTCTTCTGCAGGCCGCGCACGACGCGGGCCTGGCCGCGCCCGTCTGGTACGTGACCAGGAACGCCGTGTCGACCGGCCTCGGCGACACGCCGCCCGAGCCGGCGCAGGCGCTGCTGTGGGGCCTCGCCGCGATCGCCGCCGCCGAGAGCCCGGAGAACTGGGGCGGCCTCGCCGACCTGCCCGCCGACGCGGGACCGGCCCACTGGGACCGCCTCGCCGACGCCCTCGGCGGCCCCGAGCACGAGATCGCGATCCGCGACTCCGGCCGGTACGCCCGCCGCCTGGCCCGGACCACCCCGCCACCCGAGCCACCGGAGGGCACTCCGTGGACGACGACCGGGACGGTCCTGGTGACCGGCGGCACCGGCGCGCTCGGCGGCCACCTCGCGGGGCTGCTGGCCGGACGCGGCGTGCGGCACCTGCTGCTGGTCGGCAGGCGCGGCGCGGACGCCCCCGGCGCGGCCGAGCTCCGCGACCGTCTCGCGGCGCAGGGCGCCGAGGTCACCTTCGCCGCCGCCGACGTCGGCGACCGGGCCGCGCTCCAGCGGGTGCTGGACGCGATCCCGGACGACCGGCCGCTGACCGCCGTCTTCCACGCCGCCGCCGTCCTGGACGACGGCGTGATCACCGACCTCACGCCGGGCCGGGCCGAACACGTGCTGCGGGTCAAGGCGGGCGGCGCCCGCCACCTGGACGAACTGACCCGCCACCTCGATCTGACCGCGTTCGTCCTGTTCTCCTCGCTGGCCGGCGTGTGCGGCGTGCCGGGGCAGGCCAACTACGCGCCCGGCAACGCCTACCTGGACGCGCTGGCCGCCCGCCGCCACGCCCAGGGCCTGCCCGCCACCTCCATCGCCTGGGGCCACTGGGCCGGCGCGGGCATCGCCGGCTCCGAGGCCGGCCGTGCGCTCGCCCGCCACGGCCTGCGCGGCATGGATCCGCAGACCGCGATCACCGCTCTCGGCCGGGCGCTGGACCGCGGCGAGGTCGACGTCGTCATCGCCGACGCCGACTGGGCCACCCTCTTCGCCACCCGTCCCCGTTCCCTGGTCAGCGAACTCCAGGAGGCCCACGCCGGCGCCCCGCAGGCCGTCGTGGAGGAGGACCTGGCCGCCCGGCTGGCCGGGCTCGGCGGCGCCGACCGCCACCGGACGGTGCTGCGGCTGGTCCGCACGCAGGTCGCCGCCGTGCAGGGGCGCTCCTCGGCCGACGCCGTCGACCCCCGGGCGAACTTCCGCGACCAGGGCTTCGACTCGCTCACCTCGGTCGAGCTGCGCAACCGGCTCGGCGCCGCGACGGGCCTGCGGCTGCCGCCGTCCATGGTGTACGACCACCCGACCCCCGAGGCGCTGGCCGCCTACCTGCTGACCGAACTCGCGCCCGCCGCGCCCGCCGCGACCGGCCTGCTGGACCGCATCGAGGAGCTGGCCACGGCCGAGGCGACCCCGCGCGAGCGGGAGGCCGCCGCCGCCCGGCTGCGCTCCCTGGCCGCCGCCTGGGACGGCGGGCCCGACCTCGCGCCGGCGGGCGACGACGAACTGGTCGACTTCATCACCCGAACCCTCGGCATCTCCTGACCTTTGGACAGACGACACATGAGCGACGACCAGATCAGGCACCTGCTCAAGCGGGTCTCCACCGAACTGCACGACACCCGGCGACGGCTCGACCAGGTCCAGCGAGAACAGACCGAGCCGATCGCCGTCATCGGCATGGCCTGCAGGTTCCCCGGCGGCGTCCGGTCACCCGAGGACCTGTGGCGGCTGCTGGAGGACGGCACCGACGCCGTCACCGCCTTCCCCTCCGACCGGGGCTGGGACCTCGACGCCCTGTACGACGAGGACCCGGACCGGCCCGGCACCACCTATACCCGCCACGGCGGCTTCCTGGACGGTGTGGCCGACTTCGACGCCGGCTTCTTCGGCATCGCCCCGAGAGAGGCGCTGGCCACCGACCCGCAGCACCGCCTGCTGCTGGAGCTGGCCTGGGAGGCCTTCGAACGGGCCGGGCTCGACGTCACCGCGTGGCGCGGCGGGCGCACGGGCGTGTTCGCCGGGATGAACGGCCAGGACTACGCGGCGCGGCTGCCGTCCGTCCCGGCGGCCGTGGAGGGCCACCTGTCGATCGGCACGGCCATGAGCGTCGCGTCGGGGCGGGTGGCCTACACCTTCGGCTTCGAGGGCCCGGCGGTGACCGTGGACACCGCGTGCTCCTCGTCGCTGGTGGCGCTGCACCTCGCGGCCCGGTCGCTGCGGTCGGGGGAGTCGGAGCTGGCGCTGGCCGGGGGCGTGACCGTGATGACGTCTCCGGTGGGGTTCGTGGAGTTCTCCCGGCAACGTGGCCTGGCCCCCGACGGGCGCGTCAAGGCCTTCGCGGCCTCCGCCGACGGGACCGGCTGGGCCGAAGGCGCGGCGTTCCTGCTCCTCGAACGCCTCTCCGACGCCCGGCGCCACGGCCACGAGGTGCTGGCCGTGCTGACCGGTTCGGCGGTCAACCAGGACGGCGCCTCCAACGGCCTCACCGCGCCCAACGGCCCGTCACAGCAGCGGGTCATCCAAAGCGCCCTTTCGGCGGCCGGGCTGTCCGCGGGTGAGGTCGACCTGCTGGAGGCCCACGGCACGGGGACGACCCTCGGTGACCCGATCGAGGCGGGGGCGCTGCTGGCGACCTACGGCAAGGACCGCGACCCCCGGCGGCCACTCTGGCTGGGCTCGGTGAAGTCGAACATCGGGCACACCCAGGCGGCGGCCGGCGTGGCCGGAGTCATCAAGGTCATCGAGTCGATCCGGCGCGGCGTGCTGCCGAGGACGCTGCACGTGCGGGAGCCCACGCCGCACGTCGACTGGAGCGCGGGGACGATCCGCCTGCTCACCGAGGCCGGTCGGTGGCCCGCGGAAGGCATCCGGAGGGCGGGGGTGTCGGCGTTCGGCGTGAGCGGCACCAACGCGCACGTCATCATCGAACAGGCCCCCGCGTCCCCTCCGGCGCAGACGGCGCAGACGGCGCGGCCGGCGGGGACGAGCGAGGGGCCGGTGCCGTGGGTGGTGTCGGCGCGGACGCCCGAGGCGCTCCGGGCCCAGGCCGCCTCGCTGGCCGCGCACCTGGCGGAGCCGTCCGACGTGGCGGCGGTCGCCCGGTCCCTCGCCACCGGCAGGGCCCGGCTGGACGAACGCGCGGTCGTGGTCGGGTCGGACGGCGCCGAACTGGTGGCCGGGCTGCGCGCCCTGGCGGCGGGGGAGTCCTCGCCGCAGGTCGTGACCGGTGCCGAGGGGGGCGAGCTCGCCTATCTGTTCACCGGGCAGGGAAGTCAGCGGGAGGGGATGGGGCGGGAGCTCCACGAGCGGTTCCCGGTGTTCGCCGAGGCGTTCGACGCGGCCGTGGCCGAACTCGACCGGCACCTCGAAGGTGTCTCGGTACGTCAGGCGGTGTTCGGGTCCGGCGGTCTGATCGACCGGACCGTCTACACCCAGACGGGGCTGTTCGCGTTGCAGGTCGGGTTGTTCCGGTTGCTGGAGTCGTGGGGGGTGCGGCCGGACCACGTCGCCGGGCATTCGATCGGGGAACTGGCGGCGGCGCATGTCGCGGGGGTGTGGACGCTGGCCGACGCGGCGCGCGTGGTGGCGGCCCGCGGCCGATTGATGCAGGCGCTGCCGGCCGGTGGCGCGATGGCGGCCGTCGAGGCCACCGAGGACGAGATCCGGGGCACCGTGGAGATCGCCGCGGTCAACGGCCCGTCCTCGATCGTGGTGACCGGTGACCAGGACGCGGTCGAGGCCGTCGTCGCGGACCTGTCGGGCAGGGGCCGGCGGACCCGGCGGCTCACCGTCGGCCACGCCTTCCACTCCGCCCGGTTGGACCCGATGCTGGCCGACTACCGGCGGGTTCTGGAATCGGTGACCTACCACCCGCCGCGCATCCCGCTGGTCTCCACCCTCACCGGAGGGACCGGTGAGGTCGGCACGCCGGACCACTGGGTCGATCAGGTACGGCGACCGGTCAGGTTCGCCGACGCCGTCACCACCCTGGACGCGGCCGGCGTCACGACCTATCTGGAACTGGGCCCGGACGCCGTCCTGTCCGGCATGGCCCGCGAATCGCTGCCCGCCGACCGGGTCGTCACCTCGGTCCTGCGCAAGAACCGGCCCGAGGACCTCACCGCGCTCCTCGCCCTCGGGCACGCCCACATTCACGGCAGGCGAATCGACTGGGACGCCCTTCTTCCCGGCGTGGGCGGCGCCGGCCTGCCCACCTACCCGTTCCAGCGCTCCCGCTACTGGCTCGACGTGCCGGACGGGGCCGCGGCGGGAACACACGACCATCCGCTGCTGAACGCCGTCGTCCACCTCGCCGGCGGAGGCGTGCTGCTCACCGGCCGGCTCTCCACGCGCACCCACCCGTGGCTCGCCGACCACGCCATCGCCGGCACCACGGTCCTGCCCGGCACCGCCCTGGTCGACCTCGCGCTGCGCGCCGGCGCGGAGGCGGGGCTGCCCGTCCTTTCCGAGCTGGTCATCGAGAGCCCGGTGGTCATTCCGGGCGACGGGGACACCGACCTCCAGCTCGCCCTGGACGGCGGCGACCTCGTCGTCCACTCCCGATCCGGCCAGGGCGACTGGGTCAGGAACGCCACCGGCCGCCTGGCGACCGCCCACGGCGAACGGGAAGCCGGCACGGGCGTATGGCCGCCCGAGCACGCCGAGCCGCTCGGCGTCGAGCACCTGTACGAGACGCTCGCTTCGGCCGGGCTCGACTACGGCCCCGCTTTCCAGGGCGTGACCGCGGCCTGGCGTGACGGTGAGACGATCTACGGCGAGGTGTCCCTCCAGGACGGTGAGGACGCCGGGCGGTTCACCGTGCACCCGGCCCTGCTGGACGCGGCCCTCCACCTGGCCGCCGACCCGGGCCGCCTGCTGGTCCCGTTCGCCTGGCGGGGAGTCCGCGTCCACCGCCCGCGAGCCGCCGGCGCCCGCGTCCGGCTGGTCCCGGCGGGCACCGACGAGTGGACGGTGGAGCTGGCCGACGCCGCGGGCGCCCCGATCGTGTCGGTCGAGGGCCTGCGCTCCCGCCCGATCGACCCCGGCGCCCTCCGGCCGGCCGCCCTCTACGCGGTGGAATGGATCGACGCCCCGGCCGGGCCGCCCGCGCGGACCGCCACCACGATCGACGTGGCCACGACAGACCTGGCCGCGACCGGCGGGGTGGCCGCCGCCACCGAGGCGGCGCAGGACGGGCGCGGTCTCCATGACGTGGTGAACGGCCTGCTCGCCGAGTTGCGCGACCGGCTCGACGAGCCCGGCACGATCGTGGTCCGCACGTCCGGGGCGGTGGCGGCCCTGCCGGGCGAGACCGCCGACCCCACGGCCGCCGCCGTCTGGGGGCTGGTGCGGTCGGCCCAGACCGAGCACCCGGGCCGCATCGTCCTGATCGACGGGAACGTTCCGTCGTCGATCCCCGCCGGCGAGCCGCAGTTCGCGGTGCGGGACGGGCGAGCTCTCGTGCCCCGCCTCACCAGGACCACGGGAGAGGCGGGCGCGCCGCTCGACCCCGCGGGGACCGTGCTGGTCACCGGCGGCACCGGCGGCCTCGGGGCTCTGCTGGCCCGGCATCTGGTCACCCGCCACGGCGCCCGGCGGCTCATCCTGACCAGCCGCCGCGGCGCGGGCGCGCCGGGAGCGATCGAGTTGCGGGAGGAACTGGCCGCGCTCGGCGCCCGGGTCGACATCCTCGCCGGTGACGTGGCCGACCGGAACTTCCTGGAAGGCGTGCTGGCCACCGTGCCGCGGGAGCACCCGTTGACCGCCGTGGTGCACGCGGCCGGAGTCGTCGACGACGGAGTGCTCGGCTCGCTCACCCCCGAGCGGGTGTCGGCCGTGCTGCGGCCCAAGGCCGACGCCGCCCGCCATCTGCACGAGCTGACCATGGACCGGCCGCCGGCGTGGTTCGTGCTGTACTCGTCGATCGCGGCCACGCTCGGCAGCGCCGGTCAGGCCTCCTACGCCGCCGCCAACGCCTACCTCGACGGCCTGGCCGCGCACCGCCGCGCGCTCGGCCTGCCCGCCGTGTCGCTGGCCTGGGGCCTGTGGGCGGAGAGCACGGGGATCAGCGGCCACCTCAGCGAGGCCGACCTGACCAGGGTGGCCAGGAGCGGGGTCCGGCCGCTGGCGACCGCCACCGGCCTGGAGCTGTTCGACGCCGCGCTCGGCGTGCGGGCCCCCGTCGTGATCCCGGCCGCGCTCGATCCGGCCGCCGTGCCGCTGATGCGCGGCGTCGCGAGGCCGGTACGCGTGTCCGCCCCCCAGGACGACCTGCCGGCCCGCACGCTCGCCGGTCTGGCCGGGGAGGCCCGCGGCGAGGCCGTGCTCACCCTGGTCCGCGCGGAGACCGGAGCGGTACTGGGCACGAGCGCGGTCGGCGCCAAGCGGCCCTTCGGTGACCTCGGGCTCGACTCGCTGATGTCGGTCGAGCTGCGCAACCGGCTCACCGCCGCCACCGGGCTGCGGCTGCCCGCCACGCTGACCTTCGACCACCCCACGCCCACCGCCGTCGCCGCCTTCATCGAGACCCTGCTCGAACCGGAGGCCCCCGCCGCTCCCGCCGCCGTGACCAGGCGCGCCCGGACCGGTGAGGACCCGATCGTCATCGTCGGCATGGCCTGCCGACTGCCCGGCGGCGTGGCCGGCCCCGACGACCTGTGGCGGCTGGTCGAGTCGGGCGGCGACGCGATCTCCGGGTTCCCGCAGAACCGGGGCTGGGACCTCGATTCGCTGTACGACCCCGACCCCGGCCGTCCCGGCACCTCCTACACCCGGCACGGCGGGTTCCTGCACGACGCCGCCGAGTTCGACGCGGCGTTCTTCGGCATCTCGCCCCGCGAGGCGCTGGCCACCGACCCGCAGCACCGCCTGCTGCTGGAGACGGCGTGGGAGGCGTTCGAGCAGGCCGGGATCGACCCGGAGACGTTACGCGGCAGCCGTACCGGGGTGTTCGCCGGGGTCATGTACCACGACTACGCGCCCCCCGCGGGGACCGCGCCGGTCGCCCTGGAAGGCTTCCTGGCCAACGGCAACGCGGGCAGCGTCGCCTCCGGCCGGATCGCCTACTCCTTCGGGTTCGAGGGGCCCGCGGTCACCGTCGACACGGCCTGCTCGTCGTCGCTGGTGGCGCTGCACCTGGCCGTGCAGTCACTGCGCACCGGAGAGTCGGACCTGGCGCTGGCGGGCGGAGTCGCGGTGATGGCCACGCCGTCGGTGTTCGTCGAGTTCTCCCGGCAGCGCGGCCTGGCCGCCGACGGCCGGTGCAAGGCGTACGCGGCGGCGGCCGACGGCACGGGCTGGGCCGAAGGGGTGTCTCTGTTGCTGGTCGAGCGGCTGTCCGACGCCCGCCGGCTGGGCCATCCCGTGCTCGCCGTGGTCCGCGGCACCGCCGTCAACCAGGACGGCGCCTCCAACGGGCTGACCGCCCCCAACGGGCCGTCCCAGCAGCGGGTGATCCGGCAGGCCCTGGCCACCGCCGGGCTCGCCCCGGACGAGGTGGACGTGGTCGAGGGTCATGGGACCGGGACGACGCTCGGCGACCCGATCGAGGCCCAGGCCCTGATGGCCGTCTACGGGCAGGACCGGCCCGGCGACCCGCTCTGGCTCGGCTCGCTGAAGTCGAACATCGGCCACACCCAGGCCGCCGCCGGCGCGGCGGGGGTGATCAAGATGATCCAGGCGATGCGGCACGGCGTGCTGCCGAGGACCCTGCACGTCGACGAGCCGACTCCGCACGTCGACTGGTCGCAGGGCGCGGTCCGGCTGCTCACCGAACCCCGCGAATGGACCGCGGAGCGGCCCCGCCGGGCGGGGATCTCCTCCTTCGGCGTCAGCGGCACCAACGCCCACGTCATCATCGAGCAGCCGTCCGACGCCCCGGCGGCGGAACCGGCACAGGCGCCGGCCCCAGGAACGGCCCCCCAGACGGCCCCCCGAACGGCCACTGAAACAGGCCCCGAAACGGCCCCCGAAACGGCCCCCGAAACGGCGCGGCGGCCGGATCCGCTTACGGTCTGGCCGATCTCCGCCCGGACGTCCGAGGCGCTGGCGGGCCAGGCGGCCCGGCTCGCCGAGGTCGCCGCCGATCCGGTCGACGTCGGCTTCTCCCTGGTCACCACCCGGGCCGCGTTCGAGCAGCGCGCCGTCATCGTGGCCGGCGACCGGGAGGGCTTCGCCGAGGGAGCCCGCGCGCTGGCCGCCGGGACCTCCGCGAGGCGACTCGTCCGCGGCACCGCCGACGCCGAGGGCAAGGTCGTGTTCGTCTTCCCCGGGCAGGGGTCGCAGTGGGCCGGCATGGCGGTCGAACTGCTCGAAGGCTCGCCCGTCTTCGCCGCCAGGTTCGCCGAGTGCGCGCGGGCCCTTTCGCCGTACATCGACTGGAGCCCCGAACGCGCCCTGCGAGACGGCTCCGACCGGGTGGAGGTCGTCCAGCCCCTGCTCTGGGCCGTCATGGTGTCGCTGGCCGCCGTCTGGGAGCACCACGGCGTCCGGCCGGACGCGGTCGTCGGGCACAGCCAGGGCGAGATCGCGGCCGCCGCCGTGGCGGGCCTGCTCACCATCGAGGACGCCGCCCGCGTCGTGGCGCTGCGCAGCAGGGCGATCGTCGCGCTGGCCGGCACCGGGGCCATGGCCTCCATCGCGCTGCCGCCTGACCAGGTCGAACCCCGGCTCGGACCGGGGGTGTCGATCGCGGTGGTGAACAGCCCCGCGCAGGTCGTCGTGTCCGGCGATCCCGAGGCGGTGGCGGCGCTGGTCGAGGCGGTGAAGGCGGAGGGCGCGCGGGCCCGGGAGATCGCCGTCGACTACGCCTCGCACTCCCACCACATCGAGCGCGTCGAGACCGCCGTCCGCGACGCCCTCGCGCCGACCAGGCCGCGGCGGGGCCGGGTGCCGCTGTTCTCCACGGTCACCGGTGACTGGCTCGGCGACACCCCGGCGGACGCCGGCTACTGGTATGCGAACCTGCGGGAGCGGGTCCGGTTCGAGGAGGCCGTGCGGGGCCTCGCCGACCAGAACTACGGCGTGTTCATCGAGGTCAGCCCGCATCCGGTGCTGACCTCGGGCGTCCAGGAGACGCTGGCGGGCCGGCCGGTCGTGGTGGCGGGCACCCTGCGCCGCGACCAGGGCGGACGCGAGCGCCTGCTCACCTCGCTGGCCGAGGTGCATGTGCGCGGTGTCGCGGTGGACTGGCTGCCGGTCTTCCCCGGCGCCCGCCGGGTGCCGTTGCCCACCTACGCCTTCCACCGCCGCCGCTACTGGCTCGACCACGCCCCCGCCGGGCCGCGCGCCGCCGACGTCGTCACCGCGGAACCGGCGCAGGCGCCGTCGCTGGCCACGCTCACCGGCGCCGACCTCGAAGCCGCCGTGCTGGCGGTGGTGCGGACCGAGTCGGCGATCGTTCTCGGCCACGACGACGCCGGGGCGGTGGAACTCGGACGGCCCTACCGCGACGTCGGGCTCGACTCGCTGACCGCCGTCGACCTGCGCAACCGGCTGAGCACGGCGACCGGGTTGGAACTGCCGCCCACGCTGGTCTTCGACCACCCGACCCCGGCGGCCATCGCGGCCTACCTGCGCGACGAGCTGTCCGGCACGGCCGTCCGGTTCCCCAACGCGGCGGCCTCCCTGGACTACCTGGAGACGGCGCTGTCCGCCGGCGCCGAACCCGAGTTGCTCGGCCGGATGCGGCGGCTGCTCGACCAATGGGACACCGGCCCCGGCACGACGGTCGACCTCGACTCCGCCACCGATGAGGAGCTGTTCCGCCTCCTCGACCACGACCCGCTTTAGGAGCGTTCTCCCATGGCTGACGACGCACAGCTTCGCGACTATCTGAAGCGCGCCATCGCCGACGTCCATACCTTGCGGTCCCGACTCCACGAGGTGGAGTCGGCGCGGCGGGAACCGGTCGCGATCGTGGGCATGGCCTGCCGGTTCCCCGGCGGGGTCAGCTCGCCGCAGGACCTGTGGGAGCTGGTGGCCTCCGGGCGCGACGCGGTGAGCGAGTTCCCCGCCGACCGCGGCTGGGACCTCGGCTCGCTGTACGACCCCGACCCCGACCACCAGGGCACCTCCACCACCCGCCACGGCGGGTTCATCGACGACGTGGCCGGGTTCGACGCCGGGTTCTTCGGCATCTCCCCCCGCGAGGCCCTCGCCATCGACCCGCAGCACCGGCTGCTGCTGGAGACGGCGTGGGAGGCGTTCGAACAGGCCGGGATCGACCCCGGGACGCTGCGCGGCAGTCGTACCGCCGTGTTCGCGGGGCTGGCCGGCGGCGACTACGGCGTCGGGGCCGGTCATCCCGTGGAGCTGGAGGGGCAGATCGGCATCGGGACGCTGCGCAGCGTCGCCTCCGGTCGCATCGCCTACGCCTTCGACTTCGAGGGCCCGGCCGTGACGGTCGACACGGCCTGCTCGTCGTCGCTGGTCGCGCTGCACCTGGCGGCGCTGTCGCTGCGGTCGGGAGAGTCGGACCTGGCCCTGGCCGGAGGCGTGTCGGTGATGGCGACCCCACAGGGTTTCGTCGAGTTCTCCCGCCAGCGCGGCCTGTCGGCCGACGGCCGCTGCAAGGCGTTCGCCGCCTCCGCCGACGGCACCGGCTGGGCGGAGGGGGCCGGGTTCCTGCTGGTCGAGCGGCTGTCGGACGCGCAGCGGCTCGGCCACCCGATCCTGGCGGTGGTGCGCGGTTCGGCGGTGAACCAGGACGGCACCTCCAATGGCCTGACCGCGCCGAGCGGCCCGTCGCAGCAGCGCGTCATCCAGGCCGCCCTGGCCGGGGCCCGCCTGTCGGCGGCCGACATCGACCTCGTGGAGGCCCATGGCACCGGCACCAGGCTAGGTGACCCGATCGAGGCCGCGGCCATCCTGGCCACCTACGGCCAGGGCCGCGCGCCGGGCCGTCCGCTGTGGCTGGGCTCGCTGAAGTCCAACATCGGGCACTCCCAGGCGGCGGCCGGCCTCGGCGGGGTGATCAAGGTGGTGCAGGCGATCCGGCACGGGCTGCTGCCGCGGACCCTGCACGTCGATGAGCCCTCTCCGTATGTGAACTGGTCGTCGGGCGAGGTGGAGCTGCTCACCGAGGCCCGCGACTGGCCGTCGGAGGGGCCGCGCAGGGCCGGGGTGTCGGCGTTCGGCGTGAGCGGCACCAACGCCCACGTGATCATCGAGGAGGCCCCGGCCACGGCCGCCACCGAGCCGGGCAGGCCCGCCCGGACGGGCCGGGTGCCCTGGGCGGTCTCCGCCCGCACGCCCGGCGCGCTGCGCGCCCAGGCGGCCCGGCTGGCCGACTTCGCGGCCTCGGGTCAGGACCCGGCGGACGTGGCGTGGTCGCTGGCCCGCACCCGGGCGCGGCTCGACGAACGGGCCGTGGTCGTGGGGGCGACCCCGGCCGAGCTGGCAGAGGCGCTGCGGGCGCTGGCGGCGGGCGAGCCGTCGGCCTCGGTGGTCACCGGCCGGGCGGGCGGGCACCTGGCCTATCTGTTCACCGGGCAGGGGAGTCAGCGGGAGGGTATGGGCAGGGAGCTGTACGACCGGTTCCCGGTGTTCGCCGAGGCGTTCGACGCGGCCGTGGCCGAGGTGGACCGGCACCTTGACGGGGCTTCGGTCAGGGATGTGGTCTTCGGGTCCGACGGTCTCCTCGACCAGACCGTCTACACGCAGACCGGGCTGTTCGCGTTGCAGGTGGGATTGTTCCGGTTGCTGGAGTCGTGGGGTGTGCGGCCCGATCATGTGGCCGGGCATTCGATCGGGGAGCTCGCGGCGGCGCATGTGGCCGGGGTGTGGTCGCTGGCGGACGCGGCGCGGGTGGTCGCGGCCCGGGGGCGGTTGATGCAGGCGCTGCCGCCGGGTGGCGCGATGGCGGCCGTCGAGGCCACCGAGCAGGAGATCCCGGGCACCGTGGAGATCGCCGCGATCAACGGCCCGTCGTCGGTGGTGGTGACCGGTGACCTGGACGCGGTCGAGTCGGTGGTGGCCGGGTTCGCCGCACGTGGCCGCCGCACCCGGCGGCTGGAGGTGAGTCACGCCTTCCACTCCGCGCGGCTCGAACCGATGCTGGACGGGTTCCGCGAGGTGCTCGAATCGGTGGCCTTCCACCAGCCGCGCGTTCCGCTGGTGTCCACGCTGACCGGTCAGATCGGAGAGGTCGGCACACCGGACTACTGGGTTCGTCAGGTGCGCGAACCCGTCAGGTTCGCCGACGCCATCGTGACCCTCGACGCGGCGGGGGTCACGACGTTCCTGGAACTGGGCCCGGACGCCGTCCTGTCCGGCATGGCCAGCAAATCGCTTCCCGCCGACCGGTCCCTGGTCCCGGTGCTGCGCCGCGACCGGTCCGAGGAGCGCACCGCGCTGCTCGCCCTGGGCCGGGCGCACATCCACGGCCGGCCGGTCGACTGGGAGGCCGTGCTCCCGCAGGCGCGCCGGGTCGACCTGCCGACCTACGCCTTCCAGCACGACCGCTACTGGCTCGAACCCCCCACGCTGGGCTCCGGCGACCCGGCGGCGCTCGGCCTCACCGCGGCCGGGCATCCGCTGCTGGGCGCGACGGCCGTGCTGGCCGACGCCGGCGGCGTGCTGCTGTCGGGGAGGCTGTCGCTGCGCACCCATCCCTGGCTGGCCGGGCACACCGTCATGGGCACCGTCATCGTCCCCGGCACCGCCCTGGTCGAGCTGGCCGTGAGAGCCGGGGACGAGGTCGGCCTGCCCGCCCTCGACGAGCTCGTCGTCGAGGCCCCGCTCGTCGTCCCGGCCGACGGTGCGGTCGACGTCCAGGTCCACGTCGGCGCGCTCGACGACGAGGGCCGCCGTCCCGTCACCATCCACTCCAGCAGCGGCGAGGGCTGGATCCGGAACGCGGCGGGAACCCTCGCCGAATCGGGCCCGGCCCCGGAGAGCATCGACCGGTGGCCCCCGCCGGGCGCCGTACCCGTCGACATCGAGCACCTCTACCAGGAGCTCGCCGACGCGGGCCTCACCTACGGGCCCGCCTTCCAAGGGCTGCGCGCCGCCTGGCGGGACGGCGACGAGCTGTTCGCCGAGATCGCGCTCCCGGAGGCCGAACGGGGCGAGGCGGACCGGTTCGGCGTGCACCCGGCGCTGCTCGACGCCGCCCTGCACATCGCCGCGCACCACGGGCTCAAGGACGTGCCGCAGGGGCGGAACCGCCTGCCCTTCGCCTACGGAGGGGTCCGGCTGCACGCCTCCGGCGCCGCCGGGCTGCGGGTCCGGCTGGTCCTGCACGGTCCCGACGAGCTGTCCCTGCACGCCGCCGACGACACCGGCGCGCCGGTCGTGTCGGTCGCCTCGCTGCGGGCCCGCCTGGTCTCGGCCGACCGGCTGCGCCCGGCGGGCCACGACTCCCTGTACACGCTCACCTGGACCGAGGTGACCCCGCGGCCCTCCGGCGAGCAGCCCGGCGTCGCGGAACCCGGCGTGGAGTCCCGCGTCGTCCAGGTCACCGGCGAGGAGTTCGGCGATCTGGACACGCCGGACGCCGTCCACGGGCACGTGAACCGGGTGCTCGGCCAGGTGCGGCGGTGGCTCTCGGAGGAGAGCGAGAAGCCGCTGGTCGTCCTCACCCGGCATGCCGTCGCCGTAACCCCGCAAGAGAACCCGGACCCGGTCGTCGCGCCGGTCTGGGGGCTGGTCAGATCCGTACAGGCGGAACATCCCGGGCGGTTCTTCCTGGTGGACGCCGACGACGGGGCGCCGGAGGCGGCGCGCCGGGCGGTCGCCGCCGTGCTCGGTTCGGGAGAGCCGCAGCTGGCGGTGCGGCAGGACAGGCTCCTGGCGCCGAGGCTGGCGCGCGTGTCCGCGCTCGACGGCGTGTCCGCGCACGACGGCGCGTCCGCGCACGACGGCGCGGCGGCGCGGGAGTGGGACAAGGACGGCACGGTGCTGATCACCGGCGGTACGGGGGCGCTCGCGGGGGAACTCGCCCGGCACCTGGTGCGGACCGGGCGCACCCGCCACCTGGTCCTGCTGGGCCGTGGCGGGCGCCTGGAACCCGGCCTGGAGGAGGAGCTCACCGGGCTCGGCGCGCACGTGACCGTCGCCGCCGCCGATGTGGCCGACCGCACGGCGGTCGCGGCGGTGCTGTCCGCGATCCCCCTGGACCGGCCGCTGACCGCGGTGGTGCACGCGGCGGCCGTCGTCGACGACGGCCTGGTGGAGTCGCTCACCGGTGAACGGGTGGAGCGGGTGCTGCGCGCCAAGGCCGGCGGCGCGTGGGTGCTGCACGAACTCACGCGCGGCCACGACCTGGCCGCCTTCGTGCTGTACTCGTCGGTGGCCGGGCTGCTCGGCGGCCCGGGGCAGGCCTCCTACGCCGCCGCCAACGGTTTCCTGGACGCGCTGGCCGCGCACCGCCGTGCCCTCGGCCTGCCGGGCCTCTCGCTGGCTTGGGGCCTGTGGGAGCGCCCGACCGGGACGACCGCCCACCTCACCGGCGCCGACCGGGCCAGGGCGGCGCGCGCCGGGCTCCGCGCGCTGACCACACAGGAGGGGCTGGCGCTGTTCGACGCGGCCCTCGAACGGGACCAGCCGCTCCTGGTCCCGGCCCGCTTCGATCTGCGGCCCCGGGACGAGCAGCCGCCCGCCCTGCTGCGGGGCCTGGTCCGCCCGGCCCGGCGCACCGCCGCGTCGCGCGCGGCGGCCGGGCCGGCGCTCGCCCACCGTCTCGCCCGGCTGCCCGGAGAGCGGCGCGAGGAGGCCGCGCTGGAGGCGGTCACCGCCGAGGTCGCCGCCGTGCTCGGCGCGAACGCGGCCTCGATCGCTCCCGGCCGCCCGTTCAGCGAACTCGGCCTGGACTCCCTGACCGCCGTGGAACTGCGCAACCGCCTCGACGCCCTGGCCGGGCTGCGGCTGCCCGCCACGGTCACCTTCGACCACGGCACCGCCGAGGCCCTCACCGGTTATCTGCTGACCAGGCTGGATACGGCCGGGCCTGAACCGGACCCGGAGCCGGTCCGCCAGGGCCCGCTGTCGGAGCTGTACCGCGCCCTGTACGCCAAGGGCCAGTACGCGGCGGCGGCCGAACTGATCGGCGTCGCCTCCCGGCTGCGCGGCGCCTTCACCGCCGAGCAGACCCCCGGCCACGTGCTGCCCCCGATCCGCCTCGCCGAGGGCCCGGCGCCGGTCGCCGTCATCTGCTTCCCCGCCGTCAGCGCCATCTCCGGCCCGCACGAGTACGCCCGCTTCGGCCAGGCGCTGAACGGCCTGCGGGACGTGCACGTGCTCCCGTCGCCCGGTTACGACCCGCAGGACCTGCTCCCCGACACCGAGGAGACCTACGTCCGGATGCACGCCGACACGGTGGCGAAGCTGGTCGGCGGGAGGCCCTACGTCATCGTCGGCCGGTCGATGGGCGGCTGCGTGGCCCACTCGGTCGCGGAGGAACTGGAGAACCGGGGGCTGCCGGCGTCCGGGCTGGTGCTGATCGACTCCTACCCGATCGACAGCCCCACCCTGGAGGGCCTGCGCGAGTGGTGGCTGAAGGCGATGCTCACCGGGATGCTCGAACGCATCGAGCGCTACCGCATGGTGTGGAGCGACGCGAGCCTCACCACCATGGGCGGCTACGGCGTCGTGCTGGCCGGGTGGCGGCCCAAGCCGATCTCGGCCCCCACCCTCATGGTCCGCGCCGCCGAGCCGCTGCGCGGCACCATCGTCGACCCGACGGGCCGGCTGGACTGGCGGCCCTCCTGGCCGCTGCCGCACGAGACCACCGACGTGCCCGGCGACCACTTCACCGTGCTGGAGGAGCACTCCGGCACCACGGTGGCCGCCGTGCGGGACTGGATCGAGACCATCGAGAAGAGGAGCGTATGAGCACACAGGTCGTGGCCGTCACCGGTGCCGCCGGTGGGATCGGCCGAGCCATCGTGGGGCTGTTCGCCGAGCGGGGCGCCCGCGTGGTCGCCGTCGACGCCGACAAGCGCGGCCTCGACGAACTGGCCGGTGACGGCATCGCCACCCTGGCCGGGGACGTCTCCGCCGAGGAGACCAACGACGCTTTCGCCGAGCTGGCTCTGAGCCGGTTCGGCCGGCTCGACGCGGTCGTCCTGAACGCGGGCGTCGGCGGCGCCGGGCCGCTGGAGTCACCTGGTGCGATCGAGCGGTTCGACCGCATCTGGGCGATCAACGTGCGCGGCGTCGTGCTCGGCGTGAAGGCGGCGCTGCCCGCGCTGCGGGCCTCGGGGGGCGGTTCGATCGTGGTCACCTCCTCGATCTCCGGTCTCGGCGGCGACCCGGGTACCTGGGCGTACAACGCGACGAAGGCGGCGCTGGTCAACCTCGTGCGCGGGCTGGCCGTCGACTACGCGGTCGAGAACGTCCGGATCAACGCCATCGCGCCCGGCGGGGTGTCGGTGGGGCTCAACGCCGGCGCCGCCGCCCATCCCGTGCTCGGCCCGGCCATCCTCGCGCGGATTCCGCAGCACCGCTGGTCGCAGGCCCGAGAGCAGGCCGAGGCCATCTGGTTCCTGACCTCGCCCGCCGCCTCGTACATCACGGGCGTCACCCTTCCCGTCGACGGCGGCCTGAGCGCCAACAACGGCATCCTGCTGCCCCCCGCCCGCCCGGGCGACTCACCCCGATAGGAGCGTCTATGAGCACCGAGAACGGCACCTCCGGCAACGGCACCGAGAGGAACGTCGACAGCAACATCGACGGGAACGTCGACGGGAACATCGATCGGAACGTCGATCGGAACGTCGAGAGGAACAAGGAGACGGCGCGGCGGCTCTACGAGGAGCTGATCACGCTGCACCGGCCCGAACTGCTGGAGGAGCTGATCGCCGAGGACGCCGTCGACGAGACCATCAGGTCCGGCGGCGGCCGGGAGGACTTCCGCCGGCACGTCGATTCGGTCTGGGCGACGGTCGAGGGCGTCAAGGCGACCGTCACCGACCTGGTCGCCGAGGGCGACCGGGTGGTGGTGTTCTGGCGCGTCGAGGGCATCCAGCGGGCGCCGCTCTTCGGCGCCCCCGCGAGTGGCCGTCATTTCACCGGCCACAGCATCAGCACCATCACCTTCCGGGACGGGAAGATCGTGCGATACACCGTCCTGCCCGACCGGCTGGGTATTCTCCAGCAGATTTCCTGAGGCGCAAATGGATGAATTGTCATTAGAGGACGTTTCGGACATCCGGGGCACACTCGCCCTGTTCTCTCACGTCTTCGACAACCAGGAGGTCGGCGAACTCCACCGCGTGTTCACCGAGGACGCGGCGATCGAGATGACCCGGGGCGCCGGGCGGATCGTTCAGGGCCTGCCCGCCATCGCCGAATTCTCGCTCGTGCTCGGCCCTGACGGGCCTGACCACCAGACTCTCGACAGCCACGTGTTCGTGGACGAGGCGGGAGCGGTACGGGCGCGCAGCCGTTACCTGGCGATCCTTCAGGACGGGAGCGTGCACAACGGGGAGTACCTCGATCTGCTGGAACGCACTCCGGACGGCTGGCGGATCAGCCGCCGAGTTTCCATTCCGCGATTTCCCCGGGAATAGCCCTTAGGGGGTATTAGGGGTACCGGGAAGGTGGGCCGCGAATTAGCCTTCGGACTGAAATATCGGCTAATTATTCACGCTTGCCGGATCGGTGAAAATGCACATTCTCCTAAAAACCCGATGGTGCGGAGCCGTCGCGGCGCTGGCGCTGTTCCTGGCCGCCTGCGGCGGCTCCCCGGCCTCCTCCACCGGTGCCCCGGCGGCGCCGGCCGCGCCGGTCAAGGGCGGCTCGCTGACGTTCGCGGCCGACACCGAACCGGTCTCCTTCGACGTCCACCAGAGCTCCCAGGACATCACCGGCGCGATCATGCGCAATGTCTTCGACTCGCTCATCTCCCTGGACGCCTCCGGCAAATTCCATCCGTGGCTGGCCGAGTCGTGGAAGGCCGCGCCCGACCTGAAGAGCTACACCTTCAAGCTGCGCAAGGACGTCGTCTTCCACGACGGCACCCCGTTCGACGCCGAAGCGGTTAAGATCAACTTCGACCGGATCCACGACCCGGCCACCAAGTCGCAGCTCGCGGCGAGCCTGCTCGGGCCCTACACCGGCACGAAGGTCGTCGACTCCCACACGGTGACCGTGGAGTTCTCCCAGCCGTTCGCGCCGTTCCTGCAGGCCGCCAGCACCGCCTACCTGGGCTTCTACTCGCCCAAGACGATCGCGGCCAACTCCGCGGCGCTCGCCTCCGGCGGGCCGGTCGAGGCCGGCACCGGGCCGTTCGTGTTCAGCCAGTACGCCAAGGGCCGGCAGGCCGTCTTCACCCGCAACGACGCCTACAAGTGGGCGCCCGAGACGGCCGCGCACACCGGACCCGCCTACCTCGACAAGCTGACCGTGCGCTTCCTGCCCGAGGCCTCGGTGCGCGTCGGGTCGCTGTCGAGCGGGCAGATCGACGTCGCCGCGGCCGTTCCGCCCGCCCAGAGCGCCAGGCTCAAGGGCAACGCCGCCCTGACGATGCTGAGCGCCGACTACCCGGGCGGCAACTACAGCATCTACCTCAACACCTCCAAGCGACCGCTCGACGACGAGAAGGTCCGCAAGGCGATCCAGCGCGGCATCGACATCGACACCGACATCAAGGCGCTCTACTTCGGCCAGTTCAAGCGCGCCTGGAGCCCGCTCGCGCCGACCACGCCGGGCTACGACGCCTCCCTGGAGAACTCCTGGCCGTACGACCCGGCGCTGGCGAACAAGCTGCTCGACGAGGCGGGCTGGACCGCCAAGGACGCCGAGGGCTACCGCACCAAGAACGGCGAGCGCCTGGTCGTCGACTGGCCGCTGCTGCCCGCCCAGTACGTCCGCGACCAGCGGGACATCCTCGGCCAGGCCTTCCAGGCCGACCTGAAGAAGATCGGCGTCCAGGTGATCCGCCCGCAGGCCGACATCGGCACCTACCTGGAGCGCGTCTACGGCGGGAAGGCCGACATGGCCGACTACAGCTGGTCGCGCGCCGAACCCGACGTGCTGTGGCTGCTGCTCAACGGCGCCAGCCGGCCGCAGAAGGGCGGCCAGAACGCCACCTTCCTCAACGACCCCGACCTGACCAAGTGGACCGACCAGGGCAGGGCCACTCTGGACGAGACCGTGCGCAAGGACGTGTACGGCCGAACCCAGCAGCGCGCGATCGACCTGGCCATCGTCATCCCGATCTACACCCAGTCGCAGGTGCTCGGCCTCAGCAGGCAGGTCCAAGGCCTCAGCCTGGACGCCAACGCCTGGCCGCTGTTCTACGACGCCTGGCTCGGCAAGCCGTCCCGATGAGGACGGCCCTGAAAAGGGCGGGAGCGGGGATCGCGGTGCTCTGGGGCGCCGCGACCCTCGCCTTCGCCGCCCTCATGCTCCTGCCGGGCGACCCGGTGGCCACCCTCCTCGGCCCGGCCACCATGGCCTCGGCCGAGGTCCGCGACCGGATCCGCGCCGACTACGGCTTCGACCGGCCCGTCCTGGTGCAGTACTTCGACTACCTGAGGAAGCTGGTGACCGGCGACCTCGGCTCGTCCTACCAGCTCCAGCGCCCGGTCTGGGGTCTGATCACCGACCAGCTCGGGCCGACCGCGCAACTGGCCGTCGCCGCGGTGGTCGTGGCCGTGGTGATCGCTCTCATCAGCGCCGTCGCGACGGCGGGCCGGGACCGCCGGGTACGCGCGGTGGCCGGGGCGTGGGAGCTGGTGGCGGTGTCGCTGCCGTCGTACTGGCTGGGAATCCTGCTGCTGACCGCGTTCTCCTTCCAGCTTCGGATCTTCCCGGTGATCGGCACCCAGGACCTCGCCGCGCTGGTGCTGCCCGCGCTGACCCTGGCGCTGCCGATCGCGGGCCTGCTCGCCCAGGTGCTGCGCGAGGGGCTGGAGGCCGCGCTGGCCCAGCCTTTCGCGCTCACCGCACGGGCACGCGGGCTCTCCCCGCTCGCCGTACGGCTCCGCCACGCCCTGCGCCACGCCGCGGCGTCGCTGGCCACCCTCACCGGGTGGCTGGTGGGCACCCTGCTCGGCGGCGCCGTCCTGGTCGAGACGGTGTTCGGCCGGTCGGGCATCGGGGCCCTCACCCTCCAGGCGGTCGGCGACAAGGACATGCCGGTCGTGATGGGGGTGGTGCTGCTGTCGGCCCTGGTCTTCGTGGTCATCTCCGCCGTCCTCGACCTGCTGCACGCGGTCATCGACCCGAGGCTGCGTCCCGCATGAGAAGATCGACGATCATCGCGGGGCTGGCGCTCGCACCGCTGCTGGCCGCCGCCGCCGTGCCCGGTCTGCTGACCTCCGTCTCGCCGATCACCATCGACCCGGTGCACGCGCTGCTGCCGCCCGGCGCCGGCCACTGGTTCGGCACCGACCAGCTCGGGCGTGACCTGTTCACCCGGGTGGTGTACGGCACCCGTCCATCCCTGCTGCTCGGGCTCGGCGCGACCGTGCTCGCGGTCGCCGCCGGGGCGCTGGTCGGCGTCGTGGCGGCGCTCGGCGGCCGGGCCGTCGACCAGGCGACCATGCGCCTGCTCGACGTGCTGCTGTCACTGCCGCAGCTCCTGCTCGCCCTGCTGGTGATCACCGTGCTCGGCGGCGGCCTGGCCAACGTCGTGGCGGCCATCGCGCTGGCCTTCACCCCCGGGTACGCCCGGATGGTCAGGACCGAGGCGCTGGTCGTGCGGCGGTCGGGCTACGTGGAGGCCGCGCACGGCCTCGGCCTGCGGCCGGTGGTCCTGGTGGCCCGGCACGTGCTGCCCAACGCGGTCGGGCCGGTGCTGGTGCTGGCCACGGTCGGGTTCGGCACCGCGCTGATCGCCGGGTCGGGGCTGAGCTTCCTCGGGTTCGGCGTGAAGCCGCCCGACCCCGAATGGGGGTCGATGCTCGCCGAAGGCCGCGACTTCCTGGCCGACGCCTGGTGGCTCGGACTGTTCCCCGGCGCCGCCATCACCCTCACGGTGATCGGCGTCAACGTGCTCGGCCGCGCGGCCCAGCGCCGCTACACCCGGAGGACATCATGATCGACGTCGACGGGCTGACCGTGTCGTTCGACGGGCCGCCGGTCGTGCGGGACGTGTCGTTCCAGGTCACGCCGGGCGAGTGCCTGGCGATCGTGGGCGAGTCCGGCTCGGGCAAGAGCGTGACCGCCCGCGCCCTGGTCGGGCTGGCGGGTGACCGGGCGAAGGTCTCCTCGCGCGGCTTCACCTTCGACGGGCAGGACCTGTCGCGGCTGTCGGAGGCCGGGTGGCGCGGGGTGCGGGGGCGGCGCATCGGGCTGATCCTCCAGGACGCGCTGATCTCCCTCGACCCGCTTCGCACGGTCGGCGCCGAGGTGGCCGAGACGCTGCGCACCCATGACGTGGTGCCGGGCAGGGCGCGGCGCGAGCACGTGCTCCGCCTGCTGGCCGAGGCCGGCATCCCCGACCCTGAGCACCGCGCCGGGCAGCACCCGCACGAACTCTCCGGTGGCCTGCGTCAGCGAGCCCTGATCGCCTCGGTGGTGGCGGCCGGGCCCTCGCTGCTGGTCGCCGACGAACCCACCACCGCGCTGGACGCTACCGTGCAGGTGCAGATCCTCGACCTGCTCGGCCGTCTCAAGGACGCCGGCTCCGCGCTCCTGCTGATCAGCCACGACCTGGCCGTGGTCTCGCGCCTCGCCGACCGCGTCGCGGTCATGTACGCCGGGCGCATCGTCGAGGAAGGGCCCGCCGCCGACGTGCTGGCCGAGCCCGCGCACCCGTACACCAGGGCTCTGATGGCGGCGGTCCCCGCCGCCCACGCCAAGGGCACCCTGCTGTCGGTCCTGCACGAGGGGCCCTCGGGCGCCTGCGCCTACGCCGCCCGGTGCGCCCTGGCCGAGGACCGCTGCCGCGACGAAGACCCACCCGACGCCGATGTCGCCCCCGCCCGCCGGGCCCGCTGCCACCGCCCGTTCACCCGGCTCCCGGACCTCCCCCCGGTCGGCCTCGGTGGCGACCGGGACCCGGGCCCCGTCCTGCTGTCGGCCGAAGGCCTCGTCAAACGGTTCAGGGGCCGGACGGCGGTCGACGAGGTCTCCTTCGAACTGCGAGCGGGGGAGACCCTCGGCCTGGTGGGCGAGTCCGGCTCCGGCAAGACGACCGTGGCCCGCATCGCCCTCGGCCTGCTCGCCCCCGACGAGGGGACGGTGATGCTCGGCGGCCGCCCCTGGAGCGGCGTGCGGGAGAAGGAGCGCAGGCCCGGACGCCGCCGCATCCAGGCCGTCTACCAGGACCCGCTCGGCTCCTTCGACCCCCGGCACTCCGTCGGGCGCATCGTCGGCGAGGCCGTCGCGATCACCGGCGCGCCCAGGAACCGGCGCGCGAGGAGGGTGCTCGAACTGCTCGACATGGTCGGCCTGCCGGCCACCCTGCTGCGGCGACGGCCGTCGCAGATGTCGGGAGGACAGCGGCAGCGGGTCGCCATCGCCCGCGCGCTGGCCACCGGCCCCGACATCCTGGTCTGCGACGAGCCCGTGTCGGCGCTCGACGTGTCGATCCAGGCGCAGATCCTCGACCTGCTCGCCACCCTGCAGCGGGACCTGGCGGTGGCCATGCTGTTCATCTCGCACGACCTCGGGGTCATCCACCACGTCAGCGACCGGATCGCGGTCATGAAGGACGGCCGGATCGTCGAGAGCGGCCCGGTGGCCGAGGTGTTCGGCTCGCCCAAGGACCCCTACACCAAGGACCTGCTCGCCGCCGTCCCCACCCTCACCTCGGAGCCGACCCCGCGGTGACCGCCATCCCCGGGATCGCGCCAGGCCTGCGAACGACTCGATGACCGCGACCGCGTCGCCGAGGCCGTCCCGATCGACCCATGAACGGCCCCCCCGGGAGGTACCGGCGCGTCAGGACGGCTGGACGCCGTCCTTCCGGGCGTCGGGGCCGCTGATCGTCCAGCCGGGCGCGTGGGAGACCAGGTGCAGGTCGTCATCGCTGATCGCCTGACCGCAGGTGCGGCACACCATGGCCGGCCGAATGGGGTGCCCGTGGTGCTCCAGAACCAAGGGCGGGTCATCGGCCGCCCAGCGGTCGCCCCAGGTCATGAGGCCGACGAGCACGGGGAGAAGCTCTCTGCCCGCCTCGGTGAGGTGGTACTCGAACCGGGTGGCCTGGTATTCCCGCTTCTCGAGGATGCCGTCGGCGACCAGGGACTTGAGCCGGACGGCCAGCCGGTCACGTGGCGCCCCGGTGTTGCGGGCGATCTGGCTGAACCGCCGGTTTCCGAAAAGGATCTCTCGCATGGCCAGTAACGACCAGCGGTCGCCGGCCACCTGAAGCGTGGCCGCTATCGAACAGGGTCTTCCTGGCACCACCGGGGACTCGGCCATGATTCAGAGTACCAAGCCACGGTTTGCTATTCAAACCGTCGAGCGATAACGTGACGCCACGGTCTGAAAATCAAACCGTTCGGACCGTGATCACGCTCGCGCATCGTCGCGGCGATGCCCCACCTGTCCATGGTCGCCGGGCCCGGAGACGTCACCGGCCTGATCGCGGACGCCGCCCGCCACGGCTGACAGGCGGCGACACATCGGTGCGACCAATGCGACTAATGAGGAGGAAATGGAATGCCGGAGAAGACGATCCTGGTGACCGGGGCAGGAAACGCAGGATCGGTGGGGAGGAAGGTCGTCGCGCGCCTGCGAGGCCGCGGACTGCCGACCCGTGCGCTGGTCAGGCAGGATGACGAACGCGCCGAGACCCTCCGCGCGACAGGAGCCGAAGTGGTCGTCGGCGACCTCACCCGGCCGGCGGACGTCGCCCGTGCCCTTGAGGGGTGCCACCGCGTCTACTTCGGGATGAGCGTGTCGAGCTCCTACCTGGAAGCGACGACGGCGGTCGCCGCCGCCGCACGCGAGCACGGGGCCCTGGAGGCCTTCGTCAACATCCTCGGCAGGCCACCCCTTGACGTCCGGGACTTCGCCGAGAACAACCGCACGATGTTCCAGTAGTTCATCTCCGCCGATCCGGCGCCGGCCGTCCCTAGGAGATCCCCTGGCCCCCCGGCGCGGGCCGGCGTCACTCCGGCGTCGTCGCAGTCGGATCCTCGCGTTTTCGTTGGTTCCCCAGCCATGCCGCGCATGGTGTTCGTCCAGTTCGATGCTCGAACTGTAGAAGCTGAGGAGATCGTCATGTCATCATCCGTTCCACGGCCGGGCAAGGCCGGGCCCGTGGTCACCCAGCACCGCACCTGGATCCCCCTCGTCGTCACCGGGCTCATCATCGGCGCCGCGTTCATCGCGGTCTATGTCGGCCTTCAGCGATCACCCACGCCCCACGGGCTTCCCGTGGCCGCGGTCGGCGGGCGGCTGGTGAGCGCGGCACAGGCCAAGCTGGGCGACTCGCTGAAGGTCACGCAGGTTTCCAGCATCGACGAGGGCGCCGCCCTGGTGCGAAACGGCGACGCGGTCGCCGTGGTGGGCGCGACCTCCCCGGCCACACTGCGGTTGGAGTACGCCGGCGCGAGCGGGCTCAGTGAGAGCGGGGCGGCCCGGCAGGTCGTCGCCGGTCTCGCCCGCGGGGCCGGACTCACCGTTCAGGAGGCCGACATCGTCCCTCTGGCCACCTACGACTCGCGCGGGCTGTCCGCCTTCTACGTGGTCTTCGGCGTGACGCTCTCGTCGTTCGTCCTGGCCCAGGGCCTCACCGGTGCCGTCGCGACCGTTCGCCTCCGTCACAGGCTCTCCGCGATGGCCGGCTTCGCGGTGGCGATCGGTGTCGTGGCGGCCACGATCGCAGGCCCCATCTGCGGCTCACTGACGCCGTCGTTCCCGCTCCTGGCCGCTTCTCTCATCCTGCTGTCGGCCGCGAGCGCGTTCGCGACCAAGGCTCTCGGGGCATGGCTGGGCCCGGCCGGGATCGGCCTGGCCGTCCTCACCCTCACGACGATCGGCAACGCGACCAGCGGGGCGACCATCGGGTTCGACCTGCTGCCCGGATGGGCCCAGGCGGTCTCCGCGAAGCTGCCCCCCGGCGCGGCCGTGCGCGCCATCAACGACTTCGGCTACTTCGGCGGATCGCACGCGGGGTCCGCGCTCGCCGTCCTCGCACTCTGGTTCGCCGCGGGCCTCGGCCTGGTGCTCCTGCGGCAGTGGACGACCGTCCGCCGCGTGAGAGTGAGCACCGTCGCGGCCGAGCCGCTGGTGACGGCCGGATGAGCAAGGACCGCGGGGAACCGCACCATGACCGTCGTGAAAGCGGGTCCTTCCGTCAGGGGGTGGCTACGCCGATCTTGGGGGCGATGATGGGGGCGAGGCGGGCGGCGACCTTGAGGTGGCCGGCGTCGTTGGGGTGGCCGTCGCCGTCGGCGTAGTCGGTGCCGGTCGTCAGCCAGCCCTCTGTGGGGATGTAGTAGACGTTGGCGTCGCCGGAATTGTTGAGCGCGGCCACGGCGGCCTTGGTCTCGGTGACGTACCGCTTTTTGAAGGTCTCCATGGCGAACAGCGCGGCGGCGGGGTACTTGGCGCGGATGTTCCGCAGGAAGGTCGTGTACGCGGCCTGGAAGGCGGCATTGGTGACGTGGTGCCCGATGTCGTTGGTGCCCAGGTTGATCACGACGGCGCTGGCCTGGTACCGGCTGAAGTCCCAGGCGGTCGTACCGGTGCTGCCGAGGTCGAAGAACTGTGAGGCGAGCCCGACGCAGCCCTCCTGGGCGACCAGGCAGTAACCGGAGCGGGCGATCTGGGTGTGCCGTACGCCGAGGCGCTCGCCCAGGACCCAGCCGTAGGCGCTGACGGCGAGCTTGGAGGACAGGTAGCCCGCGGTGATGGAGTCGCCGACGAACTCCACCAGCTTGCCCGGCGGCGCCGGGGTGTTCACTGTCGACGCGCCGCTGTCCAGGACGAGCCCCTGGAAGACGACGTCGCCGGAGCGGTAGGACACCCACAGGGTGTGCGTGCCGGCCCGCAGGGGCGTCGGGGTCAGGTTGACGGTGCCGGAGACGCCCGCGTAGAAGACGTCGGCGCCGCCGTCGATGCTGACGTAGATGTTGACCGCGGACCGCTGCTTGATCTTGACGGTGGTGCCGGTGAAGGACGTCCGGATGTAGGCGCCGGCCCACTGGGGGACGTGGGCCGAGTCCCAGCGGCCGACGTAGGTGATGTTGGGGTCGCCCGGCTGGCCGTCACCGGTGACCACTCCCGAGGGCGTGGGCGACGGGCTGGGTGACGGGGTCGGGCTCGCCGGAGGGGTCGGGGTCGCGGAAGGGGTCGGCGTCGGGGTCGCCGGGGCGCCGGTGCAGGTCACGCCGTTCAGGGCGAAGGACTGCGGGACCGGGTTCGCCGTGTTGTTCCACGAGCCGTTGAAGCCGAACGCGACGCTCGCCCCGGTGGCCAGCGCCGCGTTGTATCCCGCGTCGGCCGCTCTGACCTGGGCGCCGGACTGGGTGAGCGTCGTGTTCCACGACTGGGCGACCGTCTGCCCGGCGGTGAAGGCCCAGGTGAGCGTCCACGCGCTGATCGGGTCACCCAGGTTGGTGACGGTGACCGAGGCGCCGAAGCCGCCCGACCACTGGTCGGTCACCGCGTACGCGACGCGGCATCCGGTGGCCGCCGACGCCGTGGGCGCGCCCCCCAACAGAGCCGACAGGACCGCCGCGACGGCGAGGAGGGTCGTCACCGGACGGATGAAGCGCTCGCGCGAGGTGGGCATCACGGCTCCTGACGGGGGTGGTCCTGCCGTCGCAGCATCGGAACCCCGCAGTGGCCTGTCAACGCCGCCGGCCCGCGCGGACGCGGAACGCGGAGGTAGAGCGCCCGGCCCGCGAGGGTCGAGATGAAAGCTTCACGAGGCTCCTTCGCCCCGGCCCGCCGCGCCCGGCCGCGCATCACGCCGTCGGGGCCGCCCGGCGGCGGACGCCCGGGACGGACGGACGAGGCGGACGGCCGGGGCGGGCGAAGCGGGCGTTCAGCGTGTCGACTCGCGGATCACCAGCTCGAAGGGGGCGACGTACTGGCCGGTCGGGCGGAGGGGGGAGCGGATGCGCTGAGCCAGCAGCTCGACGGCCCGCTCGGCCATCCACCGGTGGTCGGGTGCCACGGTGGACAGCGACGGCACGGCGAACCGGGATTCGGGGATGTCGTCGAACCCGATGAGGCGCACGTCGCCGGGGACCCGCAGACCGCGGTCGGCCAGGCCGCGCAGGACGCCGAGGGCGACGGTGTCGGTCACCGCGACCACCCCGTCGATCGCCCGGCCGGAGCCGGCCAGGCGATGGGCCGCGTCGCGGCCGGCTTCCATGCTCGCGTCGTCCAACGGGAAGATCAGGGGCGGGTGGACGTCCAGGCCCCGTTCGGCGAGCGCGGCGCGATAGCCGCGGTAGCGGCGCGTCGCCATGTTCACGGCGTTGCCGCCGTTCCCGCCGTTACCGCCGTTCGGACCGTTCGGACCGTTCAGGTCGTTCTGGCCGTTCACGTCGTCCAGGACGCTGCCGGTGACGAGCGCGATGCGGCGGCATCCCTGGTCGGCCAGGTGGGCGGTCGCGGCCTTCGTGCCTTCCTCGTTGGGCATGGCGACGTGGTCGAAGCGGCCGCCGAAGTCCTGCTCGCCGAGCATGACCAGGGGGTAGCCGGCGTCGGCCAGTTGCCGGTCCACGCGGCCGAGCGCGACCGCGCTGAGGATCAGGCCGTCGAAGTGCAGGGTGCGGGAATGGGCTATCGCGTCGGCCTCTCCGGCCGCCGCCGCGCCGGTCTGTTCGATCGACACGTGGAACCCCCGCCGCCTGGCCGCGCCGATCACGTGGGCGGCCAGGTGGCCGAAGTAGGGGAGCCCGATCTCGGGGACGGCCAGGCCGATGACGCCGGTCCGCCCGGACCGGAGGGTGCGGGCGGAGACGTTGACGCGGTAGCCCGACCGGTGGATGGCCTCCAGCACCCGCTCACGGACCGGATCGCTGACTCCGTCACGGTTGTTGACCACGTTGGAGACGGTCATCTTCGACACCCCGGCCAGCCGGGCGACGTCTTCCATGGTCACCATGCCGTGCCCCGCGTTCTGCCGGTGAGGGTGGGACTCCGGCTGCCGTGCTCGGTCGAGGCCGTCGTCGCCTCAGTTTATCGTGGATCGTCCTTCGGCTCCGAGCTCCGTGAGGGCGGGGGAGGGCCGGCGGCGGCGCGCCCGCGGCAGGTCACGCCGTCCGTCCCTCCACCGTGACGAAGGAATGGGCCGGCAGGTGCACGCGCAGCCCGGAGGCCGTGGCGGTGACCTGCTCGTGGACGCGCGGTGCGATGGTGCCCGGCGCCTCGGGGGTGTTGTGGTCCTGCGGCCTGCCGGAGGTCAGGATGCGGGAGCGGACCTCGGTCAGCGCGGCGCCGCGCAGGTCGAGTTCGACGTCGGCCGTCTCGGCCATGTCCAGGTTGGACAGCGAGATGAGCACCCGGCCGTCCTTGCGGCTGGCCGACATCGAGACGGTGGCGAGCGGCGCCGAGTCGACCTCGCGGACGGGGACTCCGCCCGGGAGGTCGACCCGCAGCGAGGCGGCGTCCTGGTGGCCCTTGTTCATCTCGAACACGTGGTAGGTGGGCGTCAGGACGAGCGCGCCGGAGTCGGGGTCGGTGAGGATCATGGCCTGGAGCACGTTCACGGTCTGGGCGATGTTGGCCATCACCAGGCGGTCGGCGTGCCGGTGGAAGATGTCGAAGTGCACGCTCGCGACCAGCGCGTCGCGGAGGGTGTTCTGCTGGTACAGGAAGCCGGGGTTGGTGCCCGGCTCGACGTTCCACCAGGTGCCCCACTCGTCCAGCGCCAGGCCCACGTTCTTTCCGGGGTCGTAGCAGTCCATGATGGAGGAGTGGCGGGCGATGAGCTCCTCGACGTGCGCCGCCTTGACCATGGTGCGGTAGTGGTCGTCGGCGTCGAACACCGTGGCGTCGCCCTTGTCCTCCCAGGTGCCGGGGATCGTGTAGTAGTGCAGCGACAGCGCCTGCATGAACGCGGCGGGGCGGTAGGCGCAGCCCAGGTCGCCGAGCTGCTTCATCAGCGTCTCGGTCCAGGTGTAGTCGTCTGAGTTCGCGCCCGCGGCGATGCGGTACAGCTTGTTGTCGCCGTGGTCGCGGCAGTAGGTGCCGAACCGGCGGGCCTCGGCCGCGTACTGCTCGGCCGACATGTGCCCGCCGCAGCCCCATGCCTCGTTGCCCAGCCCCCAGAAGCGCACCCGCCAGGGCTCCTCACGGCCGTTGGCCTTGCGGAGGCGCACCATCGGCGAGTCGCCTTCGCGGGTGATGTACTCCACCCAGTCGCTCATCTCCCTGACCGTGCCTGAGCCGACGTTGCCGCTGATGTACGGCTCGGCGCCCAGCAGTTCGCACAGGGCCATGAACTCGTGCGTCCCGAAGTGGTTGTTCTCCTCGACGTTGCCCCAGTGGGTGTTCACCATCGCCGGACGCCGGTCCTTGGGGCCGACGCCGTCCATCCAGTGGTATTCGTCGGCGAAGCAGCCGCCCGGCCAGCGCAGGTTCGGGATGTTCAGGGCGCGCAGCGCCTCCACCACGTCCAGGCGGATCCCGCCCGCGTGGGGTATGTCGCTCTGTTCGCCCACGTAGAAGCCGCCGTAGATGCAGCGGCCCAGGTGCTCGGCGAAGTGCCCGTACAGGTGCCGGTTGATCACCGGGCCAGGGACGTCGAGGTTGATGATGGCGGTCACGACCTGGTCGGTCATCGATGAGCACCCTTGCGCTTGGGGGAGGTCGGGTGGAGGCCGCGGATGGGATGGTTCCCGCTCGGCGCGGCCGATGGGAGAGGCGGTGAGGCGTACCTCACTTTATCGATCCATGGATCGGTAAAGTGAGGCAACAGTATCGAGCCGTCTCGCGGTGTCAAGACCTCGGCCGGCGCGGTCCCGGCAGAGGCGGCCGGCGCGCGGATCAGGACGACGGGGCGGGACCCGTCGAGTCGCGGACGCTGAGAGTGGTCGCCAGCTGGAGGTGCCGGGAGGCGGGCTGGACGCCGTCGGCCATGGCCAGGACGGTCTCGACGGCCATCCGGCCCATGCCGACGAGGGGCTGCCGGACGGAGGTGAGCCGGGGCGTGATCCACTGGGTCTGCGGCGTGTCGTCGAACCCGGTGACCGAGAGCTCGCCCGGGACGGTGATGCGCAGCTCCTTGGCGGCGGCGAGGACCCCGACGGCGATCTCGTCGTTGCCCGCGACGACCGCGGTCGGCCGCTCGCCGAGCGAGAGGACCTCGCGGCCGTGCCGGAATCCCGCCTCGACGGAGAACGCCTCGTGGCGGATCAGTGCGCGGTCCGGCGTGATGCCGGCCGAGTCGAGCGCGGCCTGGTACCCGTGGAAGCGTTCCACCGAGGGGGCGGAGCCGGGCGGGCCGCCGATCCAGGCGATCCTGCGGTGGCCGAGCCTGATGACGTGCTCGGTCGCCGAGCGGCCGCCCGCCCAGTTGGTGGAGCCGATGCTGACGACCCGGGATTCGGTGGTGTCGATCGGGTCGATCGCGACGACCGGCATCTCGAGGTCCTCCGCGGCGACGAGCACCGAGCCGGGCACGGCGATGGCGAGCGCGATGATGCCGGCGACGCCGGACGCCTTCTGCTCCGCCATCCAGGTGCGGGCCGCCGCACGGCTCGTGCTGATCGGCTTGTGGGCCGGCAGGCGGAGCAGGAGTTCGGCCTGGGCGGAGGTCGCCGCCAGGAGGATCCCCTGGAGCACCGTCCCGGCATAGCGGGACTCCACGATGTCCAGCATGGTGACCAGGGCCCGGTCCCGTGTCCGCTCGTGCCGCGCCGCCGTCGGCATGTAACCGATCTCGGCCATGACGCCGAGGACGAGCTCGCGCGTTTTCGCCCCCACGTCGGTGCGCCCGTTGAGGACCTTCGAGGCGGTCCCCGGCGAGACGCCGGCCAATCGGGCGACATCCGCCAAGGTGGCTCGCTCGGAACGGCCTCGCCGTGGCATCGCGGCTCCCTTCGGTCTACGAAACTATTTCGAATCTACCATGGATCACTTCTCGGCGGCTGCCATGTGTTTTCTCACCTTTGACCGTTGACAGGCGTTAGGCGTGAACCTACTGTCCTACCAACACCGAACAAGTTGCGAAATCTTTTCGGAACGTCTCCAGAACGAGAGGAGAGGCCGATGCGGCTCTCCCAGAAGGTCGGGCTGCTCTCCGCGGTCCTCGTGCCGATGGTCGCGCTGGCCGCGTGCTCAGGCGGCGCGAGTGGCACGGGTGGCACGGGCGGCGCCGGCGGCGCGGACGGTGGCGGCGCCGCCGGCGGCGAACAGGTGAACCTCACGGTCTGGAGCTGGGACGGCACGGTCGAGCAGGCTGTTCCCGGCTTCCAGGCCGCGAACCCGAACATCAAGGTCAAGGTCGTCAACGCCGGCTCGTCCACGGACGAGTACAAGGCACTCGACAACGCCATCCAGGCCAATTCCGGCGTACCCGACCTCGCGATGTTCGAGTACTTCGCGGTGCCCTACTTCGCCATCCCCGGCAAGCTGGCCGACCTCGCCGAGTTCGGCGTCGCGAACTTCCAGAAGGACTACGTCCAGGCCGCGTGGAACGACGTGACGGTCAACGGCAAGGTCTACGCCCTGCCGTCCGACTACGGCCCGTCGGCGATGTTCTACAACATGGCCACGCTCAAGAAGGCCGGCATCGACGAGCCCCCGGCCACGTGGGACGAGTACTACGAGGATGCCAAGAAGATCCGCGCGCTCGGCCGCGACTACTACATCGCCCAGGACACCGGAGACCTGTTCTTCCTGCTCTCGCTGATCTGGCAGGCCGGCGGTCACCCGTTCACGGTGAACGGCGAGAAGGTGCACATCGACTTCACCGACCCGGGCACGACCAGGGCCGTCTCCTTCTGGCAGAAGATGCTCGACGAGGGGCTGCTCAACAAGAAGATCACGGGGTGGTCCGACGACTGGAACCGGGCGCTCAACGAGGGCACCCTCGCCACCCAGACCATGGGCGGCTGGCTCACCTCGACGCTGCCCGAGCGCGCGCCGAAGAGCGCCGGTGACTTCAGGGTCGCGCTGATGCCGCAGTGGAAGCAGGGGGACAAGGTCGGAGCGGAGAACGGCGGAAGCTCCTTCGGCATCCCGGCGGCGGCCGAGCACAAGGAGGCGGCCTTCAAGTTCCTGGAGTACTTCACCCACGGCGGCGGTCTGTCCACCCGCGTCGACGCGGGCGCCTTCGTGCCCAACACCTCGGTGCTGGAGAGCGACGCGTTCAAGGGCAAGGCCGGCAAGTACTTCGGCGACCAGAAGGTCGGCGCCGTGCTGTCGGAGGCGTCGGAGATCGTCGGGACCGGCTGGCAGTATCCGCCGTTCTTCGAGTGGGCGCGCTCGATCTACGGCGACATCGCCTCGCCCTACTACACCACCGGCAAGGGTTCGCTCGCCGAGATCCTCCAGCAGTGGAAGCAGCGCTGCGTCCAGTACGGCAACGAGCAGGGCTTCCAGGTGGACTAGCGGATCCTCACCGCAAGGACGGGGGCCCGGTGTGCGGCGACGGCCGCCGCCGCACACCGGCCGGTGCGCAAGGAGCGCCGGGCAACGCAACGGATCGGAAGGAACACGGGCATGGACCAGGAACGTCGGCTCGACGTCAGCGCCTCGGCCATGGCGTCGCCGGCCGCGGCACGGCGTCCGGCGCCGGCTCGCCGGCGCCGCGGGTCGCAGATCGGACTGGCGTTCATCGCGCCCTTCGGAGCGCTGTTCGCGCTCGTGTTCATCGTGCCCATCCTGTACGCCGCCTACCTCAGCCTCTTCCGGCAGAAGCTCATCGGGGGCAACGCGTTCGTCGGCCTGGCCAACTATACCAAGCTGGTGCAGGATCCCCAGTTCTGGGACGGGGTGGGACGCGTCGTCCGGTTCACGCTCGTCCAGGTGCCGATCATGCTGATCGTCGCCATGGCACTGGCGCTGGCGCTGGACTCCCTGCGCGTGCACGGCGGCAGGTTCATGCGGGTGACGATCTTCCTGCCCTACGCGGTGCCGGCGATCGTGGCGACGCTCATGTGGGGGTTCCTGATGGGCGTCAAGTACGGCCTGTTCGGCAGCCTGAACGACGCTCTGGGCACCGACTTCGATCCGTTCACCCCGGGCACCACGCTCACCTCCATCGGGGTGATGGTCACCTGGGCGTTCACCGGCTTCAACATGCTCATCTTCTACGCCGTCCTGAAGGCCGTCCCGCGCGAGCTGTACGAGGCGGCCGCGATCGACGGGGCCGGCGAGCTCCAGGTGTTCCTCGCGATCAAGCTGCCGGCGCTTCGCGGATCGCTGGTCGTCGCGATCATCTTCTCGATCATCGGCACGTTCCAGATGTTCAACGAACCGCAGATCCTGCCCTCGATGGTCGCCAACAGCGGCGTCACGACCTTCTACACGCCCAACCTGTACGCCTACAACCTGGCGTTCACCGGGTCGCAGCAAGGCTATGCGGCCGCACTCGCGCTCGTCATGGCGGCGATCACGATCGCCGTCGCCTACGCCGTCCAGATCAGAGGGTTGAGGAATGCGTTCGACCAGTAGCCGGCGAACCGGGGCCGGGAAGGTCTCCGGCACGCCGATCCGTCATCCCGGTCGTGGCCGCCGGCTCTACACGATCGAGAACCCCAGGAAGAGCACCGTCCTCACGGTGATGACCGCCCTGTTCACCCTGTACTGCCTGCTGCCGCTGGCGTGGCTGGTCATCAACGCGACCAAGTCGCAGGCCGACTTCGTCTCGACGTTCGGGCTCGCCCCCGGCCGCGGGTTCGCCCTGTGGGACAACATCGCCGGGGTGTTCACCTACCAGGACGGCATCTTCTCGCGGTGGCTGCTCAACACCGTCGTCTACGTCGTCGTGGGTGCGACCGTGTCCACCTTCCTGGCCGCCCTCGGCGGGTACGCCCTGGCGAAGCTCGACTTCACGGGCAAGCGGGTGTTCCTGTTCGTCGTGCTGGGGTCGATCTCGGTCCCCGGCATCGCCCTGGCGATCCCGCAGTTCCTGCTGTTCGCCCAGCTCGGGATGACCAACACCCCCTGGGCGGTGCTGATCCCGTCCTTCATCAACCCGTTCGGGTTGTACCTGATGTGGGTGTTCGCGGCCGAGGCCGTGCCGAGCGGCCTGCTGGAGGCCGCGAAGATCGACGGCGCCGGGGAGTTCAGGACCTTCGTCCAGATCGCGCTCCCGCTGCTCGCCCCGGCGAGCGTGACGGTCCTGCTCTTCTCCTTCGTGTCGATCTGGAACAACTACTTCCTGCCGCTGATCATGCTGAAGGATCCCGCCTGGTATCCGCTGACCGTCGGGATCAACCAGTGGAACAAGCTGGGCTCGACGGCCGGGAACGGCGCCCTCATCCAGAACCTCGTGATCACCTCATCGCTGCTGACGATCATCCCCCTGATCGTCGCGTTCCTCAGCCTGCAGCGGTACTGGCAGTCGGGCCTGTCGCTCGGCGCCATCAAGGGCTGAGAGCGACACGCCGGCGGCCCGCGGCGCCGGCCGTTCTTCCGCGCACCATCCCGCCTAGAGAAGTGAGACCATGACCAGCGACGGTGTGTACGAACCCCGGTACCGCATCGACGGCCGGCCGTGCGACGAGAGCGCCTTCCCGCACGTCTGGGCCAGATGCATCGGCGCCGGCCGCGCGAACGAAGCGCTGCGCGCCGACTGGCAACGGCAGTTCGCCGAGGCCGCCGCCGCGTTCGGGATCGAGTACATCCGCTTCCACGGCGTCTTCCACGACGACATGTTCGTCTACCGGGGAAGCTACGGCAGCGGGTTCGGCCCGGACACGCCTCTCGACGCGCCGGTGTACACATTCAGCTACGTGGACAAGGTGTTCGACTTCCTGCTCGACTGCGGTGTCCGCCCGTTCGTCGAGCTGGGCTTCATGCCGCGCGAGCTGGCGACGGCGACCGAGACGGTGTTCTGGTGGGGCGCTCACTGCAGTCCCCCCAAGGACATGGCGCGCTGGGTCGAACTGGTCACCCGGTCGGTCGAGCACTGGGTCGACCGGTACGGCCTGGAGGAGGTGCGGCAGTGGCGGTTCGAGGTGTGGAACGAGCCGAACCTGGTTCCGCACTTCTGGACCGGGACCAAGACCGAGTACTTCGAGCTGTACCGGCGGACCGTGACGGCGATCAAGAAGATCGATCCGGCGCTGAAGGTAGGCGGCCCCGCGACCAGCGTCTTCGTGCCCGACGACCGCTACAAGGGCGAAGTGGAGGACCGCCCCGCGATGCGCGAGACGGCCGCCGCGGCCGACGTGGACGCGCTCGACTGGCGCCCGGTGTGGATCGAGGACTTCATCGCCTGGTGCGCGGAGCGCGAACTGCCGGTCGACTTCGTCTCCACCCACACCTACCCCACCGACTACGCCTACGGCGCCGACGACCAGGCGGTGGCGATCACCCGGTACGCCGACGCGACGTTCGACGACCTGACCCTGCTTCGCAAGCTCGTCAGGAACGGCCCCTATCCTGACGCGGAGATCCACATCACCGAGTGGTCGACCTCGCCGTCGGCCCGCGACTTCATCCACGACACGCTGTTCGCGGCGACCTCCATCACCCGGTCGTTCCTGAAGTGCGCCACCCTCGCCGACTCCATCGCCTACTGGACCTTCACGGACGTGTTCGAGGAGGGCGGCGCCGGCATCGGACCGTTCCACGGCGGGTTCGGCCTGGTGAACGAGAACGGCATCCACAAGCCCACGTGGCACGCGTTCGCGATGCTCGGACGGCTCGGCGACCGCCTGCTCCTCGCGACGCCCGACGGAGTCGTGACCCGTGACAGCCGGACCTCGGCCACCTCGGCGGTGTTCTTCAACTACCCCGACGACATGGCCATGAAGGGCGTCGGCTCGGAGAACTCCTACGCGGCCACACGCGCGCGGGCCGAGATGGGGCCGGCCCGCAGGATCCACCACACGATCGGCGAACTGAAGCCGGGCACCACGTTCCTGGTCGAGATCCTGGACTGGGAGCACGGGAACGTCGCCGAGGCCTGGTACCGGCTCGGATCGCCCCTCAACCCGTCGCGGGCCGAGACCGAGTACCTGAGCGAGGTCGCCGACTCCCTCCTCAGGTACACGCTGACCGTGCCCGACACCGGGGTGCTGACCCTCGACGTCGAACTCGGGCCATGGGCGGTGATGTCGCTGCGGCAGTCGTCCTGATCGGTCAGTGGCGGGCGTGGGCGTCGAGGATGTGGGCGACGGCCTCGGTCACCTGCTTGGCGAAGGGGATGTTCAGCCATTCGTCCGGTACGTGCATGTTGGAGTCGGCACCGAGCGCGCCGGTGACGACGAACTGCGCGCCGGGGTAGCGGCGGCTGAGCATCTCCATGAACGGGATTCCGCCGCCGAGGCCGAAGCCGCGGCACGGCGCGTCGAACACCTGGTCGCCGATCTCGTCCAGGGCCGCGGTCAGCCAGGGGGCGGACGCCGGCGCCTGCCAGCCGTCCAGCAGCATGAAGTCGTGCACCTCGGCCTGCGCGCCGTAGGGCACGTCGGTCGTGAGGATCCTCACCAGCGCGTCCCGCGCGGCCTCGGCGTCGACCGTCGGGGGAGTGCGGAAGCTCAGCCGCAGGGAGGTCGAGGCGCGGAGCACGGCTCCGGCCACCGCGGGGTCCGGGAGGCCGGCGGCGCCGATCACCGACAGGGTCGGCCGCCAGGTGTTGTTCAGGATGAGTTCGACGTCGTCGTCCGAGACCGGCCGCATTCCGTCGACGAGCGGGAAACGGCGCGCGCTGACCCCCGGCTCCAGCGCGGCCAGCGCCTCGGCCTCGGCCCGCCGGTCCGGCGGGATCGGCACGTTCATCTCCGGGATGGTGACCTCACCGGTCGCCGAGTCCTCGACGCGGTCCAGCAGTCGCCGCATGACGCGGAAGGAGCTCGGCACGATGCCGCTCGCGATCCCGGAATGCGCGGCGGTCTCCAGCACGCGCACGGTCAGGGTCGCCTGCACCACGCCGCGCAGGCTCGTGGTCAGCCACAGCCGTTCGTAGTCGCCGCCGCCGCCGTCCAGGCAGACCACCAGGGAGACCTCGCCGAGACGGCCGGACAGATGCTCCAGGTAGGCGGGCAGGTCCGGGCTGCCGGACTCCTCACCCGTCTCCAGCAGCACGATCGCCCGCGCGTGGTCGCCGCCCGCCGCCCGCACGGCGGCCAGCGCGCTGACCGCGGCGTAGCCGGAGTACCCGTCGTCGACCGAGCCGCGGCCGTACAGCCGGTCACCACGCAGGACCGGCCGCCACGGGTCGAGCCCGTCGGACCAGTCGCCGAGCGGGGGCTGCTTGTCGAGGTGACCGTAGAGCAGCACGGTGCCGCCCGCCGCGCCGCCGTCGGTCGCGGGGACCTCCGCGACGAGCAGCGGGGCACGGCCGTCGAGCTGGACGATCTCACACTGAGCGCCCGGCAGGCCACGTGAGGTGATCCAGTCGCGCACGTGGTCGGCGGCGGCGCGCAGATGGCCGTCGCGCTCCCAGCCCGCGTCGTAGGCGGCCGACAGCGCGGGTATCGCCACCAGCCCGGAAAGGCTGGACATCAGGTCTTCGTCCCAGCCGTCGGCGACCGCCTCATGTACTTTCTCGGCATCCACCGCCACATCATGGCACCCGGCCGCGCGGCAGCCCGCCGCCGGGTGCGACCGGCCCGGCCCGGTCCCCCACGCCGCCGGCCTCAGGGGGCGGTCGCCGCGCGGAGGGCGTCGTCGAGGGTGGGGTGGATGTCGAACGCCTTGTCCAGGGCGGTGACGGCCAGCAGTCGCGTGAGGGCGGCGGGGACACCGGCGAGCATGAACCTCCTGCCCTTGGCCTCACTGCGGTGTAAGGCGAGGACGAGCTCACTCATCCCGATCGAGTCGCAGAAGGTGACCGCCTCCAGATCGACGATCACCACCCGGACCTCGGGCGATCCCTCTATGCGGTGCAGTTCCTTCCGCAGGACGGGAGCGGAGTCCAGGTCGAGAGCGCCGGCGGCCCGGACGACGACGGCATCGTCCCGTCGGTCCGACACGGCGGTGAAAACGCGATTGGAACATGACTTGGAAGTCATGGTGGCTCCTTCATGGAGGTGAAGCCGGCGTCGCCCGCCTGGGCGACGCCGGATGGCACGTGCGCCCTCGCCGCCGCCGTGAGCGATCTCGGCGAGGACCCGGCCGCGGCCCTCCGGCCCCGCGATCGGTCCATGCCCCGGCCCATGCCCTGAGGGCGAGAAGGGAAACAGCGACCCCACCGGCCACCAGCGAGAACGGCGGACGTGAGAAGGCCGCGCGGGCCGGGGCGGCGGGGCGCCGGGCAGGGCGGGGAGCTCAGACGCTGCGCAGGACGGACACCACGATGCCCAGTACCACGGCGGCGTCACCGTCGATCACGTCGTAGGCGGGGTTGCGCGGTTCGAGGAGGATGTGCCCGTCGCGCCGGCGGTACACCTTGACGGTGGCCTCGCCGTCGATCATCGCGGCGACGATCTGGCCCGAGTGCGCCTCGGGCTGCCGCCGTACCACGACGATGTCCCCGTCGCAGATCGCGGCGTCGATCATCGAATCGCCCCGCACGCGGAGCCCGAACACCTCGCCACGCCCGGTGAGGTCCCGGGGCAGGGTCAGCATGTCGTCCAGGTGCTGGTCGGCCAGGATGGGGGTGCCCGCGGCGATCTCCCCGACCACGGGCACGCTCACCAGGTCGCCGGCCGGCTCCGGCGCCGCTGTCCGCAGGAACAGGCGTACGTCGATCGGCCGGGTCATCGTGGCGCCCCGGCGGAGGTACCCGTTCTCCTCCAGGCTCTTCAGGTGTTTCGACACCGATGACGACGACCGCAGCCCGACCGCGTCGGCGATCTGACGCGTGCTCGGCGGATACCCGTACCTGACCACCCAGTCGCGGATCACGGCCAGGATCCGCTGCCGGCGCCGCGGCAGCACCGAGGAGTCCAGGTACTCGGACAGGTCAGGATCGTCGTAAGTGGTCACCCGCGAAATGCTAGACGTGCCGGCACCCGGCGGCATGAATCTTTCCTTCGGCGGGGACCGCGGCATCGCGTTCATGTCCTGCTCATGGCCGTCGTGGGCGGGTCACGCCGCGGGGCCGGACGTTGACAGCCTTGGATGAGAGCGTTAACACTCTCGGCAGTCGAGCCGTTCCGCCCCCGGACAGAGAGATGCCGATCAGCATGAACATGAGCTTCCCCCCCAGGCTCGCTGTTCGCGGCCCGGGCCTGTGGCGGGTGGTCGCGGCCGTCGTCCTGCTCGCCGCCGCCCTCGTCGGCCCCGCCGCGCCGGCGGGCGCGGCCGCGGTGACCGTGACCAACGGCACCCAGTTCCGCGACACCAGTGGGAACGTGCTGCACGCCCATGGGGGCGGGGTGCTGAAGGTGGGGGACTACTACTACTGGTTCGGCGAGAACCGCAATCCCGACGGCACCTTCCGCGCGGTCTCGGCCTACCGGTCCACCGACCTCAGCCACTGGGAGTTCCGCCGCGACGTGCTCACCAGGTCCTCGGCGTCCGAGCTCAACGTCTCCAACATCGAGCGGCCGAAGGTCATCTACAACGCCTCCACCGGCAGATACGTCATGTGGATGCACAAGGAGAACGGCTCCAACTACAACGAGGCGCGCGCCGCCGTCGCCTCCTCCGCGACCGTCGACGGCGACTACACCTACCACGGCAGCTTCCGCCCGCTGGGCCAGTACATGTCGCGGGACATCACGCTGTACAACGACAACGGCACGGCGTACATGATCTCGGCGGCCGACGAGAACAACGATCTGCTGATCTACCGGCTCACCTCGGACTACCTGAACGTCGGCTCGCTCGTGGGCAACTTCTGGAACGACGCCAAGCGCGAGGCCCCGGCCCTGTTCAAACGGGGGAACGTCTACTTCATGCTGACCTCGGCGGCGACCGGCTGGAGCCCGAACCAGGCGCGCTACGCGACCGCGCCGAGCATCTCCGGTCCGTGGACCGGGTGGACCAACGTCGGCGACGGCACGACCTACAACTCCCAGCCGGCCTACGTCCTGCCCATCCAGGGCTCCTCGACGACCGGGTACCTCTACATGGGCGACCGCTGGGCCGGCGCCTGGGGCGGGCCGGTGAACGACTCTCAGTACGTCTGGCTGCCGATCACGTTCCCGTCCGACACCAGCATGAGCCTGACCTACTACCCGCAGATCACCGTCGACGTCGCCACCGGCGAGATCTCCGGCAGCGGCGCCGTCGGCTCCTACCGGCTCACCGCCCGGCACAGCGGCAAGGTGATGGACGTGGTGGGGGCCTCGACGGCGAACAACGCCGAGGTGAGGCAGTACACGTGGAACGGCGGCGGCAACCAGCGCTGGCAGTTCCAGGACGCCGGCAGCGGCTACTACCGGCTGGTCGGGGTGGGCAGCGGCAAGTGCCTGGACGTCGCCAACGCCTCCACGGCGGACGGGGCGAACATCATCCAGTACACCTGCGGCGGCGGGACCAACCAGCAGTGGCAGTGGGTCGACGCCGGCGGTGGCTACTTCCAGCTCAGGGCGCGGCACAGCGGCAAGTGCCTGGACGTGGTCAACTCCTCCACCGCCGACAGCGCCGACATCCAGCAGTACACCTGCGGCGGCGGCGCCAACCAGCAGTGGAGCCGCACCCAGTCCTGAGCCCGGCGCACCGCCCCGATGGGGCCCCGCATCACCGTCCGGGCCGGTCAGGCCAGGTTCAGGCCGCCGTCAACGGCCAGGACCTGGCCGGTGACCCAGGCGGCGGCCGGGTCGGCGAGGTGGACGATCCAGGCGGCCACCTCATCGGGCGTGCCCCGGCGGCCGAGCGGGATGCGGGCGATTTCGTCGCGCTTGATCCGCTCGACGACGGCGTCGGGCAGCCCGGCGGCGGTGAGCGCCTCGCTCTCGGTGGGCCCGGGGGCCAGCGCGTTGACGCGGACGCCGTCGGCGGCCAGTTCCAGCGCCCAACTGCGGGTCAGCTGTTCCACGGCGGCCTTGGTGGCGGCGTAGTGGGCGGCGCCCGGCAGGGGGCGGTGGCCGTAGGTGCTGGAGAGGTTGATGATCGTGCCGCGTCCGGCGCGCAGGTGCGGCAGGGCGGCGTGGGCGAGCAGGCTGGGCGCGGTGACGTTGAGGGCCAGCAGTGCGGCGACGCGCCGGGCGTCGGTGTCGGCCAGCGGCATGACCTCGGTGGCTCCGGCGTTGTTGACCAGGACGTCCAGGCGGCCCCATCGTCCGATGGCCGCCTCGACGACCGCGTTCGGCGTGCCGTCGGCGGTGATGTCGGCGGGCAGCGGGACGATGCCGGGGTGCTCGCCGGCGGTCCGGCGCAGGGCCTCGGCCCGGCGTCCGACGCCGAGCACGTGCGCGCCGGCTCGGGCGAGGGCGACCGCGGTGGCGCGGCCGATCCCGGACCCCGCTCCGGTCACGATCGCGACGCGGTCCTGAAGGCGGCCGGTGGGCGGGACGGTCACGTGGGGCTCCGTTCGTCTGAGGCGTCGCGGCGAATCGGCCTTCGCCGCGGTGCGGTCGCCAGCTAGGACAGGACACCGCCGCGACCTGTGACAATGCTGGGGAACGGCGCTTGCGGCGGCACGGTGTCACAGATCGGCGGGCCGTCCGGTCTCAGACGCCAGGGACGTACGGAGCGACGGGAGCCAGACCTTGCCACCGACCGGCACCACCATGCGGATCCGGGTCCGGATGAGCGCTCGTCCGATCGACGAGCCGCACCGCGTGTCCAGCCAGCTCGAGCTGCTGTTCGACCTCACCTTCGTGGTCGCGGTCGCCGCCCTCACCGCCCAGTTCGCGCACGGCGTCGCGGACGGCCATGCCCTGGCCGGGGTGATCCCGTTCCTCCAGGTGTTCTTCGCGATCTGGTGGGCGTGGATGAACTTCACCTGGTTCGCCTCGTCCTACGACACCGACGACGTCGCCTACCGGCTGCTGACCATGGTGCAGATGGCCGGCGTGCTGGTGCTGGCCGCCGGTGTGCCGGCGGCGGCCGACCACGCCGACTACGGTGTCGTCACGCTGGGGTACCTCATCATGCGCACGGCGCTCGTCGGCCAGTGGCTGCGGGTGGGCCTGGAGGACCCGGCGCGCCGCCGCACCGGGCTGCGCTACGCCGCGGGCATCGGCCTGGCGCAGGTGGGGTGGATACTGCGCTACCTCCTCATGGACACCGGCGTCCTGCCCTCGTCGTTCGGCCTGCCGTTCTTCGCCGCCCTGGCCCTGGTGGAGTTGGCGGTGCCGCGATGGGCCGAGCGGAGCGGCGCCACCACCTGGCACCCGCACCACATCGCCGAGCGCTACGGACTGTTCACCATCATCCTGCTCGGCGAGAGCGTCCTGGCCGCCAGCCGGGGAGTCGGAGGGGCGCTCGAGGCGGGGGCGATCGGCACTCCTTTCGTGGTCATCGCCTTCTCCGGCCTGGTGCTGCTGTTCGCGCTCTGGTGGCTGTACTTCCTCGTCCAGGCGGGAGAAGGGCTCAGCGACCGCCGTCACCGGTCCTACCTGTGGGGCTACGGCCACTACGGCATCTTCGCGGCCCTGGCCGCCCTCGGCGCCGGGCTGGAGGTGGCGGTGGAGCGCACCGGCCACGAGGCGGCCGTCTCGCCGCTGACCTCCGGCTACGCCGTCGCCGTCCCGGTCGGGGTGTGCCTGGTGCTGCTGTGGGCGGTGCACGCGCTGGTCATGGCGCGACCCGTCATGAACCCCGTCGCGGTCGCGGGCTGCGTCATCGTCATCCTGGCGCTGCCGCTCGCGACGTCCCTGATCGGCGTGGCCGCGGTGATCGCCGCGATCGCCGGCACCTGCGTCCTGCTGGTCGCCGTCACCGTCACCCGCGGCGGGGCCCGGGGAAGAAATACCGGTGAGGCTGTCACAGGGCCCGGGGCCGGCCGGTCTTAGCTGCCGACCGGACGGCAACCCACGCATGGAGCCGAGATGAGCACTTCGAGCGGCGAGAACCGATCCCTGTACGAGCTTCGGATCGAGATCGAGGAGGAGGTGACGCTGGTCGAGGAGAGCCACTCCGAGGAGGCCCTGGACCTGCCGGTCACCGACTGGCTGTTCGACCCGGCCGAGGCCGAGCGTGAGGAGATCGGCCTGCGCGGGCTGCTCGGCGCCGTCGAGGCGCTGGAGGGACGCGACTGAGCGCCCACGCCCCGGATCAGCGGATCACCATCTAGGAAGGTAGTAAATATCATGAAGTTCGCAGTCATCGGCGGAACCGGGCTGATCGGCTCGCAGGTCGTCCAGGACCTGAACGCGGCCGGGCACCAGGCGGTGCCGCACTCGCTGTCCACCGGGGTCGACATCCTCACCGGCCAGGGCGTGGACGAGGCGCTGGCCGGCGCCGACGTGGTGGTCAACCTGACCAACTCCCCGACCTTCGACGAGGCCTCCCTCGCCTTCTTCCAGACCTCGATGGACAACCTCCTGGCCGCGGCCGCGAAGGCGGGCGCCGGGCACTTCGTCATCCTGTCCATCGTCGGCGTCGACCAGGTGCCCGACCTGGACTACTACCGGGCCAAGGTCCTGCAGGAGGACCTCCTCAAGGCCGGGCCCGTCCCGTACTCCATCGTCCGCGCCACACAGTTCATGGAGTTCGTCGACGCCGTCCTGTCCTGGACCGCCGACGAGAAGACCGTCCGCCTTCCCCGCACCCCCATCCAGCCGATCGCCGCGGCCGAGGTCGCCGCGGCCGTCGCCGACGTGGCCGCCGGAACCCCGCTGAACGGCACCCTGGACGTCGGCGGGCCCGACACCTATTCGCTGGACGAACTGGGCCGCCTCACCCTGCGCATCAAGGGCGACGAGCGGTCGGTGACCACCGACGACACCGCGGGCATGTTCGCCGCCGTCCACGGCGACGTCCTCACCACGGGGCCCGGCGCCCGCATCGCCCCCACCCACTACACCGACTGGCTGAAGTAACCCGCCGGACGCCGCGCCCCGCCCGCCTGCCCGCGGCCGTCCGTCGCCCGCGCGGAGGACGCCGGCGGCTATCCCTCGCCCGCGCGCAGGACCTCGCCCAGCCGCCGGCGGCGTCGCAGCGCCGACTCGATCGGCACCACCGCGGCGACCGCCGCCGTCAGCGCGAGGGCCAGCAGGCCGAGCCGCCACCAGGGCGGCGCCGGGGCCGGGTCGGTGGCCTGGCCGGTGACCAGCCGCAGCGCCAGCGGGCCGGCCGCGAGACGCGCGACCAGCAGCCCGAGCAACGGGCCGGTCACGGCGGCGACCACCACCGGCGGCAGCAGTTCGCCCGCGGCGACCCAGCGGGCGTCCCGCGGCCGCAGACCGAGCGTCCGCAACCGGGTCAGGGTCTGCCACCGATCAGGCGCGCTCGCGGCGGCGCCGAGGGCCAGCGCCAGCAACCCGAGGGCGAGCAGGGTCGCGGCCGAGGCCCACGCCGACCACAGCAGGCCCGAGGTCAGCGGCGCCGCGCGGCGCGCGCGCTCCACCTCCGCGCGCACCACGGGCTTGGCGGCGACGGCGCCGGTGGCCACCGCACGCGCCGCCCCGGGGCCGTTCACCCAGATCGTGTTCGGCACCGACGGCATCCCCGCGGCGGCGAGCGCCCCGGCGTCCACGATGACCACGTCGTCGGCGTCGCCGGCGGGGGGCGCCGTGCCGACCGCGGTGAGCCGGACGGCCGGGGCGGCGTCCCTGAGCAGGTCCAGCCGCATTCCGGGACGCAGGCCGCCGTCGCTCGAGCGCACCAGCGCGGGGACGCCCGCGTGACCCGGCGCCGTGAGCCGGGAGAGCCGCGGAGCGTCGTCCCGCAGCGGGGTCGCGGCCAGCAGCCGCCGGAAGGCGGAGGCGTCCACGACGACCAGGCGCGGCAGGACGATCTCGGAGTCGGCGGAGACGCGCGTCGTGTCGTCCACCCGCCCGGCGACGGCCTGCCGCACCCCCGGCGCGGCGGCGACGCGCCGGACCAGCGCGGGCGTGGAGACCGCGGCGGCGGAAGAGACGTCGAGGCGGGCGTCGGCGCCCACGGTGCGCCACGCCCCGTCCGTCAGGCTCTGGGAGGCGGTGGCCTCCAGAATGAGCGCGAACGACGCCAGGGCCGTGGAGGTCACCAGGACCAGCAGCGGCAGCAGGCGCGCGGACGCCGCGGCGGCCCGCGCGGCGCCGAACACCGCCAGCGGGCGGCGCGAGCGCAGCGCCCGGTTCAGCGCGAAGCGCGTCCCGGCGGGCAGCAGCCGCAGCAGCAGAAGTGTGACGGCGATGATCCCGAGGGCGGGCGCGCTCGCGGGCAGCGCGACCCCGCCGTCTGAGGCCGGCTGGGCGCCGGCCGCGTCACCGGCAGGGACGATTCCGCGCTGGTACAGCGCGACGAAGGCGGCGGCCGCGGCGATCGCCACCGCGGCCTCGAAGGTGGCGCGGCGCAGCAGGCCGGTGCGGCGGATCCAGAGGCGCGCGGCCCGGTTGGCCGGGACGCGCCGGTCGCGGGTGGCCCGGGCGGCGGCGAGTGTGCCGAACGCCGGGCCGGCGGCGGCAGCGGCCAGGACGACGGGGACCGCCCATCCCCAGGAGGCGTCGTGGGCGATCGCCCGCGCCAGAGAGAGCCCGGCCGCGGCGGCCGTCAGCGCCACGACCGCGGACTCCAGCAGCAGTTCGGCGCAGAGGACGGGCAGGGCCGCCCCCCGTGTCCGCGCGGCGGCCAGCGCCGGGGCGCGGCGGCGGGCCAGCAGGTCGGCGGCGAGCAGCAGGACCAGGACCGCGGCGGCCAGGACGCCGGTGAGCAGGACCGACGCCTGCGCGAACGCGGCGTTCACCTGGGTCTGGACCTTCCGCAGCACGGCGTCGAGCCGCGTCTCCCATTTCAGCGAGACGTCGCGGGCCCCTGAGGAGCCGGAGGCGGCCTTCAGGGCGACCACGGAGGCCGCGATCGGCTCGGTGGAGTCCCAGGAGAACTTCGGCGCGTCCGGGGCGAACCGGACGGCGCGCTGCAACTGGTCTTGGTCCAGGGCAAGGCGGGCGTCGGGCAGCGAGGTGGGGGACAGCAGGCCGGCGAGCCGGGTCGTGCCGATGCCGTCCGCGCCGGCCACGGGGCGCAGCAGCCACGGAAAGTGCGCCCAGGCGGGATCGGCGGCGTCGGCCGGGCGGAAGACGCCGCTGACCCGCACGTCCTTGACCCGGCCGTCCTCGTCCGCGAGCGGGATGCGCGTGCCGGGCCGCGCCTTGAGCGCCGCGGCGTCGGCCTCCGACAGACCGACCTGCACCGGCCACGGCGGCGAGTCGTAGCCCACCTCGGTGTAGTCGCCCGAAGGGGTGGACGGCTCGGGCGCGCGGCCCGCGATCCAGGTCACGCGCGGCCTGCCGTCCTCGCCGTCGCCCGTGGCGAGGTAGGCGAGCTGGAAGGTGCGCAGCACGCTGCCATCAGTGATCTTCAGTGGCGTGCTGGTGACGGTCGCCAGGGGCGGGCGCAGCGCGGCGCGCAGGCGAGGAGTCAGCGCCTCGGCGGCCCGGTCGCGGAAGTCGCCGACGTCCTCGGCGAGCCGGGGGAGGCGGACGCGGCCGCCGTTCTGGCCGCCGTCGTCCTCCCAGCGGGCCCGCACCACCAGGTCGTCGTCGGCGTCGCGGCCGACCGCGTCCCGGACGGCGTCGTCGGCGGTGGCGCGCAACAGCGGCGGCACGGCGCCGGCGAGCAGGGTGACGACCACCACGACGGCGGCGGCCAGCAGCAGGGGCCCGGCGTCGGCGAGGGCACGGCCGCGGACGCTGGGCCAGTGCAGGCCCGGCGGCCACCAGCGGGCGGCGCGCCGCCGCGCGGGCGGCGCGTCCGGCGGCCGCTGCGCGGTGCGGCCGGTCACGACGCCACCCGCAGGTGGGCGGCGTCGGCGCGGCGGGCCTGCACGGTGACCACGACGGTCACCGCGAGCGCGCACAGGGCCGGCAGCAGGGCGAGCAGGGCCGCCTCGGCGGGCCACGGCCAACTCGGCAGGGCGTCAGGGACGGGCGCGGCGCCGGTGTCGGAGCGGATGAGCAGAGGCGCGACGGCGTGGGTGGCGAGCGCGCCGACGACCCCGCCCGCCGCGAGCAGGGGCAGCAGGACGCCGACGTGCTGGCCGAGCAGCATGGTGCGGATCTCGCGCCGCACCATGCCGATGCCCCGCAGCCGCGCCACCTCCACGGCGCGGACCTGCAGGTCGCAGGTGACGTGCAGGACGACGCCGACGAGCAGCAGCAGGCCCGAGGCCAGGACCAGCAGCCGGAGCGCGGCCGGCACTCCGGCGCGCAGCGGGCCGCCGGCCAGGCGGGCGGTCTCGGCGGCGCGGGTGGTGACGGTGCCGAGGTTCAGGGCGGTGGCGCGCGCGGCGGCGTCGCCGCGGGTGGGGCGGCCCACCCACCAGGCGTCCACCGGGGATTCCAGGTCGCCGCCGACCACCAGGGCGCGGGAGAGGGCGTCCAGGTCGGCCAGGATGGCGGCGGCCCCTGGGGCGGAAGGAACGGTGGGCAGCACCTCGGTGACGCGGATCGGGACGGCCGTGGTGCCGATGGTGAGGCTGAGCCGTGAGCCGGGCCGGGCGCCGGCCTCCCCGGCGAAGCGGCCCGAGACGGCCACCGGCACCGGCCCAGGGGCCGGGAAGGCGGTGGCCACCAGGGTCCGGGCCGCCTCCGGCGGCCCCCGGAAGGTGACGGTCGTCGTCATCGTCAGCCGGGCGCCCTCGGAGGTGCCGGTGAGGGCGGCGGCCGGGTTGCCGAGCTGCCCGGGGATGGGCTCGGCGGAGACGGCGGTCCAGGACGACCCGGCAGCCGCGCCGGCGGATGACGCGTCCCCCGGCATCGTGAGCGTGACGGCGACGCGGCTCTCGCCGGGCGGGGGCTCGACCGTGGTACCGAAGGAGCTGATACCGCCCGGCGCGTCCTGGCCGGGCGTGAACGGAAGGGACACCGCGACCAGCCGCTGCCCTGCGACCGTCGCGCAGGAGGGCAGCGGGTGCGCACGGCCGTCGAGCGGTACAGGGGCGCCGGTGCAGGGAGTGCGCAGCCCCGTGGCGTCCTGCAACAGCACCCAGGGGGTCACGCTCAGCCGGGCTCCGCCGCTCGCCGTCCCGGTGAGGGTGAACCGCGCGCCGACCGGGACGGGGACGCCGGCGGCCCGCTCCCGCGGCGCGAGGGCGGCGCCCACCTCCCGCCAGCTCCGGCCGTCGTCGAGCCGGCCGCGCAGCAGGGCCTCGGCGCGGGTGGTGTCCACGGCGACCAGCCGCAAGGCGTCCCCGGCGTTGCCCAGCCACTGCCCGACCGCCACACCACGGTCGGTGACCGGGCTCACCGCTCCCGCGGTGACCGCGGCGACGGCCGCGCCCTGCCCGGCCGCCGGCGGGGCGGTGAGCGCGACGGCGAGGTCCGTGCCGACGGACAGGTCGGCCTGGTCGTGCTGCGAGCGCTGCCAGGTGGCCTCGAAGGCCGTGCCGAAGGTGCCGGCCGCGCAGGCCAGGCCGACCAGCAGGCCCGCGGCCACCGCCTGCGGCCGCCTGGCGGCCTCGAAGGCGGCCAGCGGGACCACCAGCCCGCGGGCCCGCCGCGCCAGCCGGTCGGCGACCCGCAGGGCGGGCAGCGCCAGGCGCAGCGCCAGCGCGGCGCCCGCGGTGAGAAGCAGCGCCGGAGCGAGCACGCGGACCGCGTCGGCGCGGGGATCGGAGCCGGCCGGCTGGGAGTGCAGCTGCCACCAGCCCGCGGCGGCGAACGCCACGAGCGCCAGGTCGGCGCCGGAGCGGGCCAGCAGCTCCCGCCGGTGGCGGCCCTCGCCGGCCGCGGCGGCGGGCCGGAGCGCGGGGACGACGAGCATCACCGCGAGCGCCAGCGTGCCGCCCGCGACGGCGAGCACCTGTGCGCCGGTCACGCCCACGGAAGCGGCGAGCCCCGCGCCCGCCATCGGCGGCAGGTGGGTCAGGCCGGCGTGCAGCGCGGAGGAGGCGGGGACCGCGAGCGCGACGGCGAGGACGGTCAGCACGCCGGCCTCGGCGGCCGCGACGGCGGCGAGCCGGCCGCGACCGGCGCCCAGGGCGGACAGCAGGGCGGTCTCGCCGGCGCGCACGCCGGCGGTGAGCCGGCCGGCCAGGGCGAGGGCGGCCGCGGTCAGGGCGATGGCGAGGACGGCGACGGCGAGCACGGTGGCCGCGGTGACCTGCTGCTGCTCCCGCGCCGCCCGCAGGGTCAACGGCAGCCGGGAGGCGACGCGCTCGATCTGCACCCGGTCACCGAGGACGCGCCCCAGCCGGCGGTCGGCCCCCAGCACGGACGCGGCGACGGTGTCCAGGTCGCGGCTGGTGGGCGCGGACAGGTCGGGGTGGGCGGCGATCTCCAGCCGGTCGATCGTGGAGCCGCCGGCGAGCAGGTCGGCCAGGTCGACGACGAACGGCCCGTAGGCGTGGACCGGCTGCTGGGAGCGGCCGTCGTTGTAGGCGAGGTCGTAGCCGGAGGCGGCGAGCGGGTCGCGGTCCCAGCCGGCGCCCGGCCGCGGGCGCACGACGCCGACGACGCTCACCTCGACCGGCGGGGCGGAGTCGCTGGACAGCTCGGCGCCGAGGCGGACGCGGCTGCCGAGGGCGAGGCCGAGCAGCCGCGCGGTCGGCTCGAACACCACGGCCTCAAGAGGCGCCGCCGGAGCCGCGGCGCCGGCCGCGGGCCGCGGCCAGCGTCCGTCGACCAATTCGGCCTGGGCCGGCAGGCGCTCCACACCCGACAGATAGCCCTCGGCCGGCACGCCGTTCCCCCCGCCGCCCGCCGGCGCGAGCGAGCGCATCACCGAGGACGCGCGCGCGGCCGTCGTCGCGGCGAACGGGGCGAGCGCCGAGGTGAGCACGCCCCGGGTGTCGTCGGCGACCGACCGCGCGTCCGGACCGCGGACGGTGACGGCGAAGGCGGTGACCTGGACGTCGCCGGGGGCGGCGCGGGAGGCGGCGACCTCCAGCGCCTGTTCGGCGGTGCGGGTGACCAGCAGGGCGCACGTGCCGAGCACGGTGGGGCCGATCATGACGACCGCCAGCAGCGCCGCCAGCAGGGGCCACTGCGCGCGGGCCCGCGGGAGGAGCATCCTCAACACGGGCGGCTCACGACCACCGCGCCGGTACAGCCGATGATCTCGCCCGCGCCGAGCCGGGCGGCCGGCGACCCCGCCGCGTCCCCGGCCGTGGAGGGCTCCATCGCGACGGCCCGCGCGATGGCGGTCACGAGGCCTCCCGCTCGTCGAGGCGGCCGTCGTTGATCCGCATCACTTTGTCCGCGAGCGCGATCATCGTCGGGTCGTGGGTGGACACCAGCGCCGTGACGCCCTCGGACTCCACGACCCCGCGCAGGAGCGCCATCACCGACAGGCCGGTCTCGGCGTCCAGCTGCCCGGTCGGCTCGTCGGCGATCAGCAGCCGCGGCGAGGCGGCCAGGGCGCGGGCGATCGCCACCCGTTGCCGCTGGCCGCCGGACAGCTCGTCCGGACGCTGCTGGGCGTGGCCGGCCAGGCCCACCAGCTCCAGCAACAGCTCGACGCGGCGCTCGCGCTCCGCCGGGGCGACGCGGGCCAGCCGCAACGGGGCGCCGATGTTCTCCGCGGCCGACAGCACCGGGATCAGGCCGAACGTCTGGAACACGTAGGCGACCTTCTCGCGCCGTAACAGCGACAGGCCGTCCTCGTCCAGGGCGGTGACCTCGGCGCCGTCGACCAGGACGGTGCCGGCGTCCGGGCGGTCCAGGCCGCCGATGACGTTGAGCAGGGTGGTCTTGCCGCTGCCCGAGCGGCCGATGAGGGCGGCCATGGTGCCGGCGGCCAGGTCGAACGACACCTCGCGCAGGGCGTGGACGGCGGCCGGCCCGGTGCCGAAGCGCCGGTGGACGCCGCGCACCGACAGCAGCGGCCCGGCGCCGGGAACGGCGCTCACGCGTCCGCGCCGAGGTCGGGGTGGATGGCGACGTGGTCGGCCTCCAGCGCGAGCCGGACCCGTCTGGTCAGCGCCAGCGCCTCGCGGTAGTCGCGCGGCACCTGCACCCGCCCGGCGCGGTCCATCACCGCGTACTCCTCGGCGATCACCCGCGTGCCGCCGTCGGTGCCGGTGGCCGTGCGGCGCAGCACCTCGCTGCTGGTGCGCCCGTCGCGGATCGCCACGGTGCGCTCGACCTGGCCGCTGACCTCGGGATCGTGGGTCACGATGACGACGGTGACCCCGAGCCGCCGGTTGACGTCCCGCAGCGTCGCGAAGACCTCGGCGGAGGTGGCGGTGTCCAGCTCGCCGGTCGGTTCGTCGGCCAGCAGGACGCGGGGCCGGTTGGCGAGGGCCACCGCGATGGCGACCCGCATCTGCTGCCCGCCGGACAGCTGCGCGGGACGCCGGTCGGCGCAGCCGGCGACGCCGAGGGCTTCCAGCAGTTCGGCGGCGCGGGCGCGCCGGACCCGGGCCGGCGTGCGGGCCGCGGTCATCGGCAGGTCGACCATCTGCCGCGCGGTCAGGTAGGGGATGAGGTTGGCGGCCGTCTGCTGCCGGACGAATCCCACGGTGTGCCGCCGGTAGCGCACGCGGTCGGCACGGGACATCGCCAGCAGATTCCACCGGTCGACGCGCGCCCGGCCGGCGGTGGGGGCGTCGATGCCGGCGAGGATGGACAGCAACGTCGACTTGCCCGACCCGGACGCCCCGACGACGGCGATCATCTCGCCCTCCTCCACGGCCAGGTCGAGCCCCTGCAGCGCCTGCACCTCGACCGACCCCGACTGGTAGATGCGCACCAGGCTCTCGCAGACGATCAGCGCGTCCTGCCCGTACTCCGGCGCGCGCGCGGGCGGCTGCGGCAGTGACAGCGGCGTGATAGGCATTCCCGCTCCTTCGGCCCGGCGTCGCGCTGACTCCGGCCAGACTCTATAGCCTCCGCCCTCCCGGCCGTCAGCCGCCGGAGGGGCGCGGGGCCTCCGGCGCCCGGAGCATGGAGCGACCGGTGGCATGGCCGGCGTCGCCGCGAGGACGGCCGGCGGCCGGTCGATGGTTTCGCGCCGCGGGGCCCGCGCCCGCCCCCGCGCCGGTGGGGGCGGGGGCGAGGCGGGACGCGGGGTGGGCTCAGGTGCGGGTCCAGCGTTGGTTGGCGCCGCCGTTGCAGTCCCAGATCACGAGTTTCGTGCCGTTGGCGGACGCGTTGTCGGGCACGTCCAGGCACTTGTTCGCGCCGACGGCGGTGATGGTGCCGTCGGAGTTGAACCGCCACTGCTGGTTGTTCTGCCCGTTGCAGTCCCAGATGACCACCGGGGAGCGGTTGGCCGTGGCCCGGTTGGACACATCCAGGCACTTGCCGCCGTACACCCGCAGCTCACCGGAGGCGGTCGGCGTCCACTGCTGGTTGGCCTGCCCGTTGCAGTCCCAGATCTGGGCCGCGGACCCGTTGGTCTGGGACGCGCCCGAAACGTCGAGGCACCGGCCCGAGCTCACGCTCTTGATCGCCCCCGCGCCGGTGGTCGGCGTCGGCGTCGGCGTCGCGGTCGGCGTCGCGCTCGGGGTCGGGGAGGGCGTGCTCCCGCCGCCGGTGACGGTGATCAGGACCGCCTCACGCGCGGGGACGGTGACGGTGTAGGAACCGGTGAAGGTGCCCGCGTCGGTCGCCGTCCACAGGTTGCGCACGGTGGCCGCGCCGGTGAGGCCGAGATCGGACCAGCGGGCGGTGATGGAGGCGGCGGAGGTGGTGCGGTTGAGCAGCAGCACCGCCCGCCGTCCGGTGCCCGACAGGACCTTGCTGTACACCTGGCGCCCGGTCTGGTCCTCGGCCACCTTCACGCCCTGCCGGCCGAGCGCGTCCTGGTCGACGGCCAGCACCTCCCGGTTGGTCAGGATGGCCCTGGTCTCGGCGCTCATCGTGGCGAGGTTGTTGCCGGCCAGCAGCGGCGCGCCCGAGATCGCCCACAGCCCCATGTGGGTGCGGTTCTGGGCGGCCGTGAAGCTCGGCATGCCGACGATGAGCATGTCGGGGTCGTTGTAGCGGCCGGGGCTCTGGGCGCTCGGGTGCTGGGCGGAGTCGAAGTTGGCCAGCACGCGGTCCATCGACGCGCTCTGCCCCCAGTAGATGATGTCGCCGCTGGTGCGCCACATCGTGGACATGGCGGGCGCCCAGTTCCACGGGCTCTGGTTGCCCCAGTTGCAGACCGACAGCACCATCGGCCGGCCGGTCTGCGCGGTGGCCCTGCCGATCGCGTCGCTGATGGCCTGGTAGGTGCGCTGGGAGTCCAGGCCCTCGGCGTTGCCGCCGCACCAGTCGACCTTGACGAAGTCGAAGCCCCACTGGGAGAACGCCAGGAAGTCCTGGTCGTAATGGCCCTCGCTGCCGCTGCCCGGCGCCGCCGGACGCCCGGTGGGGTAGTAGTAGCCGCACCCGTCGCGGCCGGCGTCGGTGTAGATGCCGGCCTTGAGACCCTTGCTGTGGATGTAGTCGGCGATCGCCTTCATCCCGCCGGGCCACTCATTGGTGTCCACGGTGATGTTGCCCGAGCCGTCCCGGGTGCCCTGCCACCAGCCCTCGTCGATGTTGACGTACTGGTAGCCGGCGTCCTTCATCCCCGAGGACACCATGGCGTCCGTCTGCGCCTTGATCACGTTGTAGTTGATCTGGGCCGCGAAGGTGTTCCAGGACGCCCAGCCCATCGGCGGCGTCGTCACCGGGGACGCGGCGGCGGCCGCTCCCGCCTGCGCTGCGTCCGTGGTGTCCGCCCTTCCCGTGGTGTGCGCCGTGTCGGCGAGCGCCCATCCGGCCGATGCCACCGTGAGGATCGCCAGATGCGCGGCGACCAGCAGCCGCAGCCCGAGGCGGGCCGGGCGGAACCGGACGCTCGTGATGGCGGCGCGGGACGGTGGCCGTGCGGCTCTGCGTAGTCGCATCCGTAGCTCCTTCGGGTACCAGGCTCCGCCGGGGGCCGGCCGACGCTGTTAGCGCTAACAATTCCGCCGCCGGATCTCCGGGCGAGATGGGGGTGGGGAGCCTCGCGGTGGAGGTGGTGGCGGCTGCGCGAGCAAATACGACGGGGCCCGATCTCGTCAACACCCCGGTCCCGGCCGTTTCCGGCGCCGTCCGCCGGCCGTCGCGCGTCATCTGCGCGGACGACGCACGGCCGCACCGCGCGCCCGGGGCGCGGTGATGAAACGTTCACACCGGCGCCCGCCGCCGGACGGCGGGGCACGGCCGGCGCGGCTCCGCCGGAGATCCTCCGGCGGAGCCGCCGGCCGCGGGATGCCGATCCCCGGCCGTGCCGGTGCCGCTCGTTCCGCTCGGTTCGCGGCGTCCCGGCCCGCCTCAGACGGTGATGCTCCACGTGTCGAGGTAGCCGGTGTCGAGCCGGTAGTCGTCGGTCACCTGCAGCGTCCAGGTCCCCGCGGCCGTCTGGCTGACCGGGACCGAGTAGGTCCGGGTGCCGTAGGAGGTGCAGGACGTGCCGCCGCTGCTGTCGATGGTGTAGTACGTCCCGTTCGGGCCGCGCAGGCGGATCCGCAGGTCCTCGGCGCAGGTGTGCGAGATCGTCACCCTGACCTGGACCGGCGAGACGGCACCGCCGGTCGCGGTCGAGGTGACCGGGCTGTTGATCGTCGACAGGTCGTTGATGGTGTAGTCGGCGTCGTTGGTGAAGGTCCGGCTCCCGCCCGTGCCGCTGACCGTGAGCGTCCACGTCGTGGTGCGGGTCGCGGTCTCACCGGTGCCGGTGACGGTGATGGCGTAGGTGCCGCTCGGCGTCGAGGACGAGGTGGCGAGCGTGAGCGTCGAGGAGCCGCCGGAGGTCACCGAGGCCGGGCCGAAGGTGGCCGTGGCGCCGCCCGGCAGCCCGGACGCCGCCAGGTTCACCGTCTGCGCGGTGCCCGACGTAGTCGTGGTGCTGATCGTGGTCGTGGCCGTCTGGCCCGCCTGCACCGAACCCGAGGCGGGGGCGGCGCCGATCGAGAAGTCCCTGCCGGTGGAGGTGCCCACGGCCTGGGTCCAGATCGCGTACGCCAGGGCGTCGCCGGCCCGGTCCAGGATGGTGTCGTTGATGTTGGCCGTGGTGTCGCACGAACGGTGGTAGCAGGAGTCGTACGCCCGTCCGGATGTGCCGCCCCACTTGGCCGCCTGCGACGAGGTCTTGGTGGCGCTCGCGCCGGCCGCGACGCCGGAGGTGGCGATGCCCGCGTTGCGGAAGGAGGCGTCGTCGGAGCGGTTGGCGCCCTCGGTGTTCTCCTCCGGCGCGAGGCCCAGGTTGGTGTAGAACGCGCGCAGGTCGGCGGCGGCCGCGGTGGTGATGTTGTTGATGAAGTACCCGCCGTTGGGCGAGCCGACCATGTCGAAGTTGAGGTACTGCTTGATCTTCGAGCGATCGGCCGAGCTCAGCGAGGTGACGTAGGCGCGCGAGCCGAGCAGGCCCTGCTCCTCGTCGCTCCACCAGCCGAACCGCACATGCTTGCTCATCGACGGGCGCTGCGCGGCCAGGGTCAGCGCGACCTCCAGGAGCATCGACGACCCCGAGCCGTTGTCGTTGATGCCGGGACCGGCCGAGACGCTGTCCAGGTGGGCGCCGGACATGATGACCTGGCTCTCGTCCCCGCCGGGCCAGTCGGCGATCAGGTCGGGCCCCGCGCCGCTGGTACAGCCCGGGGTGCAGGTCACGCGCCGGGTCGTGTAGCCGGCGGCCTGCAGTCGCTGCTCGACGTAGGCGACCGACGCGGTGTAGCCCGAGCCTGTCGACCTGCGGGTGCCGCCGTTGGCGTCGGCGATGCTCTGCAACTGGCTCAGGTGGGCCTTGATGTTCTGCAGGCTGACGTCGGGAGGCGCCAGGGCGGTGACGGGGGCGCTCGCGGGTGCGCCGTTCCGGGTGCTTCCCGGTGGCGCCTGGGCGGTCGCGGGGGTCGTGGACGACAGCAGGCCGATCAGGGCCATGGCGACGGTCGCCGTGAGCGCAGCGGTGCGCCTCATGCGGATCTTCCTTTCTCGGCGTCCCACGGCCGCGCCCGCGCCGTGGAGGCGGGCAGCGCTCATCGCGCCGTCACGAACAGCGGAAACGGCGCGGAGGTGGGACTGGGGGTGGGAAAAGGAATGCTCACACGCCGGATGGGCCGGTTGCGCCGGACACGCCGGTCGGTGGCCGAGACTCCCGCGGCGCCGGCACTCCCCGGGCGCGGAGTGAGGTTGTACCGCCGGTACGGCTACGACGTTGCACGACGCTCCTGACCTCCGAGGGGCGGTTCTCCTTGTGCGCGACGGTAGAACCCCGCCACCGAGCCGTACATACGTAGCTACGTCCGTACATATACGGAAAAGCCCGACCGGGGGTGCCCGGTCGGGCGCGGCCGCCGGCCACGGCCCGCCCCCCGGGTGTCCGGTGGTGGCGGGCCGTGCCGCGCTCAGCGGTAGCCGGCGGCGACGATGTTGGCGTGCACGGCGTTCTCGGCTGCGTCGGAGGGATAGCCCGCGACCATCGCCCCCTCGTAGAACGTCCCCACGCTCTGGTTCCTGTTGTCGATGCAGCAGTCACCGCCGCTGCCGAGGATGATCGCCCCCTGCTTCTTCATCGGGCTGTATCCCCTGGGCAGCGAGCCGTCCCACAGGGTGGTCAGGCCGCCGGACTGCGCGTTGCCGCCCTTGATGGCGAAGCGGGAGGTGCCGTTGTTCTTCAGCGTCGCGGTGACGAACTTGCTGGTGAAGGCCCGCTGGTTGGGGTTCCAGGAGCTGCTTCCCCCGGGGTAGAGCCCATATTCGAGGTCGGCCTGCACCCAGGGGCCCGAGCCGGAGCAGCCGCCGAACCAGCAACTGGTGCCGAAGTAGATCGCGTCCATGGCGCCGGCGCCGTCGGCCCTCCTGGTCGTCTCGCTGTTGCCGTAGTCGAAGCAGCATCCGCTGTTGACGTGCGTGCCGCTGGTCACCATGTACATGCCCTCGGGCGCGCTGCCGGTGGGGATGCCGGTGGTGTGGCCGTCCCGCCAGTAGCTGCTCGACCCGGGGATGAAGAGCGAGTAGGCCTTGCTGTTGCCGACCGTCAGCGACTCCCTGGTCGCGCTCGCGGGGGAGACGGCGCCGCCGACGCCGCCGGACCCCTGGTAGCCGAGGTTGTTCCCGCGTCCGGACTGGTCGAAGATGATGGTGACGACGCACGAGGTGCCCGCGCAGAAGGAGTCCTGGGACGCGGCGTTGGCGACGCCGCCCGTGCTCAGCACGCCGATGTTGCGGGTGGTGTTGTCCGACGAGCGCCTGACCTGGTACAGGCTCCCGCTGTAGGACCGGTAGAGCGCCCGCGTCATGCTGTGCGCGGCCACACACGGCGTACCGCCCGCGGCGTAGATGTCACACGGCAGATCCGAAGCCTGCGGCGTCGGAGTGGGCGTGGGAGTGGGCGTCGGGGTCGGGGTCGGGTTGGGCGTGGGCGTCACCGTCGGCGTGGGAGTGGGCGTCGGGGTGGGCGTCGGCGAGCCGGTCACGCCGCCGGTGCAGGTCGTGCCGTTGAGCGCGAAGCTCGTCGGCACCGGGTTGCTGCCGCTCCAGGTGCCGTTGAAGCCGAAGCTCGTGTTCGCGCCGGTGCCCAGCGACCCGTTGTAGGAGGCGTTGGTCACGGTGACCTGGGCGCCCGACTGCGCGACCGAGCCGTTCCACAGCTGGCTGATGGTCTGCCCCGCCCCGAACGACCAGGTCAGGCGCCAGCCGTTGATCGGGTCGCCGAGGTTGGTGATGGTGACGTTCGCCCCGAAACCGTCCTGCCACTGGTTGGTCACCGCGTAGTCCACGCGGCATCCCGCCGCGGCTTGGACGGCGGGCGCGGTCAGCGCGCCGACGGCGCTGATCGCCAGGGCGACCCCGGCTGCCAGCCAGAGCCGTACGCGGGGAATCTTCATGCGTGCTCCCAAGGATGCGTTCTACGAGAAAGGGTGGCTGTTAGCGTTCACATGCGAGCGACGACGCCACGCGGCCTGGGAGGAAGGTGCGGCCGCCGGGCGCACGGCGATGCTCGAAGAACCATCTTGTGAGCGTTAACAGCGCAGTCGCCGCGCTGATCCTTCTCTGTCGACGGTGCTTACGGTGATGCGGCGGAGCAAATACGACGCCGTCCGGGGTCGTCAAGCCGCGGGTCCGGGGCCTCGGGCCGCCGGGCGCGGTCCATGGCCGTCTGGCTGGGCGAGGAAGCACCGCCTCACCTGCACCGTACTGAAACTTTCAGCTCCCCCGTCCCGACGGAGGAGGGGATGCCCGGCCTATCGAACGTAACCGCTACGGGGCACGCGGTCCCCGCAGCCCACGGCTCTCCGCCGCTGGGCGCGGCCCGAAACGTTCGGGGTGCCGCCCTGCCACGTTGCCCCGGGGGGCGCCGCGTGATCCTCCGCCGGGCAGGGGTGGCCGGGGGTGTCACACGGTGCGGAGGAAGTCCTCGAGGGCCTGGTGGTAGGTGGCGGGGCGTTCCATGTTGGGGTAGTGGGCGGCTCCGTCGATGGAGACGGCGCGGCCGTCGGCGACGGCGCCGGCCAGGCGTACGGCCATGGCGATGTGGTCGGGGGAGTCGGCGGCGCCGTTGATCGCCAGCACCGGCACGTCGATCTCGGCGACCCGCTGCCAGGTGTCGCGCACCGGCACGAGCAGGTGGGGTTCGCCGGCGGCGTGCTTGGACATGGTGCTCCTGGCCATCCGGCGCAGCCGGCTCACGACCCGCGGATCGAGATCGGCGAGCGTGCGGTGCGGGCCCGCGGCGAAGGCCATGAACCCCTCGACCGAGGCGTCCAGGTCGCCGGCGGCCATCGCCGCGTGCCACGCGGTCATGGCCTGGACGGTCCAGGGGTCGGTGAAGTACGGCTCGCTGGTCCCGGCTCCGGTGACGACCACGGCGCCGACCAGGTCCGGGTGCTCCAGCGCGGTGTCGACGGCGAGCCCCGCCCCCATGGAGACGCCCACCAGGACCGCCGGGCCGGTGCCCAGGTGGCGCAGCAGCGCGGCGAGGTCGTCGGTGGGCCGGTACGGCTCGGTGGCGTTGGCGGAGCGGCCATGGCCCCGTGCGTCGGGAGCGATGACGCGGTACCGGGAGGCGAGGACCGGAATCTGGTCGTCCCACATGCCGTGGTCCACGTAGCCGCCGTGGAGCAGGACGAGGGGTCGGCCGGTGCCGGTGTCGAGCCAGAACACGTCTTTCATGACACCTAGGGTGTCATCTTTGTCGCGCCATGACAACCTAGGTGTCATTGTGGTGCGGAAGGATGACACCCAAGGCGTCATGATGGTGGGGTGAGCGAAACAGGTCGCGACCCGGCGGCCGATGAGTCGGCGGACGGGCTGGCCGGGCGGCTCGTCGAGGTGTTCGACCTGATCGGACCGCTGTACCGGCGGGCCTATCGCAAGGTGGAGCAGGATGCGTCCATCGAAGGCCTGCCGGTCGGCGTGCGGGCCGTGCTCACCCTGCTCCATGAGCACGGGCCCATGACGGTTCCGCAGATGGGCCGGGCGCTTGCGCTGAGCCGCCAGTTCGTCCAGCGGACGATCAACGATGCGGCCGCGCGGGATCTCGCCGAGCCGATCCCCAACCCGGCGCACAGGAGGTCCTCCCTCATCCGGCTGACCGATGATGGCCGGGCCGCCATCGCCGCGGTGACCGGCCGCGAGCAGGCGGTGCTGCGCCAGGTCGCGGGCGACGTGACCGGCGCCGACGTCGACGCCTGCGTCCGCGTGCTGTCGCGCCTGCTCCGGCATCTCGACGACGTCGACGTGGACTGAGCCGGCACAGGGGCGGCCGGACGCGACCGGACGAAGGACGGGGTGAGCGGGGTGGAGGACGGGCACGGGGATGAGCGGTCGGTCACGCGTGGTGACGGCACGGGGTGGTGGACGGGTACGGGTGGGGGAGGGACGCGGGTGGAGGCCGGGCCGCCGGCCTCCACTCCGCTACGGCCGGCCCGTCACGCCGGGGCGTCCGGGACGCCGGGGGAGGGGGCGCGCCACATGGGGTACATGAGCGGGCCGTCCGGAAGGCGCAGGGGTTCGGGCAGGTCCGCGTAGCCGTGGCGCAGGTAGAGCCGGCGGCTCGCCTCGCTGCTGGCCTCCAGGTAGGCCGGCATCCCGTCGGCGTCGAGCAGCCGGTGGTGCTCGCGCAGCAGCAGGCTGCCGAGGCCGCGGCCGGTACGTCCCGGGACCAGCGCGATGAACGCCAGGTAGTGGTGCGGCTCGTGCGGATGGAGCTTGTCCATCAGCTCGCCGAGGACGCCGAACCGCCCGGCGTGCTCCCCGGCGAAGGAGGCGATGGCCTCGTCCTGGCCGGGGATGTCGGGGAACGGCGCGGTGAACCAGACCGCGACCCCGGCGAGCTCGCCCGACTCGTGGACCCCGTAGATGCGGCCGTGGGCGAGCGCGTGCTCGGCGTGCATGGTGAAGAACCGCCGCTGGATCGGCAGCCGGTCGGGCGGCGAGGGGATGAGCCAGCGGGAGATCGCGTCGCCGCTGAACGTGCCGGCGATGATCTCGCCGGCCCGCGCCGCGTCCGTCAGGCGGGTGATCTCGGCCGTCATTTGCCGCTCCCGCCGACCGCCTGGGCGCCCAGGCCGATGTTGGCGTACACCCCTGGCCGGGTGGCCTTCAGCACGCGGCCCCACACCAGGCCGAAGACGATGGCGACGACGAAGATGCCGGGCAGGATCCAGCGGATGACCGAGTCCGGCGCCACCCCGAGCACCGTGTCGAAGTTGATCAGCGTCATCCCGATGATCACGCACAGTGCCAACGTGGCCAGGGCCGGGGCGATCCGCGTGCGCCACGCCGTCTCCCGCGAGGGGTTTTTGGCGAAGAAGACGATCACCGCGATCGAGGTGACGGTCAGCAGGGTCAGCAGCCCGAGGCCGCCGAACGCGCCGAAGGTGAAGAACAGCTTCGTGACCGGGTCCAGGCCGCTGACCGCGTAGACGGTGATCACGATCAGCCCGAGCACCGTCTGCAGGATCGACCCGGCCAGCGGGGCGGCGGTGCGGGCCGAGGTGCGCCCGAACACCGAGGGGATGACGTTCTCGCGGCCCAGGGCGAAGATGTAGCGGGCCGTGGTGTTGTGGAAGGCGATCATGCACGCGAGGCTGCTGGTCACGAACAGCACCGAGCCGATCGTCGCGACGGTCCCGCCCATGTGCGCGGCCGCCTGGCCGAAGATCAGCGTGGGCCCCTGCTCGGTCGCCGCCTTGACGATCCCGTCCGGCCCGGTCGGCACCGTCTGTGCCCAGGCGGAGACCGAGTACAGCACCGCGATGATCCCGATGCCGAGGTAGGTGGCGAGGGGCACGGTCCTGTCGCGGTCCTTGGACTCCTCGGCGAAGACCACCGAGGACTCGATGCCGGCGAACCCGGCGACGACGGTGGCCAGCGCGGCGCCCACGCCGGGCACGAACAGCGAGCCGGGGGTGAACCCGTCGAAGGTGACGCCCGCCGGCCCCGCGTGCAACAGGTCGGCGACGTCGAATACCAGGACGACGGTGATCTCGCTGATCAGCAGGACCGACAGGATCTTGCCGTTGACCTCCACGCGGAGCAGGCCGGCCAGCCCCGTCAGCGCCCACGCCACCAGTCCGATCACCCACCACGCGGGCGAGGCGCCGAACCAGTCGCGCAGCAGCGGCTCGGCGGCCGAGCCGATGATGCCGTACAGGCCGAGCTGCAGCGCGTTATAGGCCAGCAGCGCCACCCACGCGGTGGCCACCCCCTGCGTGCGGCCGAGCCCCTGCGCGGCGTAGGCGTAGAAGGCGCCCGCGTTCACCACGTGCCTGGCCATGGTCACGTACCCGACGGCGAAGAGCGCGAAGACCGCGCCCAGCAGCAGGAACGCGAACGGCACGCCGAGGACGCCCGTCACCGCGTAGGCCGTCGGGACCGAGCCCGCGACCACCATCAGCGGCGCGGCCGCGGAGATGACGAAGAACACGACCGACGGGACGCCGAGCCGGTCCTTGGCCAGCGCGGCGGACACGACGCTGGGGCGTTGCTCTGTGAGGGACATTCGCGACTCCGTGAGATGGGGAAGGGGGTCAACGGCGGCTGATGACGGCCTGGCCGACGACGACCTCGGTCTGGACGATGAGCCTCTGCAGCGGTGGGGAGAGCGTGGCGAGCATGGCGGTGACGAACGCGGGGTCGTGGTCCCACAGCGCCCGCTTGGCGCCGCCGGTGGCGGAGAAGAGCCCGTAGAGGACGCGGTCCCTGACGGAGGGCGGTTCGCGCCGCTGGACGGCGAGGTTGAGCCGGGCGAGCGGCCACGCGGCGGCGTTCACGTCCGCGGGCGCCGGGGGCTGCTTCTTCAGCAGGTGCCGCGCCGGCGGGTTGAGGAGCTTCGCGGCGATCATCCGGTTGGTGACGTCGGTGTAGATGGTGGAGGCGAAGAAGACGAGCCAGGTGGTCACCGGATGCTGCGGCTCTTCGATGATGTGGCGCAGCACCTTGTGCGTGAGCGGATCGCTGGTGGCGTGCCGCGCGGTCGCGTAGAGGCGGTCCTGGCCGGACGCCAGGTCCAGGGTGACCCGCTCGGCCAGCATCAACTCGCCGACCACGGCGCCCGCGAGCGCCAGGCTCGCGAGGCGAGGATGCAGCCGCGGACGGCCCGTCACGTCGTCGTGCATGACGAAGAACAGATCGTGCGCCAACGATGGGCGGGAAAAGTCACCATCAACCACGATCGGTGATGATATAGGCGATCTGTTGTATCTGTCGTCGATGAATAGCCGGAAATCCGCGATGAGCGGCATGCCGCAGATCCCATAATCAGGAGATATGTGGCAGAGGTTCCACTTTGACGTCAATGTATGGTATCCCGATTTGCGAGAAAGGTGACATATCCGTAATCACGGGGTGGATGTCCGGGTTGACCTTCGGGGATGAGCGGGCGAGCCGATCCGCGTCGCCGCTCGTGAAGGCGGCGTGGAGCACGCCGCGACGGCGCGCTTGCGGATTCCGGTTCACCGAATCGGGGTTTCGGTCCCGGTCCATTCCGGGGTCCGCCGTCGTGCGAATGGCGGACGAGGCGTCCGTCACCGCGGCCCCGCGAGGCCGGCGGGGAAACGACCGCCGCGATTTACCGGCATAACGTGATAGCGGCGGAGCCTGGCCCATCAAACCGAATGCCGCTCACCGCTCACCACCCGCTCACCGCTCACCACCCGCTCACCCGCTCGACGGCGCCCGCGCCCGTGGAGGAGGTGCGCGGCTCCGGCGGGTGCGCCACCGGTCGCGCCGGGGCAGAGTAGGCGTGTGAGCAAGGTCCTCTACCTCATCGTGTGCGCCGCCGGTCCGGCCGCGGACGCCGGCGAGCTGGTCTCCCTGGGCCAGGCCGCCGGCTGGGTCGTCCAGGTCGTCGCCACTCCGTCCGCGCTCGACTTCATCGACGTGCCGGCCCTGGAGAGGCGGACCGGGCGGCCGGTCCGCAGCCGATACCGCAAGCCGTACGAGCCCAAGCCGCCACGGGCCGACGCGATCATCGTGGCCCCCGCCACCTACAACACGATCAACAAGTTCGCCCAGGGCATCGCCGACACCTACGCCCTCGGCCTGCTGGCCGAGGCGCCCGGCCTCGGCATCCCGGTCGTCGTGCTGCCGTTCGTGAACAGCGCGCTGGCCGGCCGGGCCCCCTTCCGCGACAGCGTCGGGCGTCTGCGCGCCGAGGGCGTCCAGGTCCTCATCGGAGCCGGAGCGTTCGTGCCGCACGACCCGAGCGCCGTCCACACCGGCGCCTATCCCTGGCACCTGGCCCTCGCCGCCCTTCCGGCACCCGCGCGGGACTGATCCGGCGCGCCCTGCGGCCACCGATCAGGCGCGGACGCGGCGGGAGGCCGGCCGCGCGACGAGGAGGCGGGAGGTCACGACCTGGGACGACGTATAGTCCGCTGGTGAGCGGTTACGAACTGGGGGAGTTCCTGCGGGCGCGCCGCGCACGGCTGAACCCCGCCGACGTGGGCATGCCGGGCGCGGGGCCGCGCCGGGTCGCCGGGCTGCGGCGCGAGGAGGTCGCCGTCCTCGCCGGGGTCAGCGCCGACTACTACACCCGCCTCGAACAGGGCCGGGAGCGCAACCCCTCGGCGCAGGTCGTGGACGCGCTCGCCCAGGCCCTGCGCCTGCACGCCGACGCCCGCTGGCACGCCTACCGGCTGGCCGGCCTGGTGCCCAGAGACCTCCGCTCAGAGCAGGCCGACCAGGTCGACCCGGCGCTGCTCCGCCTGATGGACGGTTTTCCCACCGCCGTCGCGTACGTGGTCAACCGGCGCCTTGAGGTCCTGGCCGCCAACGCGCCGGCCCGTGCCCTGACCGCCCCCCTCGGCGAACCGCGCGACATGGTGCGCGCGCTGTTCCTCGACCCGGCGGCGCGGCGGCTGTTCGCGGAATGGCCGGCCGTCGCGCGGGACACGGTGGGGGCGCTGCGGCTGGCCGCGGGACTCGACCCGGACGACACCCGGCTCGCCGCGACGGTGGAGGAGCTGACCGCCGCGAGCGAGGACTTCGCGCAGACGTGGCGCGAGCACGCCGTCAGCGGCCTCGCCGGCACCTCCAAGCTCTTCCACCATCCGGACGTGGGCCGCTTCCGGCTCGGCTACCAGACCTTCGACGTGCGCGGCGCCCCCGGCCAGCAGCTCCTGGTCGGCACCGCCGAGCCGGGCACCCCGGACGCCGGGTCGCTCGCCCTGCTCGCATCCCTGCACCCCGTGGGCGAGGGCCGGGGAGCGCGCCGCGAAGGCGGCTGACAACTCCCCACGACCGAGCCCTCTCCGTCCGCTGCCCCGCGCCGCGGGCGCGTCCCCCCGCACGCCGGCGCTCGTCGCCCGGACGCCGCGGGCCTGTCGTTGCAGAGGCCGCGGGCCTGTCGCCTGGACGTCGCGGGCCTGTCGCGCGGAGGCCGCTGGCCCGTCGTTGCTGAGGCCGGGTCCGTCGTTCGGGGGCCGGCGGCTCGTTCGGGGCTGCTCGGGAGGGCCGTTCAGTACAGGGTCCCCATGGCGGCGCGCACCTCCCTCAAGGTCGTCTCGGCGATGGCGCTCGCCCGCTCGCCGCCTTCGCGCAGCACCCGGCGGACGTGGCCGCGGTCCTCGGCGTACATCGCGCGGCGGGCGCGCATCGGCGCCAAGTGCTCGTTGACCGCTTCGGTGGCCGCCGCCTTGAGCGCCGATGCGCCGGCGCCGCCGATGTCGTCGGCCACCTGGCGCGGGTCGCGGCCCAGGCACAGCGCTGTCAGCAACAGGAGGCTGGAGACCTCGGGCCGCGTCTCGGGATCGTAGGTGATGTGCCGCTCCGCGTCGGTCCTCGCGCCCCGGATCAGCCGCGCGGTCTCGTCGGCGCCGGCCGCCAGCGCGATGGCGTTGCCACGGCTCTTGCTCATCTTGGCGCCGTCGGTGCCGAGCAGCAGCGGAGCCGCCGAGAGCAGGGCCTCCGGCTCGGGAAGCACCGCACTGCCGCCGCCGTAGCGGTTGTTCAGCCGCCGGGCGACGACCCGGCTCAGCTCGAGGTGCGGAAGCTGGTCCTGGCCGACCGGCACGAGATTGGCCTTGCAGAACAGGATGTCGGCGGCCTGGTGGGCGGGGTAGGTGAACATCAGCCCGCTGACCGCCGACCGGCGTGAATGGGCGATCTCGTCCTTGACCGTCGGGTTGCGGCTGAGCTCCGCGACCGAGACCAGGCTCAGGAACGGCAGGAGCAACTGGTTGAGCGCGGGCACCGCGCTGTGGGCGAAGATCGTGCTGCGGGCCGGGTCGACGCCGACGGCCAGGTAGTCCAGCACGAGCTCCTCCACGTGCTCGGCGAGCCGGTCGGCGACGTCGCGGTCGGTCAGCACCTGGTAGTCGGCGACGACGACGAACAGCTCGACGCCGAGGTTCTGCAGGCGGACGCGGTTGTGGAGGGTGCCGAAGTAGTGGCCGAGGTGCAGCCGGCCGGTCGGACGGTCGCCGGTCGAGATCCGGAACCCGCGCGGGTCCCGCCGGATCAGCTCCTCCAACTCGGCGCTGCGCAGCCGGGCGGCCCGCACGCCGAGGACATCCGAGGGCGCACGCCCTTCTGACGCGGCCCCGGACGTGGGCGCGATGAAGGGCCGGGGCGAACGGATCGGGTCGGTGGTGCCGGTCATGGTGTGGCTCCCTGGTGGGCGAGGTGGGTGGGATGGCCCGCCGGCCGCCGGGGCGGCCCCCTTGCCGGGTGGTTCAGGGAGAACACAGAAAGGGCCGTCCGTCAGAACGGCCCTGCGCGTGCGAGAGAGGTGGCCGCTCCTATGAGGAGCGCCACCAGCTCACGCACTGCGGACGATGCATGGGATCAGTCTAGGCCACCCGGTGCCGCCGGCTCAGGGACCGGCCCGTCCTGCCGCGCGAGGTTCCCCATGCCGTGGGGGATGCCCTCATCGGCTCCACTACGGCGACAAACCCGATCAACCCCTGGCATCGGCGCCCATTACGGCGGCGAACCCGGTCGACCGCTCCGGGCCGGACGAGAGACAGGAAAGGGCCCACCCCGCAAGCAGTCGGGGTGGCTAGCCATGGCTGCCCACCCTGAATGAACCCGGCCACGCGGAGAGTCACCAGGACCCCGGCCGGGCGCACTCTGCTCCAACCGGCGGTCTCATCGGCACGAATGTGACGAGAGCGGCCCCGACCGGTGTCCTCCCCTGGGTGGGTCAGGCCAGGGACTGGGCGACCAGTTCCAGGTGGTCCATGGCCTCCTGCATGCCGCCCTCCATGCCCGAGCCGATGTGCGCGTCGCGCGACTCGCGGCTGTCGTGCTCGATGAGCGAGGTGAGCGTCGTGCGCCCGTCCTTCTCGCTGAACACGGTGGTGACCAGGGCCGCCTTGTCGGGCATGCCCTCGTAGACCTCCGTCGCCACGATGCGCTCGTGCGGGACGATCTCGCGGTACTCGCCGTGGAACCCGACCTCGAACCCGCCGTGCGCCGTCAGCACGTAGCGCCAGGCGCCGCCGACGCGCAGGTCGACCTCGGCGAGCGTCACCTCGCCCCGTTCGCCGCCCCACCAGCGCCTGATGAGCTCGGGCGTGGTCCAGGCCCGGTAGACCAGGTGCCTGGGGGCGTTGAACTCGCGCGTGATCAGGATCTGGGTGTCCGCCGGGAGAGTGACCACCGCCGTACCGCTACTCGCCTTCGTCGCCATCGCGTCGCTCCGTTTCCTTGAGTTCCTCCAGCACGACGTCCATCAGGTCGAAGCGCTGCGACCAGGTGTGCTCGTAGCCCCGCACCCAGTCGTGAATGGACTTGAGCGGCCGGCCGTTGAGCCGGTAGAGGCGTTGCCGTCCCTCGTCGCGCACGTCGACCAGCCCGACCTCTCTGAGCACCCGCAGGTGCTTGGACACCAGGGGTTGGGGAAGGCCGAGCAGCCCGACCAGGTCGCCGACCGATCGCTCGCCGCCGACCAGGGCGTCCAGGATCTCCCGCCGCCGGGGCTCGGCCACCGCGTTGAACGCGTCCGTCGTCGTCGCCGCTCGTGCCATGGCCCCATCGTATGCCTATATGGGCATACGTGCAAGAGGGTGCGTCCGGGATCGGCGCATCACGGAAACGGCCTGGCCGGGACGGCGGTCAGCCGAACGCGTGTCGCGAGTGACCGGCTCCCATGGTCAGCCGAACGCGGTGTCGCGGGCGACCGGCTCCCATGCCAGCAACTCCGCGCGCACGCGGTCGGCGTGGGACACCAGCGCGTCCACCGCGTCGTCGCCCAAGGGCAGCCGAAGCGGCACCGGATCCGCCTGGAGGGCGGCGAGGATGGCCGCGGCGGCCTTGGCGGGGTCGCCGGGCTGTTTGCCGTCCGCCCCCGAGGCCATGGACCGGGTGGGGCCGACGGTCTCCCGGTAGGCCTCCATGGCATCCGACCGGTACAGGGCGTCACCGAACAGGCCGGTCCTGAACGCCCCCGGCTCGACGATCAGCACCTTGACGCCGAAGGGCGCGACCTCCTCGGCGAGCGCCTCCGACAGCCCTTCCAGCGCGCACTTGGTCGCCGAGTACGCGCCGAACCCGGCGAAGGACAGTTGGCCGCCCATGCTGCTCATCTGCACGATGGCGCCCGAGCCCTGGCGGCGCATGTGCGGCAGCACCGCCCGCACGAGCGCGACCGGCCCGAACAGGTGCAGTTCCATCAGGTCGCGCAACTCTTCGTCGGTGGTCTCCTCGACCGCGCCGATCTGGCTGCGCCCGGCGTTGTTCACCAGGACGTCGACGCGGCCGTACCAGAGGATGACCTCGGCGACCACGGCCGCGACGCGCGCGGGGTCGGTGACGTCCAGCCGGAGGGCCGCGGCGCGGCCGGGGTGCGCGGCCACCAGGTCGTCGATCGCCTCCGGCCTGCGCGCCGTGGCCACCACGGTGTCGCCGGCCGCCAGCGCCGCCTCGGCGATCGCCCGCCCGAAGCCCGAGGAGGCTCCGGTGATCAGCCATACCCTGCCCGCCGCCGGGCGGGCGGGGGCTCCGTTGTCCACGGTCATTCGTCCATCTCCACGCTCAGGGGTCCGTTGAGGTCTCCGTTATGCCGTGAGCCGTGGCCGGCCGTCCAAGACAGAAGATCGGCGGCCCGATAAACACCGCTTATCATCGCAGGATGGAGCTACGGCAGTTGCGCTACCTGGTCGCGATCGACGAGGCGGGGAACCTCAGGCGGGCCGCCGAGGCGCTGTACGTGAGCCAGCCCGCGCTGTCCTACTCCTTGCGCACCCTGGAGTCCGAGCTCGGCGTGCGGCTGTTCGACCGGCACTCCGGCGGGGTGACCGCGACCGACGCCGGGAGGGAGGTCGTGGCCGAGGCGCGGCGCACGGTCGCCCAGGCCGGGCGGGTGACGGCCGCCGCCGAGCGGCACCGGCGCGGCGAGACCGGCGTGCTGCGGGTCGGCTTCGAGGCCAGCGGCGCGGGGCGGCTCACCACCCGCGCCAGGGCCGAGTTCGCCCGCCGCAATCCCGGCGTCCGGGTGGAGCCCAAGCGGTTCGACTGGGGCCAGGAGGCCGCCGCCCTGCGCGAGGGCCGGGTGGACGTGGCCTTCGTCTGGCTGCCCGCCGACCTCGCCGGCCTGCGCGCCGAGGTCGTGCACACCGAGGGACGGGTCGTCGGGCTGCCGTCCGGGCACCGGCTCGCCGGGCGGGACGGCGTGTCGGTCCTGGAGGTGAACGACGAGCCGCTCATGTGGACCGAACGGGCGCCGCGCGCCTGGGTGGACTGGTGGGCGGTCAACCCCCGGCCGGACGGGTCGGCCCCGCGCTGGGGGCCGACCAACGACAACGTGGAGGAGATGCTGGAGCAGGTGGCCGAGGGCGCCGCCATCTGCTTCGCCCCGGCCAGCATGGCCATCTACTACGCCCGTCCCGACCTGTCGTGGGTGCCGCTCACCGACGTCGAGCCGCTGCGGGTGGCCCTGGCCTGGGCGGACGGCGCGGACGCGCCCCTCGTGCGGGGGTTCGCGCAGGTCGTGCGCGAACTGGCCTCCGGCGGCACGGCCGTGGTGTCCTGACCGGTGGCCGCCGGGCCCTGAGGGCTTCGCGTCCCCCCGCGACGGCGCCGCCGCCGGTCGCCCCACCCCGATCGGGGGGCCGGGTCACCCCATTGAGTCTGCGGGAAGAAGATCTGTATGGGTAGCGTGTCGGGAGTCGGCAGACGAGCCCGCAGGACGGGCCGAGCTTTCCTGGAGTAGTGATGACGGCCACCCTCGACGCACCGCCGCCCGTGCCTTTCGACGCGGTCTGCCCGCTGATGGGGGTGGAGGAGGAGTACCTGGTCGTCGACCCGGCGACGCGCGAGGTCAGCCCGTGGGGCGCGCGCATCGTCGAGCGCGCCGCCGTCACGATGGGAGACCGGGTCTGCACCGAGATCACCAAGTTCCAGGTGGAGGCGAAGACCGCTCCCTGCGCGGGCGTGGCCGAGCTGGAGGGCCAGCTGCGCCGCATGCGGGCGGCGGTGGCCGCGGCGGCCCGCGACGAGGGCCTCGCGCTGGTCGCCTCCGGCACCGCGGTGCTGGGCCAGGTCGTGCCGCCGCCGATCAACGACGACCCGCGCTACGGGGTCGGCGTGGCGACCTACCGGGCGCTGCACGACGAGCTGAGCATCTGCGCGGGCCACGTCCACGTGCACCTGCCCGACCGCGAGCGGGCCGTGCTGGTGGGCAACCACCTGCGGCCCTGGCTGCCCGTGCTGATCGCGCTGATGGCCAACTCCCCGTTCTGGGCCGGCCGCGACACCGGGTACGCGAGCTGGCGGACGCTGTCGTGGGGCAAGTGGCCGGTGGCCGGGCCGCCGCCGTACTTCGGCTCCCTGCGCGAGTTCGACGAGACCATCGCCGCGCTCACCGAGATGGGCGCGCTGGTCGACCCCGGGACGATCTTCTGGGACGTCCGGCCGTCGGCCCGGCTGCCGACCCTGGAGGTCAGGGTGACCGACGTCCCGGCGACCGCGGAGGAGTCGGCGCTGCTCGCGGCGCTCGTGCGGGCCCTGGTCGTGGTCTCGCTGGAGCGGGTCGAGCGGGGCGATCCGGGGCCGCCGCTGCCCGCCGAGCGGCTGCGCGTGGCGTACTGGCGGGCGGCCCGCGACGGGCTGGACGGACACGGCGTCGACCCGGTCACCGGGCGGCTGCGCCCGGCGGCGGAGCTACCCGGCGTCCTGCTGGAGCACCTGCGCCACGCGCTCGCGGCCACCGGCGACCTGGACCTGGTCACCCGGCGGCTCGGACGGCTGGCCGCCACCGGGACGGGCGCCGCGCGCCAGCGCGCCGCCCACGCCCGCCACGGCAGCTTCACCGACGTCGTCGACCACCTCATCGGCCATCTGGTCCCGGCCGAGGACGCCGGTGAGCGGGGTCACAGATAGCCGGTGAGGAACTCCTTCAGAGGGGCGACGTGCCGGACGGGGTCGCGCCACTGGGCCAGGAGGTCTTCCAGCAGGTGGCGTTCGGCCACCTGCTCGCCGTGCCGCCAGACGCGGACGACGGGATGCAGGAAGGCGCTCTCGTGGGCCCGCTCGGGGGTGGGGTGCCGCTTGATGGCGAACACGTCGTCGTGGCGGTCGCGGCCCCAGCGCAGGGTGACGGTGAAGCACAGCGGGTGGCCGGCGAACCGCTCGGCGGCGTAGTCCTCGGGCAGGTCCTGGTAGTGCGTGACGGTCCCGGCGTCCGGGTCGACGACGTAGGCGTCGCACAGGTACTCGAACTGGGTCCACAGCGCCGAGCTCCAGTTGACCCGGTCGAGCATGGTGGCGGTCAGCCGGCCGGGGTCGGGCGGCAGCGCCCGCCGGTCGAGCGGGACCGACTCGTACCGCTCGGCGAGCAGGGCGGCCATGGTGCGCAGGTTGTAGCGGAACCCGTCGATGAACGCCGAGGAGGCGCGCTTGAAGTCGCGGGCCTGCATGAGCGTGCCGGCGAAGTACAGGCCGTCCACGTTGGCCGACTGGAAGTCGGGACGGATGGCGGGCATGCGCCCGCTGGGCGTGAGCTCGGGACGGCAGGACTCGCCGAACAGGGAGGTGTCCATGGTGAACCCGGTGCAGCGGATCACCGCGTCGTACTCCAGCAGCGCCTGCTCGCCCTCGGCGAGGGTGTAGGTGATGGCGGCCTTGTAGGCGTCGCCCTCGCGCCAGATGCGGTCGACCGTGCATTCCAGGACGCCGTGCAGGGTCTTGAACCAGTAGCTGTCGAGCAGGGCGCCGTACTGGCCGCGCACGTTGCCCGGGTGCTTGGTGTTCCACGCCAGGGTGACCGGGCTGGGGCTGGCGAGGTGGATGATGGCGGCGTCGCCGAGCATCGAATGGGCGGTCTCGAACGCCGAGTTGCCCTTGCCGATGATGAGGACGCGCTTGTCGGTGAAGTGCTCTCCCGACGTCGGGACGTCCTCGTAGCCCATGGCCAGCTCGATGCCCGGGATGTCGGGGATGTTCGGCCCGCCCCAGCCGGTGGCGACGATCAGGCACTCGGCGCGGACCACCTCGCCGCCGGTCAGGTGCGCCAGGAAGACTCCGCCGGTCTTCTCGACGCGCTCGACCGGCGTCCCGTAGCGGACGTTCAGCGCGTGCTCGCGCTGGAAGTCGGCCAGGTAGCGCACCAGGTCGTCGGCGCAGGGCAGGTACTCCTGCGAGTAGCGGGGGAAGGTCAGCTCGGAGGAGTCGCTGAGCAGGGAGTTCCAGTCCCAGCGCAGCAGGATCTCCGGGTCCTTCTCGGTGGTGTGCACCTTGTTCAGCGAGATGAGCCTGCGGTGGCGCGGAAATCTCCGGAAGAACCCGCCGGGGTTCTGCTCGCGCTCCAGGGTGAGGTAGTCGGCGCCGGCGCGCTTGAGGTAGTAGCTGAGCTGCAGCCCCGCCGGTCCGGCCCCGATGATCAGATAGCGGACTCGCCCGTCCTGTCCCATGTCCGTCATGGGCTCAGGCCGGAACGGTGGCGCAGGAGCAGTTCATCCGCGCCCGCTCGTCGGGACGGGGACGGCGGTGCAGCACCATGGCCACCACCATGGGCACGAACACGACGGCGTTGTAGAACAGGTGCAGCTCCACGCGGGGCACCAGCAGCTGGATGATGCTGGTCGGCACCGGCCGGCCGAGCAGGTGGACGCCGGTCAGCGCCTGCAGCAGCAGGAGCAGGTGCTCGAAGTGGTGCCACACCTGGATGCCCAGCGAGATGGTCCACCAGGTGAGCGCCCGCCCGGTGAAGCCCTTGCGCAGCACGATCAGGCCCACCAGCATCAGCAGCGCGTAGCCGTAGTGCATCCACTCGGAGGTCACCAGCCACGGGAACGGCAGGCCGAGCACGCCGCGCGCCTCGGGGACCGGCCAGCCCATGACGTAGATCTGGACGGCCTGCGCCACGTGCTCGGCCCAGTGGGCGAGCACGATGAACAGGAACACGTTCAGGCCGAGCCGGTGCTGGTCGGTGTTCAGCGAGGTGAGCAGGTCGTGCCTGTGCGGTAAGGCGCTGGAGTGGCTGGCCATGGTTCCTCCGCGGTCGTCGGGTCGGTCGCCGCCGGGCGCGGCCGTCGCGCTCCGTGCCCCGCGCGGCGGGGGCATGCGTGGGCGGCCGGCCCGCCGGCGGGCCGGCGCGGCCGTCAGGAGCGGCGCTGCGCCTCGGCGAGCAGGGCCAGGTAGCCGTCGGCGACGATGCGCTCGGCCCGGGCCGCGTAGGAGGCCGGGTCGTCGGGGGCGATCGTCGCCAGGCCGTCGACGTAGCGGTTGTACATGCAGAACGCCGCGGCGATCAGCACGGTGTCGTGGATCTCCAGATCGGTCGCCCCGGCGGCGCGGGCGGCGGCCACGTGCTCCTCGGTGACCTCGCGCCCGCCGCGCTGGACGGCGGCGGCGATGCCGAGCAGGGCCCGTAGCTTGCCGGAGACGGGAGCGGAGGACAGGTCGTCGCGCACCTCCTCGACCAGCTCCATGCCCTCGGGGAGCTGGGCGGCGGCGTAGTGGGCGTGCGAGTTGTAGCAGTAGCGGCACTGGTTGAGCGAGGAGACGTACGCGGCGATCAGCTCGCGTTCGCCGCGGGTGAGGGTGGAGTCGGCGCGCAGCAGCACCTCCACCAGTTCGTTGAGGGGGCGCGCGGTTTCCGGACGGAACCCGAACAGGCCGCGGATGCCGGGCTGGTCGTCATCAAGGGTGATGTGGGGCATGGTCCGTTCCCTCGCCGTCAATGAACGAGGCCATTCCCGCAGCCTCGCGTGCGCGATCCGTCCGACAAACGTTCATGCTCGCCATTCCACCACCCGGCTGTCAATGGTTCTTTTCGGACACCCCTAAATCCGGTCACTGCATCCCGTAAATCCCGTTATCCACACCGGTATGGCTATACGGTAAGTATGTCCTCACTCTCTTGTTTGCGGGTAAAGGCCCGGCGTAGCGTCACCACGTCGCCCCCAAACGATCCGCACCATCATGAGGAGGCCGTCCATGTCCGAACACCCCAACGTCAACCCGGTCCGCGAGATCTACGACGCCATCGCCAAGGGCGAACTGGATTACATCCGCGACAGTCTGCTCGCCGACGGCGTCTCCTTCCACGTGCCGGGCCGCGGCCCGCTCGCCGGCACCTACAGCGGCAAGGACGAGGTGCTCGGCTACCTGTCCAAACTCGCGACGCACACCGGCAACTCACTGCGTTACGACCCCGACACCTTCCTCGCCGACGACGGCCACGTCGCCGCCCTGCTGCGCATCAGGGGCGACCGCGACGGCAAGGAGCTGGACGAGCGCGGCGTCCATGTCTTCCACGTCACGGACGGCAAGATCACCGAGCGGTGGAGCTTCCCCTACGACACCCACGTCATCGACGAGTTCTTCGCGTAGGCGTCCGGGGCGCCCGAGGCGCCCGGAGCACCGGCCCGGCGCCATGCGGGCCGGCGCCTTCTTCTGACCGCCCGGTCCGCCCGGCTCCTCGCCGGCGCGGGCCGGGCGGTCGCGTCGCCGCCGTCAGTTCTCGGCCTGCGATGCCTGCGACTCGGCGAACACGGCGAGATAGCCGTTGGCCATCTTCGCCCGCGCCGCGTAGACCTCCGGATCGTCCGGCGCGAACGTGGCCAGGCCGTCGACGTAGCGGTTGTACATGCAGAAGGCCGCCGCGATGAGCACCGTGTCGTGGATCTCGACGTCGGTCGCGCCCGCCGCGCGCGCGTCGGCCACCTGCCGCCGGGTGACCTTCTTCCCGCTCTCCTGCACCGACGCGGCGATGGCCAGCAGCGCTCTGAGCTTCTCGGAGACCGGGGCGGTCGACAGGTCGGCGCACACGTGCTCCACCAGCATCATGCCGTCGGGGGAGCGCACGGCGGCGAAGGCGGCATGGGTGTAGAAGCAGAACCGGCACTGGTTGAGCGCCGAGACATAGGCCGCGATCAGTTCGCGTTCCCCGCGGGTCAGCGTGCTGTCACCGCACAGCAGCACCTCCGACAGGGCGTTCAAAGGGAGCGCCGCGTCCGGGCGGTACCGGAACAGGCCGCGGATCCCCGGTTCGTCGGAGTTCAGCGCGATGTGCGGCTCCTCGGGGCTCGGCGCGCCCAGCGGCACCAGGGGAGGCCGGGCGGGCCATTCCAGCCCACAGGACAATCCGGCCGTCTGGGGCAGGGACTCAAGGTCGACGGACACGTTCGAGCGGACAGGTAGGGCCAATGCGTTCGACATTGCGGATCCTTTCGGCAGCCAACTGAGCTCGCACGTTCCACTGTGCGCGCCGCCCCGTCCCCGTAGACAGAGGTTCGGAGGTCAGCAAGCTGCCGGGGGACTTCCGTTTCCTGCAGGCCGCCCCCCCTTGACGTCCCCGGCGCGAGCAGGTCAGCACGGCAGGAGATGCGCCGGGCGGGGGTGGGAGTGAGGCTGGGAGAGCGGGTCATCCGAGCCGGGAGGGCGGCGACTGTGACGCAGGGCTTCTACCTGAAGGTGGTACGCGGCAACCCGACGGCCGAGGAGCTGGCCGCGCTGATCACGGTGCTCAGCGCGCGCGCCGCCTCGCGGACCGGCGGGGACTCCGGCGCACACCCGGCCCAGGGCGGCGCCGCCGACGCCGGCCACGCGCCGGAGACCGTCTCGGCGTGGCTGGACGGATCGCGCACGGTGCGCAAGCCGTCGGCCCCGAGCGCCAGTGCCGCGGCCTGGCGGGTCAGCGGCTGGGCCGGCTGACCGTTTTCCACATACTCGCTGGCGAGCCCCCGCATTCGCGGGGGCTCGCCGCTTTTCCGGTGCCTTGCACCGCTTACCCGGGCCGCCGGGAGGGCCTGCCGGAGGATCTTCGTCCGCGCCCGTAAGACAGGTCATTACAGATCATGACTTAGCTTCGCAATACGGGAGATGTCGCGAAACTCCTTCGCATATCACCATTAAATGGTCCAGCTGAGGCTGCGGAACCGTCATCGGCTGACGGCGAAGACGAGGAGCATTATGCCTACCCTGTTCGGTTCATTGCGCAGGCTCGTGCTGACTCCGTCGCTGGCCGACGTGACATTCGGCGTGCGCGGCTTTCCCGCCACCCCGTCGGAGGCGACGCGACGGCTGGAGGCCATCCCGCGGGCGGTGATCTGCGGTTTCGAATGGGGGATCGACGCGCGCGACCAGTGGGAGGTCGAGCGCCGTCTCGAACTGGTCGACCAGGAGCACCGGGGGTTCGCCTACGAGGGCGCGACGATGGCCTTCACCGTGCTGGACGCCATGGCCGGCGGGCGCGGCCACCGCACCCGCGACCTGCTGCTCGGCCCCGGGCAGCCGCACATCTTCCTCACCTACATCGGCATCGGCTTCGCCATGGCCCGCCTGCCCCGGCCGCTTTGGAAGAAGGTCATGCCCGACCTCAGCGGCTCGGCGTACTACCCCACGATGAGCTGGCTGGCCGTCGACGGCTACGGCTTCGACCGCGCCTACTTCGAGACCCCCCGCTGGGTGGACCAGCAGCGGGTGCCCGCGCCGTACGCCTGGGAGGGCGCCCCCGAGTACTTCCTGCGGGCCGTCGACCAGGGCATCGGCCGCGCCCTGTGGTTCATCCACGGCGGCAACGTCCCCGGCATCGCGTCCCGCGTCGAGGGCTTCGCGGCCCACCGGCGGGCCGACCTGTGGAGCGGCGTCGGACTGGCCGCGACCTTCGCCGGCGGCTCGACGCCCGAGGGACTGGCCGCGCTGCGCCACGCCGCGGGGGAGTACCGGCCCGAGCTGGCCCAGGGCGTGGTCTTCGCCGCCAAGGCGCGTGACTTCTCCGGCTTCGTACCCGAGCACACCGAGGCGGCCACCTCGGTGCTGGCCGAGCTGTCGATGGAGGCCGCCGTCGCGCTGGCCGACGCCACCTCGGTGAAGGCGGGCCCCGGCGCCGTGCCGGCCTACGAGCTGTGGCGGCGCGCGGTGCGCGCGCACTTCGCCACCGCCGGCGAGCGCATCCCGGGCTGACCGCCGCCGTCGTCTCCTTTTCCGCCGGCGCCGGCCGGCGGAAAAGGTCATTCTCGCATGCGCGGGATCAGACCCCATAAGGGTGCGGAGGTCATTTCCGCGTGCCCGGGAAACGGAAATGGCGCTACGCCGAGTGAGCACGTTTGAAGTGGACCCGAAGTAGCCCGATATGGCTACATTTAACCACAGATTATCCCGCGGAGCAGGGAAACCCCCGGGGGAGGGAGAGGGAATTGGCCAGCCTTCTGAGATCATTGAGGCGACGCATTATCACGCCGAACATCTCCGAGACGAAACTCGCGACGCGTGGTTTCCATGTGAAGAACGCCGAAGCCCGCGATCTGCTCGAAACGGTCGGCGAGATGTTCCTGACGGGCTACGCCTACGCGGCCGAGGCCCGCACGCCGGCCGAGGCGGAGGAGCGGCTGGAGCAGATCCCCCGGCGGTTCCGCGGCTTCGCCTACGAGGGCGCCGGCATGGCCTACGCCATCCTCGACGCCACGCCGCTGGCGACCAGCGGCAAGGTCGCCGCCAGCCTGGCCGGCCGGGGCGACGCCCAGGTCTACCTGATCTACGTCGGCGTCGGCTGGGCCATGGCGCGGCTGCCCCGCATGCTGTGGTCCAAGATCCACGCTCCCGACCCGCTGCTGCGGTGGCTGGCGCTGGACGGATACGGCTTCCACCAGGCCTACTTCCGCACCCAGCAGTACGTCCACGACCAGTACCAGGACCCGCGCTTCCCCTGGCCGGCCGACGGCGCGCCCGGGTACGCGAACCGCGTCATCGACCAGGGCATCGGCCGGGCGCTGTGGTTCGTCGGCGGAACCGACGTCGAGGTCGTCAGCTCGCTGATCGCCAAGTTCCCCGAGCGGCGGCGCGGCGACCTGTACGCCGGCGCCGGCCTGGCCGCGACCTACGCCTGCGGCGCCGAGGAGGACGAGCTGCGCAGGTTCGCCGAGCTGGCCGGCCCGTACCGTCCCCAGCTCGCGCAGGGCTCGGCGTTCGCCGCCGAGGCGCGGGTGCGGCCCGGCCTGGTGGTCCCCGCCACCGAGATCGCCACCCGCGTGTTCTGCGGCGTCCCGCCCGAGCAGGCGGCGCGCATCAGCAACGAGTCACGTCCCGACCAGCCGATTCAGGGTGATGTGCCGGCCTATGAGGTGTGGCGGCAGCGCATCGCCGACCAATTTGTCTCTCTTGGAGGTGTTAGCCGGTGACCGCGACCCTTGGCTGGCTGCGCAGGCAGCTACCGGGAATCGTCGCTCTCGTGCTGATCGTGAGCGTTTTCTCGATTGCCCGCCTGCCGTCCTACTCCGCGGCCGAGACCGCGACCATCGCGAGCAAGTTCTCGTTCAAGCCGTTGTCCATCGCGCTGCCCAGCGGTTACACGCAGCAGACGATCCGCAAGGTGAACAAGGACTACACGCACATCGACGCCTGGATCTCCTCGGTCGGCGCGGCCATCGCCATGAACGACCTCGACGGCGACGGGCTGTCCAACGACCTGTGCCTGGTGGACACGCGCATCGACCAGGCCGTGGTGACGCCCACGCCCGGCGCGCGCGGCAACCGGTACGCGCCGTTCGCCCTGAACCCGGCCGGCCTGCCGATGAACGACACCATGGCGCCGATGGGCTGCGTCCCCGGTGACTACAACGAGGACGGCCGCATCGACCTGCTGGTCTACATGTGGGGCCGCACGCCGATCGTGTACCTGGCCAAGCCGGGCGCGACCAAGCTGGACGCCTCCGCCTACCAGGCCGTCGAGCTGGTGCCCGGCGCCAACTCCACCAACGGCAAGTACACCGGCCCGCAGTGGAACACCAACGCCGCCACCGTCGCCGACTTCGACGGCGACGGCCACGACGACATCTTCATCGGCAACTACTTCGCCGACAGCCCCGTCCTGGACCCGAACGCCAACGGCGGCGTGCACATGAACCACTCGATGTCCGACGGCCACAACGGCGGCGAGGACTACTTCTTCCGCTGGACCGGTTCCAGCACCGGCGCCACCCCCTCGGTCACCTACGAGTGCGTCGACAACGTGCTGTCGAAGGAGGCATCCAAGGGCTGGGAGCTCGGCGCCGCGGCCACCGACCTGAACGGCGACCAGCTCCCCGAGCTGTACCTGGCCAACGACTTCGGCCCCGACCGGATGTTCTACAACCGGTCCACGCCCGGGCACATCAAGCTCTCGCCGGTCACCGGCGTCCGCTCGCCGATCATCCCCAAGTCCAAGACGGTCGGCAACGACTCCTTCAAGGGCATGGGCGTCGACTTCGGCGACCTCAACCACGACGGCCTGTACGACATGTTCGTCAGCAACATCACCACCTCGTGGGGCATCGAGGAGAGCAACTTCCAGTACATGAACACCGCCAAGAACCCGGCGGACCTGACCGCGAAGCTGAGCGAGGGCGTGGCGCCCTTCAAGGACGTGAGCGCGCCGTCGGGCACCGCGTGGTCCGGCTGGGGCTGGGACATCAAGATGGCGGACTTCAACAACAGCGGCGACCTGCAGATCGCGCAGGCCACCGGGTTCGTCAAGGGACAGACCGACCGCTGGCCGCAGCTCCAGGAGCTGGCCACCGCCAACGACCAGCTGCTGCAGAACCCCTTCTGGTGGCCCAACGCCCGCGCCGGCGACGACATCGGCGGGCACCAGACGCTGCACTTCTTCGTCAAGGGCCCCTCGGGCCGCTACGTCGACATGGCCAAGGAACTCGGCCTGGCGATCCCCACGCCGACCCGCGGCATCGCCACCGGTGACGCCGACGGCGACGGCCGCCTGGACTTCGCCGTGGCCCGCCAGTGGGACGAGCCGGTGTTCTACTCCAACCAGAGCCCCGACACCGGCGCCTACCTGGGCCTGAAGCTGTTCCGCGACACCCCCGCCTCCCCGGGCGCGCTCCCCGCGGCCGGCTCGCCGGTCACCGGCGCGCAGGTCTGCGTCAAGACCGCCGACGGGCGCACTTACGTCGCCCGCGTCGACGGCAGCAGCGGCCACTCCGGCCGGCGCTCCACCGACGTGCACATCGGCCTCGGCCAGAACGTCACCGGGCCGCTGACGGTGAACGTCAAGTGGCGCGACCGCACCGGACAGGTACACGCCCAGGACCTCCAGCTCGCCACGGGCTGGCACACGCTCGAGCTCGGCCAGCAGGCCAAGGAGAAGTGATCGACATGGCTGAGTCAAAGCCCAGCGCGGCCGAGTCCAAGCCCGCCGCGCCGCCGCGCCACGACCCCAAAGTGGTCACCGCGCTGCGCAACTTCGCGATCTCGATTTCGGTCTTCAACATCTTCGGCTACACCGTGCTGGGCTTCGAGCAGCCGTGGCTGTGGCCCTTCGTCGCCCTGGCCACCGGGTACGCCACCGAGATCGGCCTTGAGATCATCGGCGCCAAGGTCGAGGGACGCCCGCCGCGCTTCAAGGGCGGCGGCTTCAAGGGCCTGATGACGTTCCTGTACCCGGCGCACATCACCAGCCTCGCGATGAACATGCTGACGTATGTCAACGACCAGATCTGGGTGCTGTTGTTCGGCATCGTCGTCGCGGTCGGCGCCAAGTGGGTGCTCCGGGCGCCGGTCAAGGGCCGGCTGCGGCACTACATGAACCCGTCGAACTTCGGCATCGCGGTGATCCTGCTGCTGTTCCCCTGGGCCAGCATCGCCCCGCCGTACCACTTCACCGAGCACACCGACACGTGGTTCGACTGGATCATCCCCTGCATCATCATCCTCGGCGGCACGATGCTGAACGGCAAGCTGACCAACAGGATGCCGTTGATCATGGGGTGGGTCGGCGTCTTCGCCCTCCAGTCGATCGTGCGCGGACTGATCTTCGGCACCTCCATCCCCGCCGCGCTCGGCATGATGACCGGCGTCGCGTTCGTGCTGTTCAGCAACTACATGATCACCGACCCCGGCACCAGCCCCTCCAGGCCCGCCATGCAGGTGCTCTTCGGCGGCAGCGTCGCCGCGCTGTACGGCCTGCTGACCGCGATCCACATCTCCTACGCCCTGTTCTTCGCCACGGCCGGCGTCTGCGCCATCCGCGGCGGGTTCTTCTGGGCGGCCCACTTCGTACACAAGGCGCGCGACGAGCGCGAGGCCCAGGCGGCGCTCAAGGCGGTGGCGGAGTTCCCCGTCGACCAGGTGCCCGCCCCGGACAAGAAGGTCGCCACGGTATGACCAGGATCGCGATCGTCGGCATGGCGTGCCGATACCCGGACGCCGCGTCGCCCAGAGACCTCTGGGAGAACGCCATCGCCGGTCGCCGTGCCTTCCGCAGACTGCCCGACGTGCGGATGCGGCTGGAGGACTACTGGAACGCCGACCCGGCGCATCCGGACACCTTCTACGCCCGCACGGCGGCGGTCATCGAGGGGTACGAGTTCGACCGCGTCGGCTACAAGATCGGCGGCAGCACGTACCGCTCGACCGACCTGACGCACTGGCTCGCACTTGACACGGCGGGCCGGGCGCTGGCGGACGCGGGCTTCCCCGCGGCGGAGGGACTGCCGCGGGAGCGCACCGGCGTGGTCGTCGGCAACACCCTGACCGGCGAGTTCACCCGCGCCAACGTGATGCGGCTGCGCTGGCCGTACGTGAAGCGCACCGTCGCCGCCCAGCTCAAGGAGCAGGGCTGGGACGACGACCGGATCGCCACCTTCCTCGCCGACCTGGAGGTCACCTACAAGGCGCCCTTCCCCGGCATCGACGAGGACACCCTGGCCGGCGGTCTCGCCAACACCATCGCCGGCCGCATCTGCAACTACTTCGACCTCAACGGCGGCGGCTACATCGTCGACGGCGCCTGCTCCTCCTCGCTGCTGTCGGTCACGACGGCCTGCAAGGCGCTGCAGGACGGCGACGTCGACGTGGCGATCGCGGGCGGCGTCGACCTGTCCATCGACCCGTTCGAGATCGTCGGCTTCGCCAAGACCGGCGCCCTGGCCAAGAGCGAGTTCCGCCTGTACGACCGGCACTCCAACGGCTTCTGGCCTGGCGAGGGCTGCGGCATGATCGTGCTGATGCGCGAGGAGGAGGCCGTCAAGGCCCGCCGCCGCGTCTACGCCACGATCGCCGGGTACGGCATCTCCTCCGACGGCAAGGGCGGCATGACCCGGCCCGAGGTCAGCGGCTACAAGCTCGCGCTGAGGCGCGCCTACGAGCGGGCCGGGTTCGGCATCGAGACCGTCGAGCTGTTCGAGGGCCACGGCACCGGTACCGCGGTCGGCGACGCCACCGAGCTGCGGGCGCTCACCGAGGCCAGGGCCGAGGCCGACCCCTCGGCCACCCGCGCGGCGGTCACCTCCATCAAGGGGATGATCGGCCACGCCAAGGCCGCCGCCGGCGTCGCCGGGCTCATCAAGGCCGCCATGGCCGTGCACGAGCAGGTGCTGCCCCCGGCCATCGGCTGCGTCGAGCCGCACGAGGTGCTGACCGACGAGGGGGCGACGCTGCGCGCGCTGCGCAAGGCCGAGCCCTGGCCGGCCGGCGCCCCGGTGCGCGCGGGCATCACCGCCATGGGCTTCGGCGGCATCAACACCCACGTCGTGCTGGAGAAGACCGGTCCGAGGAAGCGCGCGCCGCTCTCGACGCGCACCCGCACCCTGGCCGCCTCCCTCCAGGACGCCGAGCTGCTGCTCATCGACGCCGCCTCGCCCGAGGCGCTGCGCGAGCGGGTCGCCGAGCTGGCCGGCTTCGTCATCACGGTGTCCTACGCCCAGCTCGCCGACCTGGCCGCCACCCTCCAGCGCGACCTGCGCGACCTGCCCTACCGCGCCGCCGTGATCGCCTCCTCTCCCGAGGACGCCGAGCGGCGGCTGGGCACCGTGCTGGACGCCCTGGACGCGGGGGAGACCCGCCTGTTCAGCCCGGAGGGCAAGGCCTTCTTCGGCCACGCCGACGGGCCGGGCCGGGTGGGCTTCCTGTTCCCCGGGCAGGGGTCGGGACGGGGCACCAGCGGCGGCGCGCTGCGCCGGCGCTTCCCCGACGTCGAGGAGATCTACCTCCAGGCGGCGCTGCCGACCAGCGGCGACATGGTCGCCACGGCCGTGGCACAGCCGCGCATCGTCACCGGGTCGATGGCCGGGCTGCGCGCCCTGTCCACGATCGGCGTGGAGGCCGACGTCGCCGTCGGGCACAGCCTCGGCGAGATCTCGGCGCTGCACTGGGCCGGGGCGCTGGACGAGGAGGGCCTGCTGCGCGTCGCCGGCGTCCGCGGCAAGGCCATGACCGAGCACAGCGCCTCGGGCACCATGGCCAGCGTCCGCGCGACGCCGGACACGGTGACCGAGCTGGCCGGCGAGCTGCCCGTCGTCATCGCCGGGTACAACGGCCCGGAGCAGACCGTGATCGCCGGTCCGCTCGACGCCATCGAGGCGTTCGGCCGCAAGGCCGCCGACGCCGGGCTGAAGTGGACCAAGCTCGCGGTGTCCCACGCCTTCCACTCGCCGCTGGTCGCGCCGGCCGCCGAGGCATTGGACGCCTACCTGGCCGAGGAGGAGTTCGGACCGGTCGCCCGTCCGGTGGTCTCCACGGTGACCGGGGAGACGCTCCAGCCCGACGCCGACGTCCGCGCCCTGCTGCGCGACCAGATCACCGCCCCCGTCCTGTTCACCCAGGCCGTCGAGGCGGCGGCCAAGGACCTGGACCTGCTGGTCGAGGTCGGCCCCGGCCGGGTGCTCAGCGGCCTGGCCGCGTCGGTGACCGAGGTGCCGGCGCTCGCGCTTGACACCGACGACGAGTCGCTGACCGGCCTGCTCAGGGTCGCCGGCGCCGCGTACGTCGCCGGCGTGCCGATCGTGCACGACGAGCTGTTCCACGGCCGGCTCGTCCGGCCGCTGGAGGTCGGCGCCGAGTTCACCTACTTCCAGAACCCGACCGAGCAGGCGCCGAAGGTGCAGATCAACGGCACCGTCCAGCAGCGCGTCGCCCAGCCGGTGGCGCCGGTGGCCTCCGAGACCGCCGGGCCGGTGGGCGAGGGCGGCGAGTCGAGCATCGACCTGCTGCGGCGCCTGGCCGCCGAGCGGGCCGAGCTGCCGCTGGAGATGGTCGGCGAGGACAGCAGGCCGCTGGACGAGCTGCACCTCAGCTCGGTCACCGTCATGCACATCATCGACCAGGCCACCCAGCGGCTCGGCGTGCCCGCCTCCAAGGCCCCGACCAACCTCGCCACCGCGAGCCTGCGCGAGCTGTCGGAGGCGCTGGACGCGCTGGTCGCCGGCGCCGACGGCGATCAGCCGGCCCCCGCCTCGGCGGTGGCCGGCGCGGCGCCCTGGGCGCGGCCGTTCAGCGTCGACCTGGACGTCCTTCCCCTCCCGGCGCGCACCTCCCCGCAGGAGAACGGCCCCTGGCAGCTCTACACGGCCGGGGACGCACCCCTCGCCGGGGCGCTGCGCGAGGCTCTCGAACGCGGGAAGGTCGGCTCCGGCATCCTGGTGGTGCTGCCGGCCGGCTGCCAGGAGGAGCACCTGGAACAGGCGCTGCTGGGCGCCAAGTCGGCGGTCGCAGCCGCCCCGGGCACCCGGTTCGTCCTGGTCGAGCACGACCGCGGCGCCGCCGGGCTGGCCAAGACGCTGCAACTGGAGGCCCCGCACCTGCGCACCACCATCGCGCACGTGCCGGCGACCCCCGAGGCGGTCGGCTGGGTCGTGCAGGAGGTGGCGGCCACCACGCGCTTCTCCGAGGCGTTCTACGACGCCGAGGGCGTGCGGCGGGTGCCGACCCTGCGGGCCATGCCGGTGAGCCCGGCCCGCACCGAGCACCCGCTGGGCGAAGGCGACGTCCTGCTGGTCACCGGCGGAGGCAAGGGCATCACCGCCGAGTGCGCCCTGGCCGTCGCCTCCGACAGCGGGGCCAAGCTCGCCATCCTCGGCCGCTCGGACCCGGCCGCCGACGCCGAGCTCGGCGACAACCTGCGCAGGATGGCCGACTCCGGGGTCGCCGTCCACTACGCCAGGGCCGACGTCACCGACGCCGCCGCGGTGCGCGCCGGGATCGCCGAGCTGGAGGCCGCCCTCGGGCCGGTCACCGCCGTGCTGCACGGCGCCGGCCGCAACGAGCCCAGCGGGCTGACCACGCTGGACATGGCCGCCTTCCGGCGCACCTTCGCCCCCAAGATCGACGGCCTGCGCAACGTGCTGGACGCCGTCGAGCCGGGCCGGCTGCGCCTGCTGGTGACCTTCGGCAGCATCATCGGCCGCGCCGGGCTGCACGGCGAGGCGCACTACTCCACCGCCAACGACTGGATGGCCGGCCTCACCCGCGAGGTGGGGGAGGCCAACCAGGGCTGCCGCGCCATCTGCATGGAGTGGTCGGTCTGGTCGGAGGTCGGCATGGGCGAGAAGCTCTCGGTCGTCGAGGGCCTGTCCCGCCAGGGCATCGTCCCGATCACCCCCGACCAGGGCGTGCGGATCATGCGGCGGCTCGTCGCCGACCCCGACGTCCCGCCGGTCGTGGTGATCAGCGGGCGCACCGAGGGCATCGACACCGTCCGCCGCGACCTGCCCGAGCTGCCGCTGCTGCGCTTCGTCGACAAGGCGCTCATCCGCTACCACGGCGTCGAGCTCGTCACCGAGGCCGAGATGAGCGCGGGCACCGACCTCTACCTGGCCGATCACCTTCTGGACGGCAACCTGCTGTTCCCGGCGGTGTTCGGCATGGAGGCCATGGCGCAGGTCGCCTCCGCCGTCACCGGCGAGCAACGGCCTCCGGTCATCGAGGAGGCCGAGTTCCTGCGGCCGATCATCGTGCCGCCGGAGGGCAGCACCACCATCCGCGTCGCCGCGACCGTCGTCGAGGACGACACGGTGCAGGTGGCCATCCGCAGCGCGGAGACCGGGTACGAGGTCGACCACTTCCGCGCCCGGCTGCGCTACACCGATCAGGGCGCCCCCGACGGGCCGCCCGCCCAGATCGGCGAGGGGCTGCCGGCCGTCCCGCTCGACCCGGCGACCGAGATGTACGGCGACACGCTGTTCCAGGGCGGCCGGTTCCACCGGCTGCGCCGCTACCACCGGGCCGCCGCCCGCCACGTCGACGCCGACGTGGCCGCCGTGGACGCGCGCGACTGGTTCGCCGGTTACCTGTCCGGCGAGCTGCTGCTCGGCGACCCCGGCATGCGCGACGCGCTCATGCACGGCAACCAGGTCTGCGTCCCCGAAGCCACCCTGCTGCCGGTGGGCATCGAGCGCATCTGGCCCGGCGGCGCGGCCCTGGCCGACGCGGGGCTGCTGCGCTACTGCGCGACCGAGCGGTTCCACGAGGGTGACACCTACATCTACGACATCGCCGTGCGCACCGCGTCCGGCGAGGTCGTCGAGCGGTGGGAGGGCCTGCGCCTGCAGGCGGTCCGTAAGAAGGACGGCCGTGGCCCGTGGGTCGCCCCGCTGCTCGGGTCCTACCTGGAGCGCACGCTGGAGGACCTCACCGGGACCCGCGCCGCGGTCGCCGTCGAGCCGTCGTCCGGCGCCGACGACGATCTGACGGCCGTGGCCGCGGGACGCGCCCTCGGGCGCGCCGCCGAGGTCCGCCAGGGCGCCGACGGGCGGCCCGAGATCGACGGCGGGCGCACGCTCTCGGCCGCCCACGGCGCCGGGGTCACCCTGGCCGTGGTGTCGGAGGGCCTGACCGGCGCCGCCGTCGAGCCGGTCGCCGAGCGGACCCCGCAGGAGTGGGCCGAACTGCTGGGCGCGCACGCGCCCCTCGCCGAGCGGCTCGCCGCCGCGACCGGCGAAGGGTACGACACGGCCGCGACGCGGGTGCTCGCCGCCGCGGAGGCACTGCGCGCCGCCGGCGTCCTGCCGAGCGCGCCGGTCACCCTCACCCCCGAGGTGCGGGGCGCCTGGGCGGTGCTCGCCTGCGGAGGCGGTCACGTCTCGACGCTCGTCACGACCCTCAGGGACGCCCCCGGCCCGGTCGTGTTCGCCGTCCTCACCGAGGGACGGTCGTAGGGCATGGGGGTTTCGACGCGGAAGGGCCGCCCTCACCGGGCGGCCCGGTCCCACACGGAAGGGCGGTCCTAGCCCGATGGGCAAGTACTACGAATACCTGCACACGGTCGGCTTCGAAGAGACCAACATCGTGGGGAACGTCTACTACGTCAACTACCTGCGCTGGCAGGGACGCTGCCGGGAGATGTTCCTCAAGGAGCGGGCGCCGGAGGTGCTCGCCGACCTCCAGGACGACCTGAAGCTGTTCACGCTGAAGGTCGACTGCGAGTTCTTCGCCGAGATCACGGCCTTCAGCGAGCTGTCCATCAGGATGCGGCTGCAGGAGCTGGCCCAGACCCAGGTCGAGTTCAGCTTCGACTACGTCCGGCTCGACCCCGACGGATCCGAGGTGCTGATCGCCCGGGGCCGCCAGCGGATCGCCTGCATGCGCGGGCCCAACACCCGCACGGTCCCGTCCAGGGTCCCCGACGCCTTGGCACGGGCGCTCGAACCGTATGCCTCATAGGCGCGGCCCCCGACAGTCAGCCAGGAGGACAGCGTGAACGTCGAACAATCCACGCGGACCCGCCCGGTGGCGGACGCGAAGTCGCTGCGGCGCGCGTTCGGGACGTTCGCCACCGGCGTCACCGTGGTGACGACGGGCGGCGCCGTCCCGCACGCCATGACCGCCAACTCCTTCACCTCGGTCTCGCTCGACCCGCCCCTGTTGCTGGTCTGCGTCGACCGGGGCGCGATGATGCACCAGTGCCTCACCGACACCGGCCACTTCGGGGTGTCGGTGCTGGCCGCGCACCAGGAGCCCGAGGCGATGCACTTCGCCAACCGCTGGCGTCCCCTGGGCGCGGCCCAGTTCGAGAAGGTCGACTGGGTCCCCGGCGAGGAGACCGGCGCGCCGCTGCTCACCGGCACCCTCGCCAGCTTCGAGTGCGAGGTGTGGCGCACCTACGACGGCGGCGACCACACCATCTTCATCGGCAGGGTCATCACCCTGCTGCAGCCGACCGACCGGGACGGCCTGCTCTTCTTCAAGGGCAAGGTGCGCCAGATGAGCCCCGACTGGAGCGAGGTGCCGCAGTGACCCTCACCGGACCCAAGGCCGGACCGGCGCGCGAGGGCGGCGAGGCGTCCGGGCGGGCGCCGTCCGCCCGCCGGGTGCCTCCGGGCCCCCCGCTGTGGGCGGGGCCGGGGCTGTTCAAGAAGCTCGCCGGCGACCGGCTCGCGCTGATGAACCTGGCCGCCACCTACGGGGACGCGGCCCGGCTGCGCATCGGGCCGAAGACTCTGTACTTCTTCAACCATCCCGACCACGCCAAGCATGTGCTGGCCGACAACAGCGGCAATTACCACAAGGGCGTGGGACTGGTCCAGGCGCGGCGCGCCATCGGCGACGGCCTGCTGACCAGCGAGGGCGAGCTGTGGCGCAAACAGCGCCGCATGATCCAGCCGGTGTTCCAGAACAAGCGGATCTCCCGGATGGACCAGGTCATCGCCGCGGAGGCGGCCGGGCTGGTGGAGCGACTGCGCTCGCACACCGGCGGCGATCCGGTCGACGTCGTGCAGGAGATGACCTGGCTCAGCCTCGGTGTGCTCGGGCGCACCCTGCTCGACGCCGACCTCGGCGCGTTCAGCTCGATCGGCCACTCCTTCGAGGCCGTCCAGGACCAGGCGATGTTCGAGCTCATCACGCTGAGCAAGGTGCCGATGTGGGTGCCGCTGCCCAAGCAGCTGCGCTTCCGCCGCGCCCGCGCCGAGCTGCAGCGCATCGTCGACCACCTGGTCGCCGACCGGCTGGCCCGCCCCGAGGGCCTCGGCGACGACGTCGTCTCCCGCCTGATCGGCTCCACCCGGCAGGAGGCCGACCCGCGCGTCGGCAGGCAGCGCATGCGCGACGAGCTGGTCACCCTGCTGCTCGCCGGGCACGAGACCACGGCCAGCACGCTGGCCTGGACCTTCCACCTCATCGACCGGCACCCCGAGGTCCGTGAGCGGCTGCGCGCCGAGGCGGTCGAGGTGCTCGGCGACCGGCTGCCGGTCTTCGAGGACCTGACCCGGCTGCGGTACACCGCGATGGTGGTCGAGGAGGTCATGCGACTCTACCCGCCGGTGTGGATGCTGCCCCGGGAGGCGCAGGGCGACGACGAGGTCGGCGGCTACCACGTGCCGGCCGGGTCCGACGTGCTGATCAGCCCGTACACGCTGCACCGGCATCCGGCGTTCTGGGACCGGCCCGACCGGTTCGACCCCGAGCGGTTCGACCCGGACCGGCCGGTGAACCGGCCGCGGTACGCCTACATCCCCTTCGGCGCCGGTCCGCGGTTCTGCGTCGGCAACCACCTGGGGATGATGGAGGCCACGTTCGTCATCGCCATGGTCGCCCGCGACCTGCGGCTCACCCAGCTCCCCGGGCACGAGGTGGTCGCCGAGCCCATGCTGTCCCTGCGGGTGCGGGGCGGCCTGCCGATGACCGTCCACCCCGCCTGACGGAGAACGCACGAAAGCGGGCGCCCCCTTGGAGGGGGCGCCCGCCTTTCTCTGGCTCTCGGTCACCGGATCTCGGTGGATCAGTGGATCAGTGGATCAGCTGGGGGACGTGCACCGGCAGCAGGTCGCGCAGGGCGAGCAGCACGGGCGGGTCCAGGGGGCGCATCGGGCGCAGCGACAGGTCGGCGACCTTGGTGTGGGTTCCGGGGCGGACGGTGATCGGGCCGTGGCGGCCGATGCAGACGGCGGGATCCCCGCCGGGGGCGAGGTCCAGGGCGTCCTCGTGGCCCGGCGCGATGGCCTGGGCCATCACGTGCCACTCGCCCTGCGGGACGTCCTCCAGCACGTACGGGCCCGGCCGGCGCAGGACCGTGAAGCGGACGGGCCGGCCTTCGAGGATGCGGTCGGGGAACAGCCCGGCGAAGATCGGCTGGTCCTCCAGCGGGGAGAAGATGTCCCCTCTGATCGTCGTGGTCACCTGCTCGGTCACCGGCGGCTCCTCCAGGCCGTCGAACGGCGTGTCGTGCGCGGCGATCTTGAGCTGGCGGTACTTGGTCGGGGAGACCCCGACGCTGCTGGTGAACCGGGAGCTGAAGGTCCCCACACTGGAGTACCCCACCCGGTGGCTGATGTCGGTGACGGTCAACGAGGTGGACGCCAGCAGTCGCTTGGCCTCCTGCAGTCGCACCGCGGACAGGAAACGGCCGGGCGACAATCCGGTGACCCGCTGGAACACGCGGGAGAAATGAAACTTGCTGAACATCGCCGTGCGTGCCATGTCGTTGATGGTCAGTTGCTCGCCAAGGTTTTCGTGCATGCTCCTGACGACACGAAGGACGGCTTGTTCGATTGCGCTATCCATTGCTCCTCCCGTGCATTGGAGGTGTTGCCGGAATAGACCCCGAATCGCCACGGGAGAACTCGTCCTCGAGAGTCTCCGTCATCTGCTCACACCTCACTGCAGTGAATGGACCCCACCCGGTCACCGTGTGAATTTCCGGGAAAGACGACGCTCGACGACGATGCATCGACGGCACTCGGCCATGTCATCAGAATTGGCGTCCGTAACCTTCTGCGACAACCCCTAAGCCCCCCCTGCCTGCAGATATCCACTTTCCGAGGCCCCTGCGGGGAGGAAATGTGAAAGCAACTCAGAAGATGCGACGGGGACGGGAGTGCCTGAACGTTGAACTGGTCAGCCGTCGCCGGGACCGACGAAGGGAACCCGTATGCCGTCGCCAACCCCCGAGGGGAAAGACGCCAGGACGATGACGCTCGAAGCGTTCGCGGACACGATCGTCCCCGGCGAGAAGCGCTCGCCGGACGACCGGGCCATCGCCGGAGCCGCCAAGGGCGGCGGAGCGGTGCAGGCCGGCGCCATCGAACTGCTGGAGTGGGACGCGACCGGTCTGTCCGAGAGCCTGGACGGCTTCTCCTCCGCCCTCGACGCCCACGCCGGCGCCTACGCCGCCGAGCACGGCCTCACCTTGGACGAGTCCGTCCCGCCGTTCGTCGCGCTGCCCTTCGAGCACCGCACCGCCCTGGTGCAGGAGCTGACGCGGCCGGGCCACCCCGAGAAGGCCCTGTGGGTCAGCCTGGCCCTGTTCAGCAACATGGCCTTCGACTCGGCGGCGCACATGCACACCGCCGACGCGCTCGCCCAGGGGCACCCCGGCCTGATCGCGCTGGGCATCGAGAAGCCCGGCCCCGACGGCCTGTGGCGGTTCGACGAGTACACCTACGGCCGGCCGCTGGCCCGCCTGCACCCGGCCACGACCCCCTCAGGGAGCCCCGCATGAGCAGCACCGAACGCACCGACGTCCTCGTGGTCGGCAGCGGCTTCGGCGGCGCGATCGCGGCCTACCACCTCGCCGCGGGCGGCGCCAAGGTCGTCGTGCTCGAACGGGGGCCGTGGCTCACCGGCAAGGACTTCGACCAGGACTTCAAGCTCGGCTCGTCCTACACCCGGGCCTTCGACTTCGTCGTCGGCGACGGCATGAGCATCCTCGGCGGCAACTGCGTGGGCGGCGGCAGCGTCGTGTACTTCGCCGCGATGCCCCGCGCGCCGCGTTTCGTGTTCGAGCGCCATGGCAGCATCGGCCGGCGCATGTGGCCGGCGGCCATCAGCCGCGACACCCTGGAGCCGTGGTACGACCGGGTGGCGGAGTCCATCCCGATCTACCAGCAGGGGTGGAACGACGTCTCCTACGCGGGCGGCCTGTGGGCGGCGGCGTGCGACCACGCCGGCCGCACGGCCAACCCGGTGCCGGTCGCCGTCGACCCGACCCAGTGCGTGAACTGCAACTGGATGATGGCCGGGTGCCGCTTCGACGCCAAGAAGTCGCTGCTGTTCACCTACCTGCCCGCCGCGCTGTCGCACGGCGCCGAGATCCGCCCGCTGCACGAGGTGCAGCACATCTCCCGCACCGACGACGGCGGCTACCGCGTGCACTACCAGGTCGTCGACGACGAGGACTACCGGCTCACCACGGGCGAGGGCACGATCGACGCCAAGATCATCGTCCTGGCGGCCGGGGCCGGCGCCACCCCCGTCATCCTCCAGCGCAGCGAGCCCCACCTCGGCGCGATGCCGCACGGGGTCGGCCGGTACTTCTCCGGCAACGGCGAGCGGCTCAACACCGCGATACTCAACGAGGACAAGGTGCGCGACGTCCTCGGCCTCGAGCGCGGCAACGGCCTGGCCTACGAGGCCAACCAGATCGGCAGAGGGCCGGTCGTCGCCAACTGGGACCGCCTGGACGGCTCGCTGCCCGAGTTCGAGCGCTTCTCGCTGGAGCAGCTGTACTTCCCGCCGGGCCTTGGCACCATCCTCGCCCAGGTCCCCGGCGCCGAGGGCGTGAGCTGGTTCGGCGTGGACAAGAAGGAAGTGCTCAAGCGCTGGCGCTCCTGGCTGATCATCTTCCAGATGATCGAGGACAACAACGAGGGCGTCTTCGGCCCGCCGCCGGCCCGCGGCAACGCCGACCGGCTGTCGCAGCAGATGCTCGGTGTCGGCCGCCTGCGCTACGACCCGACCCCGCAGACGCTGCGCGCCTGGGCCCTGGCCGACGCCGAGTGCAAGGACATCCTCGAGCGGGACGGGCTGGCCGAGGTCGCCGCGTGGACCAACGACGTGGTCGGCGCCTACACCGTCCACCCGCTGTCGTCCTGCCGCATCGGCGACGACCCGGCGACCTCCGCGCTGGACGACCGCCACGAGGTGCGCGGACACCCCGGCATCTTCGTCACCGACGGCTCGGCCGTTCCCGGAGCGCTCACCGTCAACCCGGCGATGACCATCTCCGCCCTGGCCGAGCGGGCCATCCCCGGCATCGTCGCCGCCGCCCGCGAGCGCGGCGTCGAGGTCACCTACGGCGCCCCGGCCCCCAACGGCGGCGTCGCCGCCCGCAAGGCCGCCGCCCCGCTCGTCCCCGAACTGATGCGCAGGTGAACGGGCGGGTCCCGGCGGGCGGAGAGAGGGAGCGATGGGCAAGCTGCTGACCCGGGTGACGCTGCCCGGGGTGCTGGCGCAGATCCGGCACGTCACGCCGGTGCACCCGGACGCGGCCGAGGGCCTGACCGCCCGCGTGTACGCGCAGGCCGGGCGGGACTTCGGCATGCTGGCCCCGCCGATCGTCCTGCACTCGCCCGCCCCCGAGCCGCTCGCCGCCGCCTGGGGGATCCTGCGCGAGTCCCTCCTGGCCGCCGGGACCGTGGAACGGTCGGTCAAGGAGGCGGTCGCCACCGCGGTGTCGGCCGCCAACGCCTGCCCCTACTGCGTCGACGTGCACCGCGCCACCATGGACGGCCTGGTGGCGGGCGGGCCGGCGCGCGAGATCGCCGACGCCCGCGCCGAGGCGATCGCCGACCCGGCTCTGCGCCGGGTGGCCGCGTGGGCGCTCGCCGGCGGCACCCGCGCCGGGGCCGCCCGGCACGCCCCGCCCGAGCCGCCGGAGCGGACCCGCGAGCTGGCCGCGGTCGCGGTGACCTTCCAGTACCTCAACCGCATGGTCAACGTCTTCCTCGGCGAGTCCCTGCTGCCGCCGCAGGTGCCCCGCAGGGCGCGCGGCCCGTTGATGAGGATGTTCGGCCTGGTCATGCGCCCGGCCGCCCGCAGGGCCGCCGCGCCGGGCGCGTCGCTGGTGCTGCTGCCTCCCGCGCCGCTGCCCGCCGACCTGGCGTGGGCGGAGGGCACTGCGTTCATCGCCGGCGCGTTCGCGCGGGCCGCCGCCGCGATGGACCGTGCGGGCCGCCACTCGGTGCCCGAGCCGGTCCGCGAGCTGGTGACCGCCGAGCTTTCGGCCTGGGACGGCGAGCCGCCCGGGCCGAGCCGCGCCTGGGCGGGCGCCGCCGTGTCCGCCCTGCCGCCCGGCCTGCGCCCGGCCGGCCGGCTCGCGCTGCTGACCGCCAAGGCGTCCTACCAGATCGACCCCTCGGTCGTCGCCGACTTCCGCGCCGAGACGCCCGGCGACCGCGCCCTGGTCGAGCTGACGTCCTGGGCGAGCTTCGCCGCGGCCCGCCGCGTCGGCGCCTGGCTCCGCACCACGACGCCGTCCCCTTCGCCGTGACCGGTGATCCGGATTGACCGACGTCCGGTGACCAGTGTTCCGCCGTGACCGACGACCACCGCCAGTGACCAGTGACCAGTGAGAGGAGAGACACGTGTCCGAACTGGATGCCGTGCTCGCAGACCTGACCGCGGAAGGTGAGCAACTCGACGACCTGGTCGCCGGCCTCACCCCCGACCAGTGGCGGCTGCCCACCCCCGCCGAAGGATGGACGGTGGCCGACCAGATCGCCCACCTGGCGTTCATCTTCCGCATCGCCGGCACCGCGGCCGCCGACCCCGAGAAGTTCAAGGCCATCGCCGCGGGCGCCGAGCACGACTTCAACGGCGCGGTGAACGCCGCGCTGGCCGACTACGCCGGCGACACCCCCGAGGTGCTGCTGGCCCGCTGGCGCGCGGAACGCGCGTTCGTCGTCGAGGCGCTCGCGGGCGTCCCCGCCGGCCAGGTGGTGCCGTGGCTGGTCAACCCGCTGCCGCCGATCATCCTGACCTGCGCGGGCATCATGGAGCAGTTCGCCCACGGACAGGACATCGCCGACGCCGTCGGGGCGACCCTGGAGCGCACCGACCGCATCAAGCACCTGGTGGTCTTCGCGATCCTCACCAAGGACTTCGGCTACCAGGCGCGCGGGCTCACCCCGCCGCCGGTGGAGTTCCGCTGGGAGCTCACCGCCCCGTCCGGCGAGCTGTGGGCCTTCGGCCCCGAGAACGCCGAGCAGCGCATCACCGGCCCGGCCGTGGACTTCTGCCTGCTGGCCACCCGGCGCCGCCACCGCGACGACCTCGCCGTCACCGCCGTCGGCCCCGACGCCGACCACTGGCTGGACATCGCCCAGTGCTACCGCGGCCCCGCGGGCGCCGGCCGCACCCCCGGCCAATTCGCCCCCGCCGCCGTGTAGCGCTCACGGGACCACAGGGGACCTCACCGGGACGACGCCGGTGAGGTCTTTCCCATGTCCGTTTCTCCGAGCACCTGGCATTCCTCTCGCCTTCCCTCTCTCCGTGGCGCGCCTTCGGCCGTTATGGGGGCGTTGTGCGGGTCTTGCTTTTCCGCCGGGCGCGGGAGGCGTTTCGGTGTGGAGGTCCAGTGGGACGGTGACAGGAAATGGATCGCGGTCGGCAACTTGCTGCCTTCCTTCTCCGCCTTCTCCGGCGCCCTGATGGCGCACAGTTGGTGATGCGGGACGGTTCTCCGGAAATCCCGCCCGGCCGATCATCCGAAGCGGCGAGAAGACGAACAGGGAAAAGGGGAGCGACGTCATGGTGATCACCACGATCGCGGGCGCCACGCCATCGCACGTCAAGGCGGCCGGCACACCGGGCTCGCCCGCGGTCCGCCGCGTCACGGTCATCGGCACCGGCGTGATCGGCACCTCGGTCGCGCTCGCCCTGCGCGGCGCCGGCGTGCAGGTGGCGCTGTCGGACCGGGACGCCGCCTCGCTGGCCCAGGCGGTGCGCATGGGCGCGGGCGCGCCGCTTCGGCCGGGCGCCCCGCCCGCCGACGTCGTGGTCATCGCCACTCCGCCGTCCACCGTGGTCCCCGTCCTGCGCGACGCGCAGGCCCGTGGCCTCGGCGCCGCCTACACCGACGTGGCCAGCGCCAAGGGCCGCATCGCCGCCGAGGCGGAGCCCGCCGGTTGCGACCTGGCGAGCTTCGTCCCGGGACACCCGATGGCGGGCCGCGAGCTGTCGGGCCCCGCCGCCGCCCGCGCGGAGCTGTTCGCCGGCCGCCCGTGGGCCCTGTGCCCGCACGCCGGTACCTCGCCGGAGGCGGTGGCGCTGGTCGCCCGCCTGGTGGCGATCTGCGGCGCTGAGGCCCAGGTGGTCGCCCCCGGCGCCCACGACCGGGTGGTGGCCGCCGTCTCGCACGCGCCGCACGTGGTCTCGGCCGCGCTCGCCGCCCACTTCGCCGCCGCGGACGACACGACGTTGTCGCTGGCCGGGGCGGGGCTCGGGGACACCACCCGCATCGCCGGCGGCGCCCCGTCCCTGTGGTGCGACATCCTGCTGCAGAACGCCGAGCCGGTCGCCGCCGTGCTGGAGGAGATGGCGCTCGAGCTGGCCGCGGCGGCGGGCGCCCTGCGCGCCGGCGGCGCCACCGCGTCCGGCGTGCTGGCCGATCTGCTCGTCCGGGGCAACCTCGGGCGCGAACGCATCGTCGAGGCGGCTTCGTCGAGCCGTGCGCGGGCCGCGGCCTCCGCTCACGAGCCCGCCGCCCAGGCCGCCCCCGCGGTGCCCCTGCGGGCCGCCCGGCCCGCCGCCCCCGCGCCGTTGCGGGCCGCGTGAACGGCGCGTTTCCGATGACGTTTCCGATGACAGAGCATTCTGGAAGAAGTGCCGCCCGGTGAGCGAGGAGACAATGCTGGGGGAGAGCATGGGCGGATGGCCGTGGCCCGGCCACCGCCGGCGGAAAGGAGCGTGCCGACCAGCATGACAAGACGGCTTGACTTGGAGTTACCGAGGAGGTCTCGCCTTATGGCGTCCACCGGTGGCCAAGTTTGGAGTGAATCGCGTCGGCTGGTGTCGGTGTGTCCTTTCCTAGCGCGCTCTGACCGGTTTGTTAAGCCGGCAGGGCGGTCCGGTGATTTCCTCGCTTTCTCTCTTCTCAGGCGGGGTGTGCGGGAATGCCGCTCGGTGTCCCGCCGCGTCCTCTGGTGGCGTTCCCTGGGCGCTCCGTTCGTCCGGGTCCCTCCCACCCCGCAGGCGCCGCCCGCGTGATCACCCGATCTCGGATCCCTGGGGAAGGGGGCGCCGCTGCTGGAAGTCCATGGCCGGTACGCCTCGTCCTCCGGGACGGTCCCGTCCCCCGGGAGCAGGAAGACCGGTCCGATAGCGAGCACAGCCCTGTAAAGCGCAGCACCCGGCTCAAGCGGCCACGCCGCTGGTGTGCGGCCGACGAAGAGAGGACAAGATAGTGACCGACGAAGTGCGGCTGAAGGCCGGACGACGGGAGTGGGTGGGCCTGGCGGTGCTGGCCCTGCCCGCCATCCTCGTCGCCCTGGACATTTTCGTGGTGCTCCTGGCGCTGCCCGAGGTGAGCGCGAAGCTCGGCGCCAACAGCACCCAGCAGCTCTGGATCGTGGACATCTACGGGTTCATGGTCGCGGGCTTCCTCATCACCGCGGGCAACCTCGGCGACCGCATCGGCCGCCGCAAGCTGCTCCTCATCGGCGCGGCGGCGTTCGGCCTGGCCTCCATCGTGGCCGCCTACTCCACCAGCGCCATCACGCTCATCATCGCGCGGGCCGTGCTCGGCATCGCCGGCGCCACCCTCGGCCCGTCCACGCTCTCGCTGATCAGCAACATGTTCCGCGACGACAAGCAGCGCGCGACCGCGATCGGCGTGTGGGCCGGGTCCTTCTCCATCGGCGCGATCATCGGCCCGGTCGTCGGCGGCGTGCTGCTGGAGCACTTCTGGTGGGGCTCGGTCTTCCTGCTGGGCGTGCCGCCGATGGTGCTGCTGCTCATCGCCGGCCCGATCCTGCTGCCCGAGTACCGCAACCCCGGCGCAGGAAAGATCGACTTCACCAGCGTGGCGCTGTCCCTCGCGGCGGTCCTGCCGGTCATCTACGGCATCAAGGAGCTCGCCCGCACCGGCTGGAACACCATCCCGCTCGTCGCCCTGGTGTTCGGCCTGGTCATGGCGGTGGTGTTCCTGCGCCGTCAGCGTGCGCTCAGCGACCCGCTGCTCGACCTGCGGCTGTTCACCAACAAGATGTTCAACACCGAGCTGGGCAGCATGCTGCTCTACAGCGCGCTCACCGGCACCACGATGCTGTTCATCGCCCAGTACTTCCAGACCGTGGCGGGCATGACGCCCCTGCAGGCCGGCCTCGGCCTGCTCCCCGGCCTGCTGCTCGGCATCGTCAGCGTCACCGTGGGCCCGCAGCTCGGTGGCCGCTTCAAGCCCGCCCACCTCATCGCGGGCGGCCTGGTCATCGTGGTGGCCGGCCTGACGATCCTCAGCTTCTCCACCTCGGCGGCCGGCATGATCATCGGCTACGCCGTCTGGTGCCTCGGCGGCGGCCCGCTGCTCACCCTGGGCATGGGGCTGGTCGTCGGGTCCGTCCCGCCGGAGAAGGCCGGTTCGGCCTCGTCGCTGGCGCAGATCTCCAACGAGTTCGGCTACGCGCTCGGCATCGCCACGGTCGGCACCATCGGCACCCTGGTGTACCGCACGCAGGTCGCCGACGCCATCCCCGCCGGCGTCCCCGCCGCCGCGGCCGGAGCGGCGCGCGAGAGCGTCTCCGGGGCCGCGGCCGCGGCCGGCGGCCTGCCGGGGCAGGTCGCCGAGACGCTGCTCGCGCCCGCCCGCGAGGCCTTCACCAGCGGGCTGCACGTGGTGGCCGCCATCAGCGCCCTGGTCGTCCTCGGCGTCGCCATCCTCAACGCGGTCGTGCTGAAGGACCTGCCCGCCTTCGGGCAGCCTCCGGCCGGTCAGGACGGCGGCGAGGCCGGCGGCCCGTCACAGGCGGCCGGCGAGGCCCAGCCCGGCGGCGCGTCCGACGACGCGTCCGGCGGCGAGGCGCACGCGAGTGCGCGGGCGTCGCGCGACGAGGTCGCCGTGGCCGGACACGAGTCCTAGCGCTCGCGCCGGGAGCCTGGCGGAGCGGCAGCCCGCGAGGCTCCCGGCGACACCGGGACGCGCCGCGCGCCCCACGGGCGCGCGCCACGCCGTCTCGATCCCGTCCTGCGATCTGCCGAACCGGTCGATCGCCGGACGCCGAAAGACTCGGACCGTACCATCGACCAATAAGTGATCACCATGCGGTGGTAGCCGGTTCGTTGTAGATGAAACGACAACGAGAGGAAGCCTGAGATGGCTCAGTTCGCAGTTCTGCTTTACGCGCCCACCCCCGCCGACTGGTCGGAGGCCCCGCAGGAGGAGCTGGAGGCGCACGGCGCCTACGCCGGCAAGATCGAGGAGCTCGGCGCGAGCATCGTCGCCGGGTACGCCCTCCAGCCCAGCACCACCGCCAAGGCCGTCCGCAGCGACGGCGTCACCGACGGCGCCTTCATCGACGCCAAGGAGGTGCTCGGCGGTTTCACCGTGATCGAGGCCCGTGACATCGACCACGCGGTCGAGATCGCCAAGCTCAGCCCCGGCACCTGGCGCGGCGGCATCGAGGTCCGCCCCCTGTTCGGCTGACTTCACCACCCCGCCGCGCCCCACGCGCGGAAGGCCCCCGAAGAACGCGAATCGCCGCGGCGCCCCCAAGGACGCCGCGGCGATTCGTCGTCCCCGACCACCCGGCGTGGTCGTGCATCCGAATCAGCGTCAAGGCCTCGCCGAAGATCGCGTCCGGCTTGCCGATCCGCAGGGCGTGCCCCGGCCCCCGCCCAGTGACAGCGTGCGCGGCGGTTGCGTCAGTGCCGTCTTCTATCGGTCGGCTTCGGATGTCCGGTGCCGGCACGTGTGATCCACGGTGTGCGCTGCGCATCGTCGATGGCGTACCAGATCCGCCCACCCGCGGTGGCTTCGTACTGCCACTGCTCCAGCGCCTCGCCTCCCACCTTGACGGTACCCAGAGCGCCTTTCGGGGGATGCTGGCGGCTGTCGACGTGGCGGGGATCGCTGGTTATGGCCACCCACGCCCGGTCGAAATTCTCCAGCGCTTGGCGGAGGAGGTGCTGCCACCCTTCAGCCGCCTTGCGGTCGGCGAAGCGCATCACCCAGGGTTTGGGGCGGAGCACCTCGTCTCCTCGGCCGGTCATCGGGAAGGAGCGGCCGGGCGGGTGGCCTCACCGCCGTCGCCGGGGAAGGGGCCTTGAAGATGGTGGGCGACTTCCGGATCACTCCAGGCGATGGCGGTGGATCGCCAGGAGGTGAGTGCGCGGCTGAAAGGAACGAGCTCGCCCGTGTCCGCTCCGGCGACCAGGTGGCCGAGCAGTTCTGCCACGCAGACATGCCGCTCGGTGTCGGGCAGCCAGGTCGTCCACGGCAGTTCCTCGGTGAGCACCTCTTCGGCGAGGTCGTTGTTACGGCGGGCGAGGATCGCAAGGGCACGAGCCGCGATGCGCAGCGTGGAAGCCCCCGCCTCGAATCGTTCGGCGCGCATGAGGATGAGGTTCTCGTCGTCTCGACGCTCCAGGATGACGTCGGCGTCATCAAGAGACGGAAGGACCTGCGACGGCCCACGCAGGAAGGCGCTGTACGGGAAGCTTTTCGTCGCCATGACTCGCATGGTATCTGAACTACTTCAGACTACGTCGTCGCGCGATCGGAACGCCGATCTGGTACTCCAAGAAGATGGCGGGCCCAGGCTGTGTGCGGTGGGCACTCACAAGGTGACGACGCCCTCCTCGGGTGGCTCGTGGAAACCGAGCCGGTGGAGGAGGGCGTCGTCGTGAGGGTGCGGGTGGCGCCGGCCGCGCGGTGACGGGCCGCCGGTGTCCGCGAGGGGTGGTCAGGCGTCGGGCGAGGAGGAGGCGCCCGCGCCGGTGAGGGCGGGGGGCTCGGGGGTGGCGGCCGGCGCGGTCGCGGGGGTGGCGGCCGTGACGTGGCGGGTGCGGGAGCGGGAGGTGGCGAAGCGGCGCATGATCGGCGTCTCCACGAGGTGGAACATCGCCGCCGCGATCGCCAGCGAGATCACGAACAGCAGCGCGACGATGCCGAGCCCCACCGGCGTGCTGTAGCTCTTGCCGCCGGTCAGCCACATCGTGCCGAAGATCACCACGAGCAGGTGGCACATGTAGAAGGCGAAGGACACCTCGCCGGCCCACACCATGACCCGGCTGCGCAGCCAGCTCGGCCGGCGGTTGACATCCGAGATGGCCCCGTTGGCGATGAGGAGCGCGAGCGGGATCACCGTGGCCGCCGCCTGCGGGTAGGTCAGCGGCAGGTGCGGGCCGACGAAGTAGGCGAAGACGGTCAGCGCGACCGAGCCGCCGACGCCGAGCGGCACCCGCCGGCCGGTGATGACGATGCGGGCCATGACGATGCCCAGGACGAACTCCAGCAGCCGCACCGGCGGGAACTTGGAGGTGAACCAGAACTCCAGGTGCGCCGACTGCGTCCAGGGCTGGTACATCCCGCCGGCGCCCGGCAGCAGGGTGGCGACGAGGGGAACCAGGAAGATGACCGCGACGATGCCGGCCGCCCACGCCCACAGCCGCTCGGGCCGGATGCGGACGATGTAGCGGATCAAGAACGGGAACAGGAAGTAGAACAGCGCCTCATTGGACAGCGACCAGGACACCGAGTTGTAGGCGGTCCAGATGTCCAATGGCGCGAACCACGACTGCAGCAGGGTGACGTTGAGCACGGTGGCCAAGGGGCTGAACGTCATCTTCATCACCGTGCCGAACAAGATGGCCGCGGCGACGAAGGTCAGCAGGTGGTTCGGCCAGATCTTGAAGACGCGCCGCCGCCAGAACTTCGCGGTCGTGTCGCCGGGGCGCATCGACCAGGTGAGGACGAAACCGCTCAGCAGGAAGAAGAAGCTGACGCTCGCCCAGTTGCCCTCCCAGAAATACGACGCGAGGTTGCCGGGCACGGGCATCATGTGCCAGTCCTTGGCGGCGAAGATGGTCGTGCAGAGGACGTGGAAGGCGAAGGGGAACAGACAGGCCACGAACCGCATTCCGGTGAGCGAGGGAAGCTGCGGTTGAATGACCGGGGTGCGGGCCTCGCCCTGCTTCAACGTTGAATCAACCATGGGACGTGCCTTTCGACGTTCGGGCTCACTGGGACTCGATCGACCGGTAGCGCCGAGCGGCCTCACCACGGTCAGGCGGCCACCATCCACGAGCCGGTAGCAATAGCGTGGCGTCCTGCGGTCCCGCCCACATATTCCGTATTGCGCAGTTGCCCGCCCGCGCGCGGCGGAAAAGGGAGGCCGCAATCCAGAAGATGCGCCGTGTGAAGCCCGCGGAGAACGATGTGGCGGTGTGGGCCGCGTGCCCATCCCGCGGTGTCCCGGTGCCCCGGTCCATCGGCGACCGCCGGCCCGCGCGCGACGAAAGAAGGAGATGGCTGTGTCTCACCCCGACAGATGGGATCTGGTCTACAAACGCGACGATCTGACGGTGAGCGAGATCCGGGACGCGTCCTCTCCTGGCCTCGAGCCGGGCCAGGTCCGGCTCGCGCTGGAGAATTTCGGCCTGACGGCCAACAACGCCACCTACGCGCGCTTCGGTGAATCCGACATCCCCTTCTTCGACGCCTTCCCCGGCCCGGAGGGATACGGCCGCGTGCCCGTCTGGGGACACGCCAGGGTCGAGGAGTCCCGCCACCCGGAGATCGCCGTCGGCACCCGCTACTACGGCTACCTGCCGATGTCCACCCACCACGTGGTGGCCCCGCAGGTCACCCCGCGCGGCTTCGCCGACCTGACGCCGCAGCGGCACTTCCTGCACCCCTGGTACTGGCACTTCGAGCTGGCCGCGGAGCCCGACGCGCTGGACGAGCGGCGCACGCTCATCCACCCGGTCTACCCGGCGGCCTACAACCTGGCCGACATGCTCCAGCGCCAGGCCGGGGCGGGCGTCGGCACCGTCGTGCTGACCAGCGCCTCCAGCAAGGTGGCCGTCGGCCTGGTCGAGGAGGCCGCCGCGCGCGGCCTCGGCCTGACGACGGTCGGCTTCACCTCGGCGCGCAACGCCGCGTTCGTCGGCGGCCTCGGCCTGTACGACACGGTCGCCTCCTACGAGGACCTGTCGTCGGTGTCCATCGACGGCCCGGCCGTGTTCGTCGACCTCACCGGCGAGGCCACCTGGCGGCTCGCGGTCGCCGACCGGTTCGCCGACAAACTGGTCAACACCACGCTCATCGGCTTCACCCACCCCGGCGCGCAGGTGCCCCCGCCGGCCGGCCTGCGCGGCCCCGCGGCCGAGGTGTTCTTCACCCCGGCGGTGGAGTGGGCGGTCGCCGAGGCCGAGGGCCCGGAGAACTACTACGCCCGCTACGCCGCCTCCGAGGAGCGCTTCCTCACCAGCACGGCGTCGTGGCTGACCATCGAGCACGCCCAGGGACCCGAGGCGATCGTCGAGGTCTTCGGCGACGTGCTCGCCGGCAAGCAGCCGCCGGACCTCGGCTACGTCCTTCGCCCCTAGGGCGCGCCCCGCGCCGGCGGGACCGCGGAGAAACCCACCGCGGCGCCGGCGCGGCCACATCGGGGGGAGAACCTCAGCGGCTCGATGCCGGGCCTCGTCAGCAGGAGGAATACAACCGTGACACTGGATACCGACAAGGCCGGCGTCCCCACGGGGCTGGCCGACCCGCCGCCCCGCCCGCAGGCCCCGGCCGCCGCTTCCCGCACGCCCACGTCGTGGTGGCGCCGGCCCTGGATCGCTCCCCTGCTGGCCGTCGTCGTGACCTACCTGGTCTACCAGATCTCGCCGTACGTGCCCGAGAGCAAGGCGCCGACGCCGCCGCACGACGGCTTCCCCGCCTACTACCCGCTGCTCGTGGTGCACATGATCTGCGGCACCGTGGCCATCCTGACCGCGTGCTTCCAGGTGTGGCCGTGGCTGCGCAAGAAGCACCCGGCGGTCCACCGCGCGAGCGGCCGCCTGTACCTGGCGGGCGCGGTCATCGGCGGCATCGTCGGCCTGATCCTGGTGCCCTTCGCGCCGCCGGTCGGGCAGATCGGCGTCGCCGCCGCGACCAGCCTGTGGATCATCTTCACCGTGACGGCGGTGATCTGGGCGCGCAAGGGCCGCATCGACCTGCACCGCCGGTTCATGCTCTACAGCTTCGCGATCATCATGAACAACATCTGGGGCGTGCTGATCGTCAACGTCCTGATGCGGCTTCCGTTCGAGGTCGGGTTCACCTACATGCTGGAGGCGGCGCGCTGGACCGGTTGGGTGTTCAACCTGATCCTGGTGCAGATGTGGCTGTACCACACCGAGGGCCGCAAGATCGGCGTCCCGGCCGGGCGCTCCTAGTACGAGGCCTGACCCGCGATCGTCGTCCGCCGAATGGCCGGCAGGGAACCCTCCTGCCGGCCATTCCGCACGTCCGGCACCCATGAGGTGAAACGCCTCTGAACCGGACGCCCTGAACCGGACGCCCCTGCATCGACGACCTGAGCCGGAACGCCTTCGCGCTCGCACGCCCCGGACGCCGAACGGCCGGCGGTCCTCGTCGGACCGCCGGCCGTCTCACCGCGGGAGGGGCGGATGGAGCGAAGGGGGGATCTCAGCTGTCGATGAGCGTGCAGTGCGCCGGCCGCGGTCCGTTCACCAGGCAGCGCCGGCCGTACTCCGCCAGCAGTTCCTCGGCCTCCTTGGCCGCCTGGGTGAAGCGCTCGACCGGGTCCGCGCCGAGCGCCATGATGTCCTCCAGGGCGTACATCATGGCGTGCTGGATCTGCGCGAAGTGCCCCACGATCGGCGTCTCCGCGCCCGGCACCCCCGTCGTCGAGTTCAGCTGCTCGGTGGTCACCCGGTGGTAGGGGTGCTCGTCGTACCAGCCCTCGGCCTCCAGCAGCGCGGCCGCGGCGTTGGTGACCGGCGCCGAGCCGTACACCTTGTGCCACTCGGCGGCGTTGCGCGGGTTGTTGAGGTACTGCATGAAGGCCAGCGCGCCGTCCCGGGTCTCCTCGTCGAGGCCGTCGCGCAGCCAGATGCCGTCGCCGCCGATCCAGTTGCCGGCGAAGGGGTAGTCGGCGTTGTACGGCGTCGGGGTGACCGCGACCTCGAATCCGTGCTCCTGGCCGGCCTTGACCATGTACGGGGCCTCGAAGGAGGAGCTGAACCGGAAGACGACCCGCTGCTCCCTGAACGCCTGCGCGCACCCGGCCCAGTCCTCGAGCTTGCCGCTGTGCAGGAAGTGGCCGTCCCGGTGCAGGCGCGACCACCACAGCACGAAGGCCATCATCTGCGGCGACAGCAGGTCGACGGACGTGGCCCGCCCGTCGCGGCCGTTGTTGGCGTCGGTCAGCAGGCCGCCCTGGTGGGCGAGCATCTGCTGGAAGAACTTGCCGTCGTTGGCCCAGCTGATCCGGTGCGGAGGGGCGTCGTCCATCCGGGCGATCGCCGCGCAGGCCGCCTCGACCTCCTGGAAGGTGCGCGGCACCTCCTGGATCCCGGCGGCGCGCAGCAGAGTGAGATTGGTGTACATGTGCATCGTCGACAGGGTCACCGGCATCGCCGCGAAGGTTCCGTCGATGGTGTAGAAGTTCCGGCCGGCGATGACCATGTCGTCCAGCACGACGGGCTGGCCGAGGATCTCCGTGCGCCCGGCGATCGCCTTCTCCACCGAGGTGAACAGCGGCCTGCCGTCCTTCGTCAGGGTGTCGCGGGCGAGCTGGGTGGCGCCGCTGTAATAGGAGGCGATGGTCGGCGGGCGGCCCTCCTGCGCGGCCTGGGCGACGTCCGCGGCCAGGTTCTGGAAGTAGGAGCTGCCCACGTTGATCTGATAACGCGGGTAGAGCTCTTCGAACTCCCGTGCCCGCTGTTTGATCGGCTCCAGGAAGTTCGGGAAGGTGTATCCGGAGAACCAGGCGTCGATGACGATTTTCCCGGAGCGGTCCGCCTCACTCACGTGCTCGTCCTTTCGTCGGATTAACGGCGGTGAGAACCCGCGCAGCCTGAACGGCCCGGCCGCCTTCCAAACGGCGGCAGGGTCGTGCGAAGGGTCGGGACGGCCTTTTCCGTCAAACGCGGCGCGTCGGCGTCCAAACCCCCATGCTGCCCCCACCCCCAGACCTCCGCATCTCGCCCCTTGCGCTTTCTGTGTTCATCGGCCTCGCTCCGCTCGGCGGGCTTGGGGCGCCTTTGAGGCGGCGCCGTTCGTCGTCGTTCACGAGCGCTCGTTCCTCGCACTCGCTCTCTCCTCCTCACAACACCGCCGCGCCCCAAGCCGGTTTTGGGGCCGATCCGTTCCGAAGCGCTCGGGGGTGATACTTCGGCCGAGCCGTTTTTCGGGCATTCGGGGAGTGGAGAGCCCGGATGACGACGAAGAGCGCCGCCTCAAGGGCGCCCCGAGCCGCCGAGTGGAGCGAGGCGAGAACAACACAGCACATCCAAAGATGCATGGGCATTCTCGCGGATAGCAGGCTGGGGGAAGCCGAGCCGACCATGACTCGGCCGGGCGATGGCGTCGATGCCGCCCGGCCGCCACTGGAGGAACGAACAATGACCGACCTGCAGAGTCACGGCCATCCCAACGGGGCCGTCACCGCCGTCTCCTCCGAGGCGTTCACGGCCGGCGGACAGCACCAGACCGTTCTCGGCGCGTCCACCATCACCCGGGACGACCCCCGCTACGACAGCATGCTGCGCGGCACCAACCACCGGTTCGTCGGCAGCCCCGACTACGTGCGTGTGGTGACGACGACCGAGCAGGTGGTGCAGGCGGTGGACGAGGCGGTCGCCTCGGGCAGGCGCATCGCGGTCCGCAGCGGCGGGCACGGCCTGGAGAACTTCGTCGCCGACCCCGAGGTCAAGGTTCTGCTGGACATCTCGGAGATGACGGCCGTCTACTACGACAGCGGCCGCCGTGCCTTCGCCATCGAGTCCGGCGCGACCCTGGGGCACGTCTTCCGCGTCCTGTTCAAGGGGTGGGGCGTCACGATCCCGGCCGGGATGTGCCCCGAGGTGGGCGTCGGCGGGCACTTCGCGGGCGGCGGCTTCGGCCCGTTGTCGCGCAGCCTCGGCGCGGTGGTCGACTACCTGTACGCCGTGGAGGTCGTGGTGGTGGGCGAGGACGGCCGGGCCCGGGCCGTCATCGCCACCCGCGAGCCCGGTGATCCGCACCGCGACCTGTGGTGGGCGCACACCGGCGGTGGCGGCGGCAACTTCGGCGTGGTGACCCGTTACTGGATGCGCAGCCCGGACGCCGTCTCCTCCGATCCGGCCGAACTGCTGCCGAAGGCGCCGGCGGCGACCCGCAGCGGCGTGGCCATCTGGTCGTGGGAGGGGATGTCGGAGGAGGGCTTCACCACGCTGCTGCGCAACTTCGGCACCTGGATGGAGAACAACAGTGCCGCCGGCACGCCTGAGGCGAAGCTGTTCCCGTACTTCCACGGCACGCACAAGGACACCCCGCCCGGCCTGATGGTCGGCGCGCTCATCGACGAAGGCGTGCCCGACGCCGAGGCGCTGATGACGGCCTTCCTGGACGAGGTGGCGGCCGGGGTCGGCGTGGAGCCGGCGATGCGGTTCCAGGAGGTCCAGCCCTGGCTGTACGCGGCGTCCTACCCCGGTTACGGCGACCCGGGCAACCCGGGCGTGCGCCGGTTCAAGATCAAGGCGGCGTACCTGCGCAAGGGGTACAGCGATGCGCAGATCGCCGCCGTCCACAAGCACTTCACCGGCGAGGTGTACAACCCGGCGCAGGTGCTGCTGGTCGGTTACGGCGGCCAGGTGAACACCGTCGCCCCCGACGCCACGGCGACCGCGCAGCGCGACTCCATCCTCAAGGCGGCCTATCTCGGCGCCTGGGCGAGCGAGGCGGACGACGACACGAACGTGGGCCTGATCAGGGACCTGTTCCGCGACATCTACGCCCACAGCGGCGGCGTGCCGGGGCCGGACGAGCTGAGCGACGGCGCCTACATCAACTATCCCGACGCCGATCTGGCGGACCCGGAGCTGAACACCTCCGGCGTCCCCTGGCACACCTTGTACTACAAGGACAACTACCCCCGTCTCCAGCAGGTCAAGAAGCGCTACGACCCGCGGAACGTGTTCCGCCACGCGCTGTCCATCAGGCTCCCCGAATAGCCGTTCCCTCCCAGGCCGGGGCCCCGCGGCTCCCGGAAGGGCGCGACGGGCCGGCCGTCCCCGCGGCGGCCGGAAGCTCCCGCCCGTCCCGCCCACGGGTGCCCGCGCACCCTGATCAGCTCTTTCGAACCAGATCTTGGAGTCACTCATGGAGAGTCGCTGCCCCGTCGCCTTGGACATCACCGGCAAGGACATCCACGCCGAGGCCGAGCACCTGCGCTCGCTCGGCCCCGCGACGCTGATCGAGCTGCCGGGCGGTGTCACGGCGTGGGCGATCACCGACTACGAGACGCTGCGCAAGGTCCTGACCGACACGCGCGTCACCAAGAGCGCCCGCGCCCACTGGCCGGCCTTCACCAACGGCGAGATCCGGCCCGACTGGGAGCTGATCAGCTGGGTCGCGATGGACAACATCTCGACCTCGTGGGGCAGCGACCACAAGCGGCTGCGCCGCCTGGTCGGCAAGGCGTTCACCCCGCGCCGCATCGAGGCCGTCCGGCCGCTCATCGTGCAGCTGACCAACGAGATCCTCGACGCGCTGGCCGCCACGCCGCCGGGTGAGGTCGTCGATCTGCGCCAGCAGTTCGCCTACCCGCTGCCCGCCCGCCTGGTCGCCGACATCATCGGGATGGACGAGACCGCGCTGGCCAAGACCGCGCCGGTCATCAACATGATGGTGGACACCACGGTCAGCCCGGAGGTGGCGCACGGCATCCTCATGGGCTGGCGGGACGCGATGTCGGAGTTCATCGCCTCCAAGCGCGCCAACCCGGGCGAGGACATCACCAGCGACCTGATCGCCGCCCGGGACGACGAGGACGGCGGCAAGCTGACCGAGGGCGAGCTCACCGACACCATCTTCGCCATCCTGGGCGCCGGGTCGGAGACCACGATCAACTTCCTCAGCAACGCCGTCACCAACCTGCTCACCCACCCCGACCAGCTCGAACTGGTGAAGTCGGGGGAGAAGTCCTGGGACGACGTGATGGAGGAGGTGCTGCGGGCCGAGGCTCCGCTGGCCAGCCTGCCGCTGCGCTTCGCCGCCGCCGACGTCGACCTGGACGGCGTTCTGATCCGCAAGGGCGACCCGATCCTGGTCAACTACCTCGCCGCCGGCCGTGACCCCAAGCTGCACGGGGAGAGCGCCTGCGAGTTCGACATCACCCGCGCCGACAAGGAGCACATCTCCTTCGGCTACGGCCCGCACTACTGCCTGGGCGCCGGCATCGCGCGCCTGGTCGGCGCCATCGGCCTGTCCACGCTGTTCGAGCGCTTCCCCGACATCAACCTCGCCGTCCCGGCCGAGGAGCTGCAGCCGCTGCCCACGTTCATCATGAACGGCCACCGCAGCCTGCCGGTCCGCCTGCACGCCCGGGTGCCGGCCGAGGCGCACTGACCCGGCTCACCGCACTGACCGTACCGACCGCACGCCCGTGGCCGGCCTCCCGGCCGCGGGCTTCGGCCCCGCCCCCCGCGACAGGCCGCCCTCCGCACAGCGACAGGAAGGAAAGCACGTGACCGAGACCACGACCACCCCCACGCCGACTCTGCAGGAGGTGTCGATCACCCGCGTCTTCGACGCGCCGCGCGAGCTGGTGTTCGACGCGTGGACGGTCGCCGAGCACTTCACGCACTGGTGGGGTCCGGAGGGCACCACGGCCCCGCTGTCGGAGATCGCCATCGACGCGCGGCCGGGCGGCCACTGGAAGGCCCTCATCGTCATGGAGGCGACCGAGGAGACCGAGCGCGCCGAGCAGCCCTTCTTCGGGGTGTACCGCGACCTGGTGCGCCCGGAGAAGCTGTCGTTCACCCTCGGCGACCCGCTGGACCCGGAGTTCCTGGAGCGCAGCGCGCAGGGCGAGGGCGAGGAGCTGGTCAGCGTCACCTTCGCCGAGCGCGACGGCGGCACCGAGATGCGCTTCCTCCAGGTCGGCTACCTGCCGGCCGAGACGGTGCCGCTGGCCGTCGAGGGCTGGGGCAGCTTCTTCAACTGCCTGGACGCCTACCTCAAGACCAAGGTCTGACGGGGCGGAGGACGCCGTGCGGGAAGTGATCCTGTCGATGTTCGTGAGCGTCGACGGCTACGTGGAGAACGCGACCGGCCAGCAGGACTGGAACATCGACGTCTTCGACGACGAGATGGAGCGCCACGTCGAGGAACAACTCGACGCGGCCGACACCCTGCTGCTCGGGCGCAGGACCTACGAGCTGTTCGCGCAGGCGTGGCCCGCGGAGACCGGCCGGGTCGCGGACAAGATGAACGGCATCGCCAAGGTCGTCTTCTCGCGGACCCTCCAGAGCGCCGCCTGGCGCAACACGCGGATCGCCGCCGGCGACGTCGCCGAGGAGATCGCCGGGCTCAAGCGGCTCCCCGGCAAGAACCTGCTGATCTACGGCAGCGCCGCGCTCGCGCGCGACCTCATGCGGCGCGGCCTGATCGACGAGTACCTGCTGTGGGTGCATCCCGTCGTCCTCGGCGAGGGCAGGCACCTGTTCGAGGACTTCAAGGACCGCGTGGACCTGAAGCTGGCCGGCACCCGGGTCTTCGACACCGGGGTCTGCATCCTGCGCTACCGGCCGGCGTGAGCCACCCCGGGCCGCCGGCCGGCCCGCACCACCCGCGAGAACACCCGCGAGAACGTTGTCACAGAACCTAGGGAGACCGGCGTGAAGGTTGGCTTGGAAATCGGGGACTTCTCCTGGAAGGGCGGCTCCGCCCGGGTGGCGGACACCCTGGTGGAGATCGCGCAGTCCGCCGACGACGCCGGGTTCTCGCTCCTCGGCGTGGGCGACCACGTGTGGCAGGGCCCGCACGCGGGCGGTCCCGAGGCGCCCATGCTCGAGTGCTTCACCACCCTTACTCTGCTCGCCGCGCACACCCGGCGCTGCCGGCTCGCCCCCATCGTGGCCGGGGTCCACTTCCGGCACCCGGGCGTGCTGGCCAAGACGGTGACGTCCCTGGACGTCCTGTCCGGCGGGCGGGCGATGCTCGGCCTCGGCGTCGGCTGGTACGAGGACGAGGCGCTCGGCCTCGGCATCCCCTACCCCTCCCTCGCCGACCGCTTCGCGATGCTGGAGGAGACGATCCAGATCTGCCACCGCATGTGGGACGGCGAGCGCGGCGACGAGCGGCCCTACGAGGGCGAGCACTACCGGCTCGCGCGGCCGCTGAACCTGCCGCAGAGCATCACCCGGCCGCACCCGCCGATCCTCATCGGCGGCGGCGGGGAGAAGAAGACCCTGCGCCTGGTGGCCAAGTACGGCGACGCCTGCAACCTGTACCCCGGCCCCGACCTGCCGCACAAGCTGGACGTGCTGCGCGGGCACTGCGAGGCCGAGGGACGCGACTACGACGCCATCGAGAAGACGGTGATCTTCCCCTTCGACGTCGGCGACGACGGCGCCGGGGCCGGTGACCTGGCCGAGACTCTGCGCGGGCTCGCCGGGCTCGGCGTGGACACCGCGATCGGCATCATCGGCGGCCCCGAGCCGGTCCGCCAGGTCGAGATCATCGGCAAGAAGGTCGTCCCCGCCGTCGCCGACGCCTAGCCCGGTCCCTGCCGTTCTGTAGCTGCCTACGTGGAAGGAGCGCCCGAGACATGTGCGGAATCGCTGGGTCCATGGCCCTCCGTGACGGCCGTGCCATCGACGAGCCGGAGCTCGCGCGGATGACCGGGACGCTGGCCCACCGGGGGCCCGACGCGGGCGGGACCTTCTTCGATCGGGGCGTCGCCCTGGGGTTCCGGCGCCTGAGCATCATCGACCTGCACGGCGGCGACCAGCCGATGTTCAGCGAGGACGGCCAGGTCGCGCTGGTGTGCAACGGCGAAATCTTCAACCACCGCGCGCTGCGCGCCGAGCTGCAGGCCAAGGGGCACCGCTTCCGCACCGACTGCGACGTCGAGGTCCTGGTCCACCTCTACGAGGAGGAGGGCCCGGACCTGCTGCGCAAGCTCAACGGCCAGTTCGCCTTCGCCATCTACGACCTGCGCCGGCGCCGGCTGTTCCTGGCCAGGGACCACGTCGGCATCCTCCCGCTGCACTACGCGCGCACCGACGGCCACTTCGTGTTCGGCTCGGAGGCCAAGACCGTCCTTGCGCACCCCGGCGTCGGGCGCGAGGTGGACCTCACCGGCCTTGACCAGGTGCTCACCTTCCCCGGTCTGGTCAGCCCGCGGACCATGTTCCGCGGCGTCAGCAGCGTGCGCGCCGGCCACTACCTGCTGGTCGAGGACGACGAGGTCCGCGAGGTGCGCTACTGGGACCTGGACTTCCCCCTCAAGGGCGACGCCCCGCCCGCCCGGCCGGACGAGCACTACGTCGAGACGCTGCGCGAGCTGCTGGGCGAGTCGGTGCGGCGCCGCCTGCAGGCCGACGTCCCCGTCGGGTTCTACCTCAGCGGCGGGCTGGACTCCTCGCTGATCGCGGCGCTGGTCGGGCGGACGACCCCGCCCTCGCACTCCTTCTCCATCACCTTCCCCGACGCCGCCATCGACGAGTCGGCCTACCAGCGGCTCATGGCCGAGAAGGTGGCCTCCCGCCACCACGAGGCCGAGTTCCACGCCGAGGACATCACCGGCGAGCTCCAGCGGATGGTCTGGCACGCCGAGTGCCCGGTGAAGGAGACCTACAACACCTGCTCGCTGGCCCTGTCGGCGCTCGCCCGGCGCAACGGCGTCAAGGTCATCCTGACCGGTGAGGGCTCCGACGAGCTGTTCGGCGGGTACGTCGGCTACCGGTTCGACCGGTTCGGCCGCGGCGGCGGCGGAGGCGGCGGCCTGGACGAGGCGCTCGAGGACGACGTGCGCAGGCAGTTGTGGGGCGACCCGGGCCTGTTCTACGAGCGCTCCTACAACGCCTGGCGCGAGTCGAAGATGGACATCTTCTCCGAGGGCGTGCGCGAGCGGTTCGACGACTTCGACTGCCTGCGCCACCCGCTGGTCGACAAGGACATGCTCGCCGGCCGCGACCGCCTCAACCAGCGCTCCTACCTGGACTTCAAGCTGCGGCTGTCGGACCACCTGCTCTCCGACCACGGCGACCGGATGTCGCTGGCCAACTCGGTCGAGGCCAGGTACCCGTTCCTCGACATCGACGTCATGGAGTTCGCCACCTCGGTGCCCGCGCACCTGAAGGTGAACGAGGCGGGCGAGAAGTACGTCGTCAAGCAGGCGGCCCAGGGGCTCGTGCCCCCGGAGATCATCGCCCGGGAGAAGTTCGGCTTCCGGGCCCCGGGGAGCCCCCACCTGCTGAGGCGCGACGTCGAGTGGATCAACGACACGCTCTCCCACGAGCGCGTCAGGCGGCAGGGCTTCTTCGACCCGGCCGTCGTGGACCACCTCAAGGCCCGTTACCTGCGCGAGGGATTCGACGTCCACCCCCACCTGGGGGACGACCTGCTCCTGGTCGTCCTGACGTTCGGCATCCTGCTGGACACCTACGGCCTGGCCGACCACGCATGAACCCCGGGGGGCGGATCGGACGAGCGTCCCTGGCAGAGAGGAAGGAAGCAGGATGGCCTTCGAAGCGATCCACTCGCTCGTAGGACGCGCGATCGAGCGGTTCCCCGACCAGGTGGCCGTCGAGTCCCCGCAGGGGCGACTGACGTACGCGGAGCTCTCGGCCCGGGCGGACGGCCTGGCCGGCGCGCTGCGGGCGGCGGGAGCAGGCCCCGAGTCGCTCGTTCCCGTCCTCGCCGAGGACCGCGGGGAGATCATCGCGGCGCTGCTCGGCATCCTCCGCATCGGAGGGGTGTTCGTCCCGCTGGACGCCGCCGCCCCGCGCGTGCGCCTCACCCAGATGGTCGAGGACACCGCGCCCGGCTTCGCCGTCGTCGGGACGGGCGCGGAGGCGCTGGCCGACGCCGTGCTCACCGACGCGGCGCCCGGCGCCGTGCGGGTCGCGGCGGCGGAGATCGGTGAGACAGGAGCGGCGGTGACGCCGCACGAGCCCGGGCCCGACGACCCCTGCTATGTGTTCTTCACCTCCGGCTCCACCGGGCGTCCCAAGGGCATCGTCGGCCGGCTGTCCGGCGTGGACCACTTCGTCCGCTGGGAGACCGAACTGCTGGGCGTCGGGCCCGGGTGGCGGGTCAGCCACCTGACCTCGCCCGCGTTCGACGCCATGCTGCGCGACGTGTTCGTCCCGCTCACCACCGGCGGCACCGTCTGCGTCCCGCCGCAGGACACGCTGCTCGACCCCGCCGCGCTGACCCGCTGGATCGACGAGCAGCGCGTCGACCTGGTGCACTGCGTGCCCTCGCTGCTGCGCGGGGTCATCCGCGAGGCCGCCGCCGGCGACTACGAGCTGGCGTCGCTGCGCTGCGTCGCGATGTCGGGGGAGAAGCTCCCGCCCGCCGACGCCGCGCGGCTGTTCGGCCGCTTCGGCTCGCGGATCAAGCTGCTCAACCTGTACGGGCCGACCGAGACGACGATGACCAAGACCTACCACTTCGTCACCCCGGCCGACGCCGAACGCCCCTCGATCCCGATCGGCCGGCCGATCCCGGGCGCCGAGGTGCTGCTGCTGAACGGCATGGGGCAACCCGCCGCGCCGGGCAGCGTCGGCGAGATCTACCTGCGCACCCCCTACCGCTCGCTCGGCTACCACGGGCAGCCCGAGGCGACCGCCAAGGCGTTCGTCACCAACCCGCTCACCGGCGACCCCGACGACGTGGTCTACCGGACCGGCGACTACGGCCGGCTGCTGCCCGAGGGCGTCTACGAGTTCCTCGGCAGGAAGGACCACCAGGTCAAGATCGGCGGGGTCCGGGTCGAGCTGGGCGGCGTCGAGAGCGTCCTGCGCGAGCACCCGGCCGTGGCCGACGCCGCCGTGGTGGCCGCCGAGGAGGAGGGCGGCGTGCCCTACCTGTGCGCGTTCGTCGAGCTGACCGGCGCCGCCGAGCCGCAGGAACTGCGCGACCACGTGCGCGGCCGGCTGCCCGACAGCGCCGTCCCCGCCGTCCTGGTGCCGCTGGCCGAGCTGCCGCGCACGCTTAGCGGCAAGATCGACCGCAAGGCGCTGCCCACGCCGGTGCTGCGCCGCGAGCTTCCCGGCGAGGACCACATCCCGCCGCGCACCCCCACCGAGCAGGCCGTCGCGCGGGTCTGGCAGAGCATCCTGCCCGTCGACGACCTCGACGTCCGCGAGAGCGTCTTCGAGGTCGGCGGCAGCTCCCTGGTGGTGTTCGAGCTGCTGTCCCGGCTCGGCACCGAGTTCGGCGTCGAGGTCCCGCTGCAGGAGTTCCTCGCCTCGCCGACCATCGAGTCGCTGGCCGCGCTCATCGAGAACGCCATCCTGGGCCGCGACGCGCCGCTCGACGACCTGTTCGTCTCACTGACCGACATCGGCGCGCAGGGCACCCACGAGGTGCTCGTGAGCGAGAGCGGGAGCTGACATGGCCGGATCGATCCGATGGACGGCGCCGCACCTCAGGCCCTCCGTCACCGAGACGCCCTCGGACCAGGACACGCCGCCCGCCGCGGCGGAGCTCGGCCCCGAACAGGCCCGGCTGCTGGAGCGGGAGGTCGAGACGGCGATCATGCGGCAGGACGGCGTCGCCGACTGCGCGGTGGTGTTCCAGGGCGTCGGAGACGACGCCGGCGAGCGCCTGTGCGTGCGCTGCGGCATCACCGGCCGCTACCCCGGCATCGTCTTCGACGGGGACGGCGTGTGCAACCTGTGCGCCATGTACGCCGGCAACCGCGAGCGCATCCACGCCTACTTCGGCGAGCCCGGGGACATGGTGCGCCACATCAAGGAGCGCTCGCGGGCGCGCGGCTCGGACTACGACTGCCTGCTGCTGTTCAGCGGCGGCAAGGACAGCACCTACGTCCTGCACCAGCTCGTCGACCTCGGCCTGCGCGTCATGACCTTCACCTTCGACAACGGCTTCATCTCCAAGACGGCGCTGAACAACGTCGAGGAGATCACCGCCGAGCTGGGCATCGAGCACCTCACGATGACCCGCGCCGACCAGAACAAGATCTTCCTGCAGAGCCTGGAGCAGCACAAGAGCGTCTGCAACGGCTGCTTCCGCTCGCTGCTCGACCTCAGCACCGAGCTGGCCCACGAGCGCGGCATCCCCACCATCGTCACCGGCCTGTCGCGCGGGCAGATCATCGACGAGCGGCTGTCGTGGTTCTACCAGCAGGGCGTGTTCGACCCCGCCGAGATCGAGCCGAAGCTCGCGATCGGCCGCCGGATCTACCACCAGACCGGCAGCGCCATCGCCTCGGCGGCGGTCGACTCGGTCGAGGTCGTCGACTACTTCCGCTACTCCGATGTCACCAAGACCGGCATCCGCGAGTTCCTCCAGCGGCGCTCGTCCTTCTGGTCCCAGCCCCAGGACACCGGGTTCTGCAGCTCCAACTGCATGATCAACGACGTGGGCGTGTACGTGCACAACCAGGAGCGCGGCTACCACAACTACGAGGCCCCCACCCGGTGGGAGGTGCGCGTCGGCCACCTGGAGGTCGCCGAGGCCGACGAGGAGCTGCGCGCCCCGGTCAACACCGCCCGGGTCAAGCGGATGCTCGCCAAGATCGGGTACGCCGACCCGGCCGACCGCGACCGGCTGGGCAGCCGGCTGGTCGCCTACTACGTCCCCCGCGGCCCGATCGACGGCGACGAGCTGCGCGCCTCGGTGGCGGGCGCCCTGCCCGACATCCTGGTGCCCGAGCAGTGGGTGGCGGTGGAGGAGATCCCGCGCGCCGCCGGGGTCGTCCAGCGCGAGGCGCTCGCCGCGCCGCGGCCCACCCGGTTCGGCACCGACATCGGCGAGGAGCCCGAGCCCCCCAAGCCGGTGCTCGCCGGTGACCTGACCGTCCCGCTGACGCCGGTCCAGCGCGACTACCTCGAACGGCACTCCGCCGACGTCGAACGGCGGGGCCGCGCGCTGCTGCTGGAGCTGCCCGGCCGGCCGGACGCCGCCCGCGTCCGCAAGGTCGTGCTGCAACTGCTGCTGCAGCACGACGCGCTGCGCACCCGCCTGCTCGACCGCGACGGCGAGCGCCGCCAGCGCGACGGCGGCGTCGGCGCGGCGCTGCCGGTGCTCGGACTGGACCTGTCCAGGCTGGACGAGGCCGCCGAGCCGGGGCTGCTGCGCGCCGCCGTCGACCGGATGCGCGCCCGGCTCAGCCTCACCGACGGCCCCGTGCTGCAGATCGCCCTCGCCGACCGCGGCTCCCGCCCCGCCTGGCTGCTGCTGGTCGTCCACGAACTGGTCGCCGACACCCCCTCGTGGCGGCTCATCCTCGACGACCTGTGCACCGCCTGGGCCCAGACGGAGGCCGGGACGCCGGTCGAGCTGCCCACGGCCGCGTCCTTCCTGGGCGCCGCCGCCGCCCAGCCCGAAGGCGCGCCCGCCGCGGTGCCCGCCGGGTGGACGGCCAGCGCCGGCGACTGCATCCTGCCCGGATGCTCGGCCGACGCCGCCGGCACCCCGACCCGCACCCGCGCCGTCGCCCCCGACCCGGCGGGCGACGGCGCCCCGCCCGCCGGCAAGGTATTGTCGGCCATCGCCACCGTGCTGACCGAGTGGATCGGCGGTGAGTTCATCACCATCGACGTGCAGGACCACACCGCCGGCGGCGACCGCGACCTCGGCGTGCGGCAGGTGGGCCCGCTGACCGCCGTGACCAAGGCGATCGTCTCCGTCGACGGGCCCTGCGGCATCGCTCCGCGCACCAGCCCCGCCGCCCGCATCAGGTACGACCACTTCGGCGACCTGTCCCGGCTGCTCCCCGCCGGCGCGCCCTTCAGGCTCGCCACGCGGGAGGAGGCCGACTACACCGTCGCGCCCACCACCCGCCCGTACGTGCTGTCGGTGAACGCCGCCGTCGAGGACGGCCGGCTGCGCCTGGACTGGTGGTGCGGCCCGAAGCTGCACGGCCTGCTGCGCGAGGCCGACATCCCCCGGCGCGTGGCCGAGCTGCTGTCGCGCGCCGGCACCGAGGTCACATGAGGACCGGCGCGCGGGACGGCGAGGGCGTGGGCACCCGGGTGCCGCGCCCACCGCGCCCGCTGCCCCCACTGCGGCCGACCCTCGGCATCCTCGGCGGGATGGGTCCGCTGGCGACCGCCGAGTTCCTGCGCCTGCTCGCCGCCCGGGTCCCCGGGACGACCGACCAGGAGCACCCGAGGATCGTGATGCTGTCCGACCCGTCCATCCCCGACCGGACGGCGGCGGTGCTCGCGGGCAGCGACGCGCCGCTGCCGCCCATCAGGGACGGTCTGGCCAGGCTGGCGGAATGGGGGGCCGACCTGCTGGCCGTCCCCTGCAACACCGCGCACGTCTACCTCGACCGGCTCGCCGGGACGCTCCCGGCGCCGGTCGTGCACATCGTGGACGCGACGCTGGAGGAGGCCGCGCGGCGCAGCCCGGAGGGCGGCTGGCTGGCCGCCACCACCGGAACCGTCGCCGGCGGCCTGTACCAGCGGCGCGCCGAGGCGCTCGGCTACCGCCTGCTGCTGCCCGGCAGCGGCACGCAGGAGGCCATCCACCACACCGCCACGCTGGTCAAGGCCGGGCGCTCCCACCAGGCAGGGGCGCTGCTCGGCACGGTGGCCCGCGGACTGTGGCACCGGGAGAGGCTCCCGGTGCTGGCCGCCTGCACCGAGCTGCCGCTGGCCTACGCGGCGGCCTCCCTGCCTCCGGACATGATGATCTCCAGCCTGGACGCGCTCGCCTCCGCCTGCGTGAGCCGCATGTACCACCCGGCGGGCGTGGCCAGGCGATGATCTCCGACCACCGATGGGAGGACGGCCGATGAGCGTCCGGCAGCAGGCGCGGCGCGCCGAGGCAGGGGCGTGGACCGCCGCTCTGCGGGCCGCCAGGGGCGAGCCCGAGGGCCGCGTCGTGGTGTTCCCGCACGCCGGGGCCGGGCCCAACGCCCTGATGCCCCTGCTCGCGGCCCTCCCCGACACCTACGACGTGCTCGGGGTCACCCTGCCCGGCAGGGAGCGGCGCTTCAGCGAGAGCTACGACAGCACGCCGGAGGACCCCGGAGCCGTGGTGGACGGCGTCCTGGCCGAACTGACCGGCCTGCCGTCCTGTCCGACCGTGTACTTCGGCCACAGCATGGGGGTCTCCGTCGCGGTCGCCGTGGCGCTGGCCGACCCGGGGGCGTGCGCCAGGCTCGTGCTGAGCGCCCACCCGCCGGCCGGGGTGAAGTTCGAGCGGGAGGCGGCGTGGAACGACGCCGTCCTGCTCGAGGTCGTCAGGCTGGGCGGGGGCACCCCGCAGGAGATCATGGACAGCCCCTTCTGGCGCACGTACGTGCTCGGCCTGCTGCGCTCCGACCTCACCCTCGCGGCCCGCCTGGTGCGGCGCAACCTCGACGGCCGCATCACCATGCCGCTCACCGTGCTCGGCGGCGACCGGGACGAATTGGTCAACGTGCGCGAGCTGGTGGCCTGGCAGGACCGCGCGGAGGCGGGAGCGCGCATGCGCGTCTTCCCCGGCGGCCACTTCTACCTGCTCGACGAGCCCAACCGGCGCGCCGTGGCCGCCGAGATCACCGGCGCCTTCTCGGCCTGACCCGCCGGCCCCCTCATCACCGCGGCGGGCGGCCGTCCCACGCGGCGCGAGCATGGGCATGAAAGGCGCGCGGAAATAGGGTGCGGCGAAATTGCGCAATTGGTGAGATGCGCCGGGGAACCGCCGGAACGATGCTGGTGGCGTCGACCAATTCGTAAGGAGCACTCTATGGTCGTGTCAGAGAAGGCGGGAAACCCCGCTGGAGCGGCCCCCAGCGCGGCGCGCCGGTATTTCCCGCATCTTGAGGGAATGCGAGGGCTCGCGGCCCTGGGGGTGCTCGTTCTCCACGTCGCTTTCAGCGCGGGCCAGATGCGGTGGAACGAGGCCCCCGGTCTGGAGGAGACCGGGAACGGCGTCTTCAGCGTCCTGCTCAACCAGCTTCAGGTGAGCCTGCCGATTTTCTTCACATTGTCGGGCATGCTGCTCTATCGCCCCTTCGCTCTGGCCACCATCGCCGGCACCCCGACGCCCCGGGTGAAGCCCTATCTGTGGCGCCGCGCGCTGCGATGCCTTCCGGCCTACTGGGTGCTGATCGCGGTCGTCCTGGTGACGCTCAACCGGGACAACATCCATGGGGTCTGGGACGTCGTGCGGCCGTTCCTGCTGCTGCAGATTTACCAGGAGAACGCCTGGGTCCTCGGCGGTGAGCAGACCTGGAGCCTCGCGACCGAGATCGCGTTCTACTTCGCCCTGCCGGTGATCGCCTGGATCCTGCACAAGATCGCACGCAGGGCCGCCACCCCGGCGGCGCGGGTGCGCCGCATCCTGATCTCGCTGTCGCTGATCATCCCGATCAGCATCGCCTGGACCGCCTGGACGCACCTGCCGTCCTTCGGCGCCTGGCCCATCGAGGGCAACTGGCCCCCCGGGTGGATCGACTTCATCGCCACCGGCATGATGCTCGCCACCCTGTCGGCCGCCGCCCAGGTGTCGATGGACCACGTGCCCGGCGCCTACCGCGCCGCCTACAAGTGGCCGCTGCTCTGCTGGGCCGGTGCGCTCGTCGCCTACCTGATCGCCTGCGTCTCGCCGTTCGGCGACCCGGCCAGCGCCAACTACCCCGGCCTCGGCCAGGGCGTCCTCGAGCACGTCATGTACCTGCTCTTCGGCTTCCTCGCCGTGACCCCGCTGACCCTGCCGCACCTGCGGTCGCGGTTCATCGAGGCCGTGGTGACCAACAAGGTGATGCTGTTCCTCGGCCGCATCTCCTACGGCGTCTACCTGTGGCACATCGCGATCATCTACTTCTGGCACGGCAACCTGTTCCGCGCCGGGAACTTCGGGGTGCTGCTGCTGGTCACCCTGGTCGGCAGCGTCGCCTGTGCCACGGTCAGCTTCTACCTCATCGAGAAGCCGGCCATGAAGCTCCGCGAGCGCCTCGGCAAGGCCCCCAAGGAGCCCAGCGTCGTCACCCTCCTGCCCGAACTCCCCAACCCCGGCCCCGGCCCGGCCCCCGAGGAGCAGGTGCCCGCCGCCACCCCCGCCCGCTGACGAACGGCCGGAACGCCCCGTCGACAAGCGGCTCCCGCCCCCGCGCCCACCAGCCCGCGGCCGGGAGCCGCCGCCATCCCCCGGCAATCCGACCCTCACTCCGCCCGGACGGTCTTCATTCGGAGCGTCCGCGTCCCCCGGGAAATGGCCCTCGCTGCGCTCGGACAGTGTTCTTCTGGGACTCCGCCCCAAACCCCGAGGCAGGGGCTCCGTCCCCGCACGCCCGCTCGAAGGGAGCGTCGCCGCGCGGCGGGAGCCTGGTGAAGCTCAGGGGAGGCCGTGCTAGAAGCTGAACTCGCCCTTCTTGGCGCCGTCGATGAACGCCTCCCACGCCGTCGGGCTGGTGCGGCCTTACACCAGGGATCTCAGTACGTCGACCTCGCAGCCTGGCGAGAACGGGTCGAAGCCGTGCTCGGCCAGCCAGCGGACCGCCAGCAGGCTTCGCAGTGACCACCACGCGCGGATCACGTCGAGGTCGACGTCGGTGCCGTAGCCGGCGACGACGTCGCCAAGGTGCTCCTGGTGTCCGAGCGTCAAGATGGCGAGGTCGAACAGGGCATCGCCCTGGGCCGCTTCGGACCAGTCGATCACGCCGGTGATCTCGTCGCCGTCAGCGAACACGTGGGTGACCTGCAGGTCGCCGTGCGTGAACACCGGTGTCCACGGCCGGAGCGCGGTCTCGGCGATCCGGCGGTTGCGCGTGACCAGGTCGGCGGGAAGGACACCGTTCGTGACGAGCCATCCGCATTCGCCGTCGAGGCGCGCTGCGATCTCGTCGAGGCCGCGACCGGGCCATGGCGGCAGCGGCGCGTCGTGCAGCGTCCGTGCGACGGCACCCGCCGCGGCCCACGCCGCCGGCGACGCGGTCGACGGCTCGCCGAGGCGGCCGAGCGCCTTCCCGGGGAGGGCGGCGAGCGCGAGCACGGGCGGCTTGCGCCACAGGACCTCCGGAGTCGGGATCGGCGCCATGGCCATCGCCTCGACCTCGACGTCGGTGCGCGTCTGATCGGCGTCGATCTTCAGGTACACGTCGCCGACGCGCAGGGTCGCGCGCTCGTTATGGGCGACGACGACCTCGACCTCATCCACGTCGGCCATCATCGCGGGATGACCACCGACGTCACCGGACTCATCCCGAGCGACCGGGTCACGTCCAGATCTCCAGGGGCTCGTCGATCGTCTCACCGTCGAGAAAGCGGGTCAGCAGGCGGGGAAGCGAGCGGGGATAGAACTGGTCGGCGCTGGCGACCACCTCGGCGATCGGCCACCAGCGGAAGTCGAAGTAGTCCTCTTTCTCGTAGTCAAGCCGGTCGCGGTCGTCGATGTCGGGTCCTGGCCCGGCCAGGCGGATCTGGACGACGACCTCGTGCTGGAGATGACGGACGTCGCGATGGCGGAACGAGCCGTCGCGGGTCCAGGTCGGCGGCCCGATCTGTTCATCGCCGATCGTGATGCCCGTCTCCTCGCGCAGTTCGCGCCGGGCGGCCTGGCGGTAGTCCTCACCGGGGTCGATGCCGCCACCGGGCAGTTCCCACCATCGGCCGAGTTCTGGGGCGGTGATCTCGTGGGTGTGGAACAGCAGGATCCGGTCGAGGGAGTCCCGCACGACCAGTCGCACGACGTCTCGCTCCACGATCGGCAGATCGCGAGGCAGTCGGTCCATCGAGTGTCGCCTCCTGTGTTCGTTCTCGGCATCTCCGTGAGCATGGAGACGATCACCGTATGCGGGACGGCTGTGAGACGCGTGCCGGAAGCCGATTCGCGACTCACTCGGAACACTCGGACATGAGACGTCGATCGCGGCAGGTCCCGTACACCGATGGACCGCGTCCGCGCGAGCATGTACCGGCTTCGAGCACTTCTAGACGCGGTCGTACCGCATCACCACCACCTGGGAATCGCAGGTGCGCGACTCGGTCAGCCGCAGGCCCAGGCGTTCGTCGCGCGGGACGAACAGTGGCCGGCCGCCGCCCAGCACGACCGGGTGCACCGCGATGTGGTACTCGTCGATGAGCCCGTGGTCGGTGAGCGCGGCGGCCAGGCCGGAGCCGCCCGTGAGCAGCAGGTCCTTGCCGTCCTGCCGCTTGAGTTCGGCGACCTGCGCGGCGAGGTCGTCGCCGATGATCCGGACGGCCCAGTCGTCCTGCTTCAGTGTGCTCGAGAAGACGATCTTGGGCGTGTCGCGCCAGCGGGGGGCGAACTTCAGGACGTGCGGGTGGTCCGACATCGACTCGGCGTTCGGCCAGAAGGCCACCATGCCCTCCCAGACGCCGCGCCCGTACAGGAAGGTGTCGCAACGGTCGGCCAGCGACTCGGAGTACGCCGACAGCTCCTCGCCCATCACCGGCCAGTCGAACTCGCCGTTCGGGCCGTCGATGTGGCCGTCGATCGAGGTGTGCACCCAAAAAATGATCTTACGCATGTCCGGCTCCTGTTCTCGGGCGGCTTCGCCCTTCGCTTTCACAGGTGAGTCGGAGCCGTGGCGACGTTCTCTACATCCGGCAGAGGGAATTCTTTCCGGGCCACGATCACCGGGCCGTCCGGCATCGTCCGCGCGTGCCCGGTGGGCGGATCCGCACGCCGACCGGGACGGTCGTGGAGTTGCTCGCTCACGGCGCCGGCCGCGTCAGGTCAGCGGCATACCGGTCGGTAGTCCACCTCCGATACGTACTGGGCCCATTCGGCGCGGGTGAACGAGCGTGCGGGGATCGCGCACACGGCTGCGAGCAGGTCTTGGGGCATGCCCACCTCCCACAGCCGTGTCGTGCCGTCATCGCCGCTGGTGGCCAGGGTCTGTCCGTCGGGGCTGAAGGCGAGTGAGGCGAATCCGTTGGCGTGGCCGTCGCGGGGAGCGCCGATGGGGGCGCTGGTCGCGGTGTCCCACAGGCGCACAGTGCCATCCTCGCCGCTGGTGGCCAGGGTCTGTCCGTCGGGGCTGAAGGCGAGCGAGGCGACCGCGTTGGCGTGGCCGGCGAAGGGGGCGCTGATGGGAGTGCGGGTAGCGACTCGCCATAGCCGCACTGTGCCGTCCTCGTTGACGGTGGCCAGGGTCTGTCCATCAGGGCTGAAGGCGGGCGAGTAGAGCGGGTTGGTGTGGCCGGCGAGAGGGGCGCCGATGGGAGTGCGCGTTTTCATCCGCCATAGCCGCACCGTGCCTTTGCGGTTGATGGCGGCCAGAATTTGTCCGTCAGGGCTCAAGAGGGACCAGGTAGTTAATCCGCGGCTGCCGACGAGCGGGATGCTGATGGGTTCACCCGTACGGGCATCCAACAATCGTGCGCTGCCGTCTTCACCGCTGGTGGCCAGGGTCTGTCCGTCGGGGCTGAAGGCGACCGAGGTGATCACGTAGGAGTGTCCGGTGAACGGTGCGCCGATGAGTTTGCCGGTCCTTGTATTCCACAATCGTGCCGTGCCGTCGAAGCTGCTGGTGGCCAGGGTTCGGCTGTCGGGGCTGAAGGCGATTGAGGTGATCGCCCTGGTGTGGCCGGTGAGCGGCGCGCCGATGGGTGCGCGGGTGGCGGCGTCCCACAACCGCACGGTGCCGCCTCTGTCACTGGTGGCCAGGGTCTGTCCGTCGGGGCTGAAGGCGAGTGAGGTGGCCCAGCTGGGCTGATCGGTGCGCGGAGTCCCGATGGAGGTGTGGAGTCTGATGTCCCACAACCGCACGGTGTTGTCCTCACCGGCGGTGGCCAAGGTGTGTCCGTCGGGGCTGAAGGCGAGCGAGGTGACCCGGTTGTCGGTGTGGCCGGTGAGCGGCGCGCCGATGAGTGTCCGGGTGGCGGCGTCCCACAATCGCACGGTGCCATCACCACTGCCGATGGCCAGGATCGCCTGCCCTTTGGGGCTGAAAGCGACGGAAATGTCGCCACGGGGACGGGCGGGGGGAGGAAGCTTGATCGAAGCGTGCGTTTTGACCTGCCACAGTCGCGCCACGCCGTCCAGGCCGCTGCCGGCCAGCATCTGGCCGTCGGGGCTGAAGGAGATGGCGGTGACGGCGTGTTCGTGGGCGGGGAGTGGGTCGCCGATGGGGGTGCGTGTCGTGGTGTCCCACAGTTGTATGGTGCCGTCGGAGCCGCCGGTGGCCAGCATCTGGCTGTCGGGGCTGAAGGAGATGGCGGTGACCGCTTTGGTGTGGCCGGTGAGCGGAGTGCCGATGGGGGTGCGGGTCGCGGTGTCCCACAGTCGCATGGTGCCGTCGAAACCGCCGGTGGCCAGTGTCTTGCCGTCGGGGCTGAAGGCCAGGGCGGTGACAGCGTTCTTGTGGGCGGTCAGTGGAGCACCGACGGTAGTGCGTGTGGTGATGTCCCACAATCGCACGGTGCCGTCGTCGCCGACGGCCAGTGTCCGCCGGTCGGGGCTGAAGGCCACCGAGGAGACCCAGCCTTTGTACCCGGGCAGAGGGGCGTCGATGAGGCTGCGGGTCTGTACGTCCCATAATCGGGTCAGGCCGTCGCCGATGGTGGCGAGGGTCCGTCCGTCGGGGCCGAAGGTGACCGTGGAGATAGGGCTG
>NZ_JBSGDZ010000002.1:0-85336 GCF_053602655.1 Sphaerisporangium sp. NPDC004334
CAAGGTTTTGTTCATGACGGCCAGCGTGGCCGGAGGCGGGTTGCGCGGCCGTGAACGGAACCGTTAACGCCGCTGTTACCCCGGTTGGGGTACGACATCGGCATGCGGGTTCTGGTGGTGGAGGACGAACGCGACCTCGCCGATCTGGTGGCGACGGGACTGCGCCGCCACGCGATGGCCGTCGACGTGGTGTACGACGGAGCCGCCGCGGCCGAACGGCTGGCGGTGCACGACTACGACGTCCTGGTGCTGGACCGGGACCTGCCGGAGACGCACGGCGACGAGGTGTGCCGCGAGCTGGTCACGCGGGGGAGCCGCACGCGGATCCTGATGATGACGGCCGCGGCGTCGGTGCCCGAGCGGGTCGAGGGCCTCGGCATGGGCGCCGACGACTACCTGCCCAAGCCGTTCGACTACGCCGAGCTGGTCGCGCGCGTGCAGGCGCTGGGACGGCGCAGCAGGTCGCCGGTCCCGCCCGTGCTGAGCCGGCACGGCATCGTGCTGGACGCCCACCGGTTGCAGGCTTCGCGGGACGGCCGCCATCTGCGCCTGTCGCTCAAGGAGTTCGCCGTCCTTGAGGTGCTGATGAGGGCCGACGGCGCGGTCGTGAGCTCCGAACGGCTGCTCGAGGAGGCCTGGGACGAGAACGCCGACCCCTTCACCACCGTCGTGCGGGTCGTGGTCAGCCGCCTGCGCGCCAAGCTGGGCGACCCGCCGTGCATCCAGACGGTCCCCGGCGCCGGATACCTGCTGTGACCGCGAACCGGCCCTGCGCCGCGGCGACGGACAGGCCGTCCGCGACGGTGACGGACGGGGCGGATGCCGTGGCGCCGGTCAGGTGGCCGGCCGCGGCGTCGGTGCGGGTGCGGGTGCGGCTCACTCTGATCTACGCGGGGCTGTTCCTGCTCACCTCGATGGTGCTGCTGGTCACGGTCAACGTGCTGCTGAGCCAGGCGCTGCGGTTGCGCTTCGCACGGATCCCCATGGCGCCGGACGCGCCGCCGGCGCCGCGGTTGGTGCCGCAGGGCGGGCCGGACCCGATCCCCGGGCTGGTGGAGGACGTGGTCGGCTACCAGTGGGAGATCACCACGCTCATGGTCGGCGCGCTGGCGCTGGTGTCGGTCATCGTCGGGTGGCTGGTCGCCGGGCGCATCCTGCGGCCCGTCCACAGGATCACCGCCACCGCCCGCCGGCTGTCGGCGTCGAACCTGCACGAACGCATCGCGCTCACCGGGCCGAAGGACGAGCTGAAGGAGCTGGCCGACACCTTCGACGCGATGCTCGACCGGCTCGAACGCTCCGTCGAGGCGCAGCGCCGGTTCATCGCCAACGCCTCCCACGAGCTGCGGACCCCGCTGGCCGTCCAGCGGGCGGCGATCGAGATAGGCCTGCCCGAGGACGTCGGCGAGATCCGCGACACCCTCCTGCTCCACAACCGCCGCTCCGAGAAGCTCATCGACGCCCTGCTGGTGCTCGCCCAGGCGGAACACGGACTGGACAGCACCGGGCCGGTCGCCCTGGACGAGGTGACGCGGATGATCGCGGCCGAGGCCGGCACCGGCGAGGTGCGCGTCACGGCGCACGTGGAGCCGCTGGTCGTCGACGGCGACCCGGTGCTGCTGACCCGGCTGGTCACCAATCTGGTCGACAACGCCGTCCGCTACAACCACCCTGGCGGAACGGTCGCGATCACGCTCTCCCAGGGAGTCCTCACCGTCCGCAACACCGGCCCCGAGGTGCCACAGGAACGTCTCGGCGACCTCTTCGCGCCCTTCCGTCGCCTGCACACGACCCGCGAACAGGGCAGCGGCCTCGGCCTGTCGATCGTCGCCTCGATCGCCAAGGCGCACGGCGCCACCGTCCGCGCCACCCCCAACCCGGACGGCGGCCTGGAACTGTCGATCTCCTTCCCGCCCGGCGGGGCCGTCACGACGGCAGGGGAGGCGGCCGGCCTCAGGCGGTGATGCGCATGAGGGAGACGCGGTCGGCCTCGACGGTGAAGGCGAAGTCGGAGGGGCCGTTGAAGCCGTCGCCGCCGACCATGGCCGACACGACCACCGTGTCGCCGTTCTGGCGCACGCCGGTGACGGTCAGGCTCACCCGCACGCCGATGAACTCCTTGTCGCTCCAGCCACGGATGGCCGCCGGGCCGCGGAACACCCGTCCCCAGTCGTCGACCGCGCCCTCCTCGGTGAAGCAGCCGAGGAAGTCCTCGATGTCGCCGGCGTTGGCCGCGTCCACCGCCCGCCGGACGGCGGGCGGAAGGGTGAAGGGCGTCATGGTCGTGCCTCCATGCTGCAAGATCGGTCCACGACGTTACTCCCCGTCACCGGGCCCTCCGACGCCCGCGGGCCGCGGCCGGACGGCGAGGCGGCGCACGTCGAACTGGACCCGCTCGCGGATCGAGCGCGGCGTGGCCGGGGTCAGACGGGGAGCCACTGTGTCGAGGTGGTGACCTCGGCGAGGACGTCCGGCAGCGGGTCCACGCCCAGGCCGGGCCCGGTGGGGACGGCCAGGTGGCCGCCGTCCAGGACGAACGGCTCGGTGACGTCGGTGGCGTAGTAGCGGCGGGAGCCGGAGGTGTCGCCGGGCAGCGTGAAGCCCGGCAGCGCGGCCAGCGCGAGGTTGGCCGCCCGGCCGAGGCCCGTCTCCAGCATGCCGCCGCACCACACCGCGACGCCGTTCGCCCGGCACAGGTCGTGGATGCGGCGGGCCTCCAGATAGCCGCCCACCCGCCCCGGCTTGACGTTTATGATCGAGCACGCGCCGAGCGAGATGGCGGCGGCGGCGTCGCGCGCCGACTCGATCGACTCGTCCAGGCAGACCGGCGTGCGCAGCCGCCGGGCCAGGGCCGCGTGCTGCACCAGGTCGTCCTCGGGCAGCGGCTGCTCGACCAGCAGCAGGCCGAACTCGTCCAGCCGGGCCAGGTGCGGGGCGTCGGCCAGGGTGTAGGCGGCGTTGGCGTCCACCTGGAGCAGCAGGTCGTCCCCGAACCGCTCGCGCACCGCCCGTACCGGTTCCACGTCCCAGCCGGGCTCGATCTTGAGCTTCACGCGCACGTAGCCCTCGTCCACGTACCCGGCCACCGCGTCGAGCAGCCGGGGGACCGAGTCCATGATGCCGACGGAGACCCCGCACGGCACCCGGTCGCGGGCGGCGCCGAGGAAGTCGGCGAACGAGGTGCCCGTGGCACGCAGCTCGGCGTCCAGCACGGCCGTCAGCAGGGCGGCCTTGGCCATGCGGTGGCCCTTGAACGGCGCCAGCGCCCGCTCGGCGGCGTGGGCGCCGGCGCCGGGCAGCGCGGCGAGCGCGGGCACCAGGAAGCGCCGCAGGACCTCGGCGGCCCCGTCGACGTACTCGGAGGAGTAGAGCGGATCGGACATCGCCACGCACTCGCCCCACCCCTCGCCCTCAGGAGTGACCACCCTGACCAGCAGCACGTCACGCTCGGTCTCGGTGCCGAACGACGTGCGGAACGGCGCGACCAGCGGCATCGCCACCCTGCGCAGCTCCACTCCAGTGATCTTCACGTGCGCTCCCTCACGTCCACACCCCCTGCGCGACGGCGCCGCGGCACGTCACGATCGTTCCACGCCGACGGCGCGGCTTCGGCGATCGCTTCCGCGATCGTGCCGCCCGTCGCGTGATCGCTTGCAGATCGTGCCGCCCGTCTCGTGATCGGTCCACGATGGTGTCCCAGGTCTCGCGGTTCGGTTCACGACGGGACCGCGCCTCACGGTCGTTCCACGATGTAGTGGCCGCCGGCGGTGAACCCGGTCACCCGGGCGCCGTCCTCCAGCAGCCCGCCGAGCACGTCGCGGACGGCGTGCCGCCATGCCCTGGCCGTCGCCGGGTCGCGGGGCCGGAGCGTCTCTATGTCCCTCGGCGTGCCCACCAGCAGCGTCCGGCCGTCCGGGGAGCCCCGCGCCGGGCGGCCGTCCTCCTCCGCCAGCGCCATCACCGCGCCGCCGGGCACGGCCACCGGCCGCGCCGCCCCCGAGCAGGCGGCCTCGACGCGCGGATCGTCCAGCGGCCACACCGCGAGCAGCCGGTCGGACTCGTCGCCGGCGTTGATGGCGTCCCCCATGGCCCCGTAGAAGGACTCCAGGTAGCGCTCCGGGCGGGCGCCGAGCTTGGTGAGGTTGAAGTGGGCGTTGCGGCGCACCAGCGGGTCGTAGGTCCAGGAGATCACGCCGAGGCCGCGCGCCAGGGCCCAGGCCCGCTGGTGGAGCTTGAGGGCGAACCCGATGCCCCGGCCGCGGGCGCAGCCGGTGACGTGGGAGTGCAGGGCCCGGCCAGAGGGGGCCGCGAAGAAGCCGACGCTCGCGCCGGCCAGCCCGCCGTCCGCGAACGCGCCGCTCACGTAGTTGCCGCTGTGGGCGAAGGCGATCAGCAGCTCGACGTTGATCGGGGCGTGGCCGGGCTCGGTCTCCCAGATGCCGTCGTACAGCTCGACGACCTGCTCGAACTCGGCGATCTCCCGCAGTTCGCGCACCTGGACGCCCGCCCGCCGGGCCGCCGCCTCGAACCGGCCGGTGGCCGCGTCGCCCCGCCCGGAGGAGGAGTCGGCGGGCATCCCGGCCTGGTTCACCGGGCGTGCTCGGAGGCGACGGCCGCCACCGGTCCGCCCTGCGGCACGGCCGCGCCCGAGGGGAGTGCCTCGCGGGCCGCCGCGGGCACGCCAGGAGCGTGCTCCGCCGGGCGGCCGAGCTCGGCGCGGAACAGCCGCATGACGTTCCCGCCGAGGATCTTGCGGATGTCCTGCTCGGCCACCCCGCGCCGGAGCAGCTCCCGCGTGACCAGCGGCATGCCCCGCGGCCCGTCCAGGCCGGGGATGGTCGCCATGGTGTCCAGCCCCGTGGTGCTGTACGACTCGCAGGGCGGGGTCACGTCCAGCAGCACCTCGCGCATGAAGTCGGGGCCGAGGCCGACGTGGTCGACGCCCGCGACGTCCGCGATGTGCAGGATGTGATCGGCGAGGCGTTCGATCGTGTACCCCTCCGGCCGGTCCGACAGGAACGCGGCCAGGAAGTTGACGCAGACCACCCCGCCGCCCGCGGCGACCGCGCGCAGCTGCTCGTCGGTCAGGTTGCGGTGGTGGTCGCGCAGCACGCGGGCGGAGGAGTGCGTCGCGATCACCGGGCGGGTGGCGATCTCCAGGACGTGCGCCACGCCGGACGCGCCCAGGTGTGAGACGTCGAACACCATGCCCAGCCGTTCCATCTCGCGCAGCACCGCGACGCCGTGGCTGGTCAGGCGGCTCTCGGTGTCGTCCTCGCCGCTGCCGTCGGCGAGCGGCGTGCGTCCCCAGTGGGCGATGGACGCCACCCGGACGCCGAGGCGGTGCAGAGTGGGCAGCAGCTCCACGCTGGCGTCCAGGCCGGGCATGCTCTCCAGGGCGATGACCAGGGCGATCTTGCCTTCGGCGAGCGCCTGGTCGATCTCGCTCCCGTCGAGGCAGACGCGCACCTCGTCGCTGTTGCCCTCGGCCAGGACGTGGGCGCACTCGATCATGCGCAGGGTCTGCCGGAGCGCGCCCTCGGGGCGGAAGTGCACGTCGATGAAGGCCGGCAGCACCTGCACGTCCACGCCGCCCTCGCGAAGCTGCGGCAGCCACTGCTCCCGGAAGAACGACGCCCACGTCCCCGGGGGCCGCGCGGAGACGGTCATCAGCAGGTCGTTGTGGGTGTCCGCCACGATGGCGTCCCGATGCAGGTCTGCGTACACGTGGATCCTCCCCGGCGCCGGCGCCGCTCCCTCGCGCTCCTCGCTCCGACGGTATACGCACGCCGGTACCACCGGTGTCCAGGGGCCGGACGAGGAGATGACCTGGGCCGGGAGGGACGGCGCCGGCCGGACGAACCTCCCCGGAGTCGCGACCGGCCGGCGGCGACCTCCCGGGCGGCGTTCGACGCCTCCCCGAATGTGCGGACAGGACCCGGCGAGGGTCACCCGAAGCGGTACGCCTCGCGGCGCGGCGCGCGGGTGATGCGGCGGTACACGGTGGTCGGCCGCGGCCAGTTGTTGGTCACCCGGCCCGCGTCGTTCTTGTACCAGCTGTGGCAGCTCGCCTGCCACACCGTGCGCTCCATGGCGGCGTCGAGCGCCCGGCGCCAGGCGTCCATGGCGGCCTGCCGGACCTCCATCGGCCCGTGCGCCCGCAGCAGCGCCAGGCAGCCCATGATGTACCGGACCTGCGACTCGATCATGAGGATGATCGAGTTGTGGCCGAGGTTGGTGTTCGGCCCGTACAGCAGGAACAGGTTGGGGAAGCGGGGCATGGCGATGCCCAGGTACGCCTCCGCGCCGCCCTTCCACGTCTCGGCCAGCCGGTGGCCGTCCCGTCCGGTGATCTCGATCGGGGCCAGGAAGTCGGTCGCGTGGAACCCGGTGGCGAAGATCAGCGTGTCGGCCTCGCGCACCCGGCCGCCGGCCGTCTCGACGCCGCCCGGGACGACCCGGGTGATCGGGTCGGTGACCAGGTCCACGTTGGCGCGGGTCAGCGCCGGGTAGAAGTCGTTGTCGATGACGATGCGCTTGCAGCCGATGGGATAGCCGGGCGTCAGCTTGGCCCGCAGCCCCGGGTCCTTCACCTGCCGCTGGAGGTGCTCCTGCGCCCGCCGGGTGACCAGGTTTCTGCTCCAGCCGTCCACCAGCGCCGGGAAGATGACGGTCTCCACGAACCGGAAGACCCGCTCGCGCTCGGCGCGCTGCAGCAACGGCACATGTTGGAAGGCCAGCCGCTCGCGTTCGCCGTACGCTCCGCCGGCCTTGGGGATCACCCAGTTCGGCGTGCGCTGGTACACGTCCAGGTGGCCGGCGACGGGGGCGATGCGCGGGATGAACTGCGCCGCCGAGGAGCCGTTGCCGATGACGGCGACGCGACGCCCGGCCAGGTCGTGCCCGTGGTCCCAGCGGGCCGAGTGGAAGCTCGTCCCCTCGAAGGTCTCCACGCCGGGTATGCCGGGCAGGCGCGGGCGGTTCAGCTGGCCCACCCCCGAGACGACCACGTCGAACGCCCGCCGCTCGCCGTCGGCCGTCGTCACCTGCCACCGGTTCGCCCGCTCGTCGTACTCCGCGGCCGTGACCTCGGTGTTCAGCCGGAGGTGGGGGCGCAGGCCGTACTTGTCGGCGCAGTGCCGCAGGTAGGCCAGCAGCTCCGGCTGGGCCGGGTAGCGCCCCGACCAGCCCCGGTGCGGCTCGAAGGAGTAGGAGTACAGGTGGGAGGGCACGTCACAGGCCGCCCCCGGGTAGGTGTTGTCGCGCCACGTGCCGCCCAGCCCGTCCGCCTTCTCGAACACCGTGAAGGTGGTGATCCCCGCCTTCCGAAGCCGGATCGCCATGCACAGCCCGCCGAAGCCGGCGCCGATGATCGCTACCGTTGGTGCCATTCGCCAGCCCTCCGGGTGTCAGGACGTACTTACGGTAGATCGTGCCGGTAGTCTGCGCACGTGTCCCCGACAGCGTTGTCCGCGATCATCGCGGAACTTGAATCGACGTATGACCCCGCTTGGGCGGAGCCCTGGGACGCTGTGGGCCTGGTTTGCGGAGACCCCGCCCAACCTGTACGGAAGATCCTGTTCGCCGTGGACCCGGTGGCGAGCGTCGCCGACGAGGCGGTGTCCTGGGGCGCCGACCTCGTCGTCACCCACCATCCGCTGTTCCTGCGCGGCACGACGACCGTGGCCGCCGACACCGCCAAAGGCGCGCTGGTCCACCGGCTGATCAAGAACGACATCGCCCTGCACACCGCCCACACCAACGCCGACGTGGCCGACCCCGGCGTCTCCGACGCCCTGGCCAGGGCCGTCGGGCTCACCGGGGCGCTGCGCCCGCTCCAGCCCTCCTCCGGCGACCCGGCCCGCGGCCTCGGGCGCGTCGGCGACCTGGCGGCGCCCACGACCCTCGGCGACTTCGCCGCCCGGGCCGCCCGGAGCCTGCCGCGCACCGCCTGGGGCCTGCGCGTCGCCGGCGACCCGTCCCGGCCGGTGCGCACGGTCGCCGTCAGCGGCGGCGCGGGCGACTCCCTGCTCGGCACGGCCGCCGCCGCGGGCGTCGACGTCTTCCTCACCGCCGATCTGCGGCACCATCCGGCCGGCGAGTTCATGGAGTCCGGGGGGTTCGCGGGCGGCCCGGCCCTGATCGACGCGGCCCACTGGGCGACCGAATGGCCCTGGCTGGGGCAGGCGGCCGGCATTCTCACGTCCGGGTTGGCCGCCAAGGGGATTAATGTGGAGACGCGCGTTTCCGCGACGGTGACGGACGCCTGGACGACAACAGCACAGTGCGAGGATTAAGTGAAAGCTGCCCCTGAAGCACAGAAGCGCCTGCTCGAGCTCGCCGAGCTCGACGCCGTCCTGGACAGGCTGGCCCATCGCCGCCGCACGCTTCCCGAGCTGGCCGAGATCGACGAGCGCGCCGCCAAGCTCGCCCGGCTCGCCACCGAGGTGATCGGCGCCGAGACCCGCGCGGGTGACCTCGCCCGCGAGCAGACCAAGGCCGAGTCCGACGTGGACGCCGTCCGGGTGCGCTCCGAGCGCGACCAGAAGCGCCTGGACTCCGGCCAGGTCTCCTCGCCCAAGGACCTGTCCAACCTGCAGTCCGAGATCGCTTCGCTGCACCGCCGCCAGGGCGACCTGGAGGACGTCGTCCTTGAGATCATGGAGCGCCGGGAGGCCGCGGAGGCCGACGTCGCCCGCCTGTCCGCCGAGCGCACCGAGATCGGCGCGGGCCTGACCACGCTGGAGGAGAAGCGCGACATCGCCCTCGCCGAGCTGGACAAGGAGAGCGGGGAGGCCAAGGGCCGGCGCGGAGGCATCACCGCCGACATCCCCGCCGACCTGCTCGCCCTGTACGAGAAGCTGCGCGGGCAGTACGGCGTCGGCGCCGCCATGCTGCACGGCGGGCGCTGCCAGGGCTGCAAGGTGTCGCTCTCGATCGCCGACCTCAACCGCATCAGGGCCGCCGCCCACGACGAGGTCGTCCGCTGCGAGGAGTGCCGCAGGATCCTGGTGCGCACGCCCGAGTCCGGCCTGTGAACCTCGTCGTCGAGGCCGACGGCGGCTCCCGCGGCAACCCCGGCCCCGCCGGGTACGGCGCGGTCGTCAAGGACACCGACGGCCAGGTGCTGGCCGAGGCCGCCGACGCCCTCGGCGTCGCCACCAACAACGTCGCCGAGTACCAGGGCCTGATCGCCGGCCTGCGGTCGGCCCTCGCGCTCGGCGGCGAGGGCGCCGCGGTCGAGGTCCGCATGGACTCCAAGCTGGTCATCGAGCAGATGGCCGGCCGGTGGAAGATCAAGCACGAGGGCCTGCGGCCGCTCGCCCGCGAGGCCGCCGCGCTGGCCGGCCGCCTGCGGGTCAGCTGGAAGTGGATCCCCCGCGAGCGCAACCGCGACGCCGACCGGCTGGCCAACGAGGCCATGGACGCCGCCGCCCAAGGCGACCGCTGGCGTCCCGGCTCCCGCACGGCGCCCCCGTCGAGCGCCCAGCCCACGACCCCGCCCGGTCTGAGCCCCACAGCACCGCCGAACCTCGCGGCCACGGCCCCGCCCGGTGCCGGGCCCACGGCCGCGTCGAGTCCCGGAACCACCACATCGCCCGGCGCGGGCGCCGTGCCGTCGAATCTGCAGACCGACCTCCAGGCCGCTCTGCACCCCGCGGCGTCGTCCGGCGTGCGGGCGACGGCATCCTCGGACGGCACGGGCAGCGGATGGATGGGCCCGGCGCGCACCGCCACGACCTTCCTGCTGCTGCGGCACGGCGAGACGCCCTTCTCCGTCGAACGCCGCTTCTCCGGCACCGGCGACCCCGAGCTGACCCCCAAGGGCGTCGCCCAGGCCGAGGCCGCCGCCGCCCGGTTGTCCCGTCCGCCGTACGAGATCGACGTGATCGTCAGCTCTCCGCTCCGGCGCGCCCAGGGCACCGCCGAGACCGTCGCCGCGCGCGCCGGCCTGAAGGTCGCCGTCGACCAGGGGCTGCGCGAGGTCGACTTCGGCGCGTGGGAGGGGCACACCTTCACCGAGATCCAGCGCCGCTGGCCCGCCGAGCTCGAGGCATGGCTCGCCGACCCGTCGGTGGCCCCGCCCGGCGGCGAGAGCTTCGACCAGGCGGCGGCACGCGTCCAGGCCGCCAAGGAACGCCTGCTGCTCGACCACAAGGGCAAGAAGGTCCTCGTCGTGTCGCACGTGACGCCCATCAAGCTGCTGCTGCGCTTCGCGCTGCTCGCGCCCTCCGCCGCGCTGTACCGCATGCACCTCGACGTCGCGTCCCTGTCCACCGTCGACTACTTCCCCGACGGCCCCGAGCTGGTCAGATCCCTCAACGACACCGCCCACCTCCGCTGACCACGGTTTCCTGACGCGCTTGCCGCCTGCCGGCGCCGTCCCGGCATGCCGCGACGACGCGGAGGCGTGGACGATCACCGCCGTGCCCGTCCCATATGGCCTGGTCGTGCTTGTCACCGGGTTGGCGGCGACTTGTGATCCGATAGAGTGGGACGACAGCGGACGAGTCGGCCGGGCGACCGCGTCGGGGCTCTCGAGCCCCGCCGAGGAAGGTCCGGGCTCCACAGGGCAAGGTGGTCGGTAACGCCGACCCGGGGTGACCCGCGGGACAGTGCCACAGAAAACAGACCGCCTCCCCTTCGCGGGAGGTAAGGGTGAAACGGTGGTGTAAGAGACCACCAGCGCCCACGGTGACGTGGGCGGCTAGGTAAACCCCACCTGGAGCAAGGTCAAGAAGGGGTCTCTTCGGAGACCCCGCGCGCGGCGTTCGAGGGTGACCCGCCCGAGTCGCGCGGGTAGACCGCTTGAGGCCACCGGCAACGGCGGCCCTAGATGGATGGTCGCCCCTTTGCGCCAGCAAAGGACAAAACCCGGCCTACAGGCCGACTCGCCCGCTGTCACCCCTCTGGCCAGCATGTTTCCACACTCCAGCAAGATCAGGGCATTCTCAGGGAGCCATCCCGGCTGGCGGGGGAGTCGTCATAGGCACAACTCGCTATCTCGCTATCCGCAGTGAGGTCGTCACAGGCTGAGTGAAAGCAGGGCGCAGCCAGGGCACATGGGCGTGACAAGCAGTGCCCAAAGATGAGAACCGACGAACGCTGAGAGATCAGCTCAACCGATCATCTGAGCAATCACCCAAGGCGCCCTCTGAACTGATCGCATCTCGATGTTCTGAGCCGCCGGGCCTCTGAATCACGGTGAGTGCGCTGCCCGGAACCTTCGAAGCCTCCACCGGAAATACGGGGCACATCACATGATTGTTTGGACGCCCTCTCGTTCGTTATGTGGATGAGCGGCGATGAGGCCGTGCGGCTCTGGGGCCGGTTCGACGACTCACACGTCGTCAGGGCCGAAGGGTGGGAAATAGGGCTCGTTGATGCGGATCACCCGAAGGTAGGGGGTCCGCGCGGCGGCGATATCGACGTCGGCCTCCGCGTACAGAACGAGCTCGGCGAGGTGATCGAGGGGTGGCAACGACCCGAAGTCGCCATGCGCCAGAGCGAGAGATCTCAGGCCCACGATGTCCTGCAGGCCCGACAAGTCCTCTACGTCTACATTCGACAAGATGAGTCGGCGGACGGAGGTTCCGCTCAACTGCTTCAGATCCACGTTGGCGGGGCCGCCCAACTGGAGCAGCTGCCACGACCGGCCCGTCAAAGGTCCCAGATCCATGCCATTCTCGTCCCACAGCAGCGCCTGCGTCACGGCCGACAGAAACCTGACGGGCTCGAACGTCCCCACCCAGTCGAAGTCGGTGGTGAGGCGGCGTCGACGCAGGATCGGAGCCGCGGGCGGGGGCGTGAGGGTGTCGGAGCCGCACAACACCCGCCGCCACACCGGGAAGAGATTGATCCAGAACTCTTCCCAGAGGTCGTCCGTGACGAACGCGCTCTCGCTACCGGTCATCGGTGCCTTCCTTGTCCCACCGCATCATCAGACGGTGCCGGCTTCCCCCTGGGCTTGCCCCTCCTACCGTGGAGACTTGACCTGAGAAGGGTCAGGCGTGAGAGATCAGACGCAGGTGGATCGGCTCATCATGACAGGCGTCATCCGCGGTATCCAGTGCGAGCGGTATGAGCGGGGAGGCATTCTGGACTATGGTGGCTCGCCCGCGATGGGGGAGGCTTTCACTACGGGGATGCTGTTGGTGGTTCCTGTTCCGGCCGTGCGGATGTGGCTGATCGACTTCGGAATCCGACGAAGCCGCAGGCGTGGTGACGGTCCCTGAGGATGACGCGGAAGCGTCGAGGGCACATTGAGGGCACATTGAGGGCACATGGCGTAGGAAGACAGTGGCGAGCACTGTCAACCAACGGCAGCGTTCTGGCAGCTCAGAAGCGATCTCCTTGATCTCGCCGCAGGTCATGGGAAGGCGGATTAGAACCGGGCGTACAAGCCGACTCGCCCGCTGTCACCCCTCTGACCAGGGCTTCAACGCCCGGGGGTGACCTCTGTTCCGCTGCTGTTCCGGTCGGCGAGTTTCATCATGCTGTCGATGGCTCCCCGTCCAAGGTCGGCATCGTCCGGGAACAGATGCCCATGGTGTCCATCGTCTCGGAGATCGCCGCATGTCCAAGGCGAGACTGGATGACCTTCGGATCGAGGTCGGCGCGGATCAAGCCTCGTTGGCTGTGTTCCTGCATGGTCGTTAGCTGATCCTCTGCACGGTGGCACCCCGTCGGATGGCGCGGGGGATCTCGGCGACGGAGTCCACGATGTCGATCAGGTGGGCGATGCTCCCGGCTGGAGCAGTGGAGCTGACGTCGACGGTGTAGGTGATCCCGGTTGACCGCCAGCTCTCGATATCGAAGCCGCCGGCTGCGGAAACGCGCACTCCCAGGAGTTCGATTCCCAGTGCGGCGGCCTCCCGGTAAAGGTCGTTGAGGACGCATCCCGCCGCCGCGAGGTGAAGGAGATGTCCTCCGGTGAAGTCCGCCCTGACGCTCACGCCCTCGGGCGTCCATCGATGAGGGAAATGCACCGCGTGCTCGTCCGTCACCTTCAGCGATCCTGCACTCACGATCACGTTGAAACGATCATCCATGATTCGGCTCCCGGCCCCTCGGGCGTACGGACGTGACGACAAGAGTCGTCCTACACGTCGCAACCTTCAACCGGCAACACAGCACTCCCTCACATGGGAACACCCGCTCATGCCGCGGGTCGCACACCTGGCACGCCTACTGCTTGATCATGTCAACCATCAACCGAGGCTGCAGTGTCGAACCACTCCCGTACGTTGCTGACCATAGATGACCGCTTTGCCATGCCTTGCCATAGAACTTCTTACTGTGTCTAGCGTGGAAAACCTGTTAGGCGAGTTCCTGCGTGCCCGACGGCAGGCGACAACCGTCGAACGGGCCGGGCTAATGCGAGGCGCGGGCAGCCGCCGCACGCCAGGGTTGCGCCGCGACGAGGTCGCAGTGCTGGCAGGAGTCAGCATCGACTACTACACGCGACTGGAGCAGGGAAGGGAACGCAGCCCCTCCGATGCTGTGCTGAACGCCTTGGCCGGAGTCTTCGGCCTTGACTACGAGGCCACAGGACACCTGCACGAGCTTGCCCGTTCTGCGCGAGGAAACTTCAGACGTACGCATGTGGCCGACCACGCCTGCCCGTCCGTTCTCCGCCTCGTGAACAACTGGGAGCATGCCCTGGCGTTTGTGGTAAGCCGCCGGTTGGACATCCTCGTCCAAAACGCCGAGACCGCAGCATTTCTTGAGGGTTTGTCCCATAGTGACAACTTGCTTCGACTGACCTTCCTCAACCCGGCGTCACGCGAATTCTTCCTCGACTGGGAACAGGAGGCACGGTTCAAGGTCGCCCATATGCGCGCTGCAGTCGGTGCAGACCTGGACGACCCATCGGTTCTCGCCCTGGTGGAGGAGCTGTCGCTCGCCAGCGAGGACTTTCGCCGAATGTGGGAAAGCCATGACATACAGGTCAAAGCGCACGAGACGGGGCGCTACCACCATCGTCGCGTCGGCGATCTGACTCTCTGGCATGCGACGTTCGCCATCGACGGTGTCCCCGGCCAGCGACTCTTTGTCGCACATGCCGAGCCCGGCACTCCATCCGACGACGCCATGGCCAGGTTGTCCGCCGGCCGGCGCGCCTATCGGGACTCATGAGCCGCGTGGCCGTCACGTTCCGGTCAGAGCGGTGACTCACGGCTGTTCCGCCGGAACGCGGAAGACCTCCGAAACCGCTGACAACCGCTGAGATGCAGAGTCCCAGCTCACAAGCGGTCGCGGTGGATTACCGCAGGTCAGAGAAGTGCTGCCGGAAGAACCCGGTCTGCAGGCCGGCTCGTCCGCTGTCGTGTGCTTCGCTCAGAGTCTGGGACGGGGCAGGGGAGGGGGCCGGCCGGCTCGTTGGGCGGGCGGCCGGCCCGGTTCACGTCAGGCCGGGATCTGCTTCTCGTTCCAGGTGTAGTAGATGTAGGTGCTGCCGGGGCCGGTCATCGTGCCGTAGATCTGCCAGAAGGTGTTGGCGCCGGGAGAGAAGTGGAGGACCTTGTCTCCGGGCCGGTCGTCCAGGAACACGCTGGTGGACCCGTCGGCGGCCCGGATGTGCGCCTCGATCGTGAAGGTCGAGGTGTCCGGGATGTCGAGGCAGATCTCGTACGTGTAGGCCGTCGGACCGGTGATGTTGTAGATACGGCCGTCCACGGCCCCCCGCTGGATGTTGGTGGGGATGTAGGTGTTCAGGACCCGGGTGTAGCCGCCCGTGGAGCAGTCGACCGCGGGGGCGGCCGCGGACGCGGGGCTGACGCCGGCGAGCATGGCGCCGAGGACGCCGGTGGTGACGGCGAGAACAGAGATGGTGCGCTTCATGCCTCTCCTCATCCGTGCAGTGACCCTCGACCAGATAGTTGAAGGCTGAACTGATTTTGGCCCGGTTGCCGTATCTGGACAAGTGGGGGGCAGAGATTGTGCATTTTCGAGTCAGGCGGGCAGTGAGGTCCCCGTAGACCCCTGGAACAGCCGACACCGGACCGAAGATCTCGATGAACAAGTTCTTCGCGGTCGGGTGCGGGGGCGTCTCCGCCTCTCAGAGAGGGGCCGGCGAGGTAGAGGGGCCGGTGTCCGGGGGTGGGAGGTCGCGCAGGCGGGGTTTCTGGATCTTTCCTGAGGCCGTCTTCGGGAGGTCGTCGGTGAGGTCGAAATAGACGGGAATCTTGTACTTGGCCAGGCGGGGACGGAGGAAGGCGCGCAGTTCGGCGGGGGTGACGCTCGCGCCGGGGCGCAGGACCACGAACGCGCGGCCGACCTCGCCCCATTCGGCGTCGGGTACGCCGAGTACCGCGGTCTCGGCGATGGCCGGATGCTCGAAGAGCGCCGCCTCGACCTCGGCCGGGTAGACGTTCTCCCCGCCTGAGATGTACATGTCCTTGAGCCGGTCCATGACGTACAGGTGGCCGTCCTGGTCGAGCACGGCGACGTCGCCGGAGCGGAACCAGTCGCCGTCGGTGAACGCCGCCGTGGTCGCCTCCGGGTCGCGCCAGTAGCCGGGGGTCACGTTCGGTCCCTGGATGAGCACCTCGCCCGGCTGTCCCGCCGCCGCGTCCATACCGTCGGGCCGGACGACCCGCACGTTGGCGAAGAACACCGGCACCCCCGCCGAGCCGACTTTGCGCACGCTCTGGTCGGCCTCGAGGAAGGTGGCGCCGGGAGCGGTCTCGGTGAGCCCGTATCCCTGGCAGAACACCAGGCCCCGTTCCTGGTAGGTGCGGATCAGCGCGGCGGGGACCGCCGCGCCCCCGGCCATGAGGTGGCGCAGCGACGACAGGTCCGCGCCGGTCCACCGGGGCGAGCGGGCGAACGCGGCGAACATCGTGGTGACCCCGAACATCCAGGTGACACCGTGCTTCTCCATGAGGTCGTAACACTCCTCCACGTCCCACGACGGCGTGATGACCGAGCGGCCGCCTTTGAGGAAGGTCGGCAGCAGGGTCTGGTCCAGGGCGGCGACGTGGAAGAGCGGCGCGCTGATCAGCGTCACCTCCTCGCTCGTGACGTCGACGCCGGACAGGAGGTTGAAACAGTTCCACACGAGGTTGCCGTGGGTGAGCATCGCCCCTTTGGGACGCCCGGTCGTGCCCGAGGTGTAGAGGATGAGCGCCGTGTCCTCCAGCCGCACAGGCGTGTCGATCGGAGTGGGCTCCCCCTCCTGGAGCCAGGTCTCGTAATGCCGTTCCCCCGGCCCGGGAGCACCGAGGGCCACGATCAGCCGGAGGGGAGCCGTGGTGCCGGGAAGGGCTCGGACGATCTCGGTGCACTCGGGCGCGTAGACCAGGACCTCGGCGCCCGAGTGGTCCAGCATGTAAGCGATCTCGGGGGCGGCCAGACGGAAGTTCAGCGGCACGAAGATCGCCCCGAGCAGGTGCGAGGCGAACATCGTCTCGACGAGGGCGAGGTGGTTGCGGCCGAGGTAGGCGACTCGGTCACCGGCCCGCACCCCGGCGGCGCGGAGCCGTGACGCCAGCCGCGTCGTCCGCTCATGGACCTCGGCGTAGGTGACGGGCCGGTCCGCGAAGACGAACGCGGTCCGGTCCGGGGTCATCAGGGCCCGGCGGGCGGGCCACCCTCCCAGTCCGGCGTTGCGCATCGGTGTTCGACCTCCTGTGAGCCTGCCAGATGAGGGAAGGCGCCCGAGCGTGGGTCAGGCGTAGTGCCGGTAGATGGCGCGGGCGACGCAGGCGGGCTTGTCCGCGCCTTCGATCTCGACGGTGCAGTCGAGCCCCATCTGCACGCCGTCGCCGGGGACGTCCTCGACCGAGGCGACGGTGGCGCCCAGGCGGATCTTGGCGCCCACCTTGACCGGGCTGGGGAAGCGGACCTTGTCCAGGCCGTAGTTGACGCTCATCTTCACGCCCTGGATGTCGAGCAGCTCGTTGAACAGCGGGATGACCAGGGACAGGGTGAGGTACCCGTGGGCGATGGGGCCGCCGAACGGCCCGCTCTTGGCCCTGTCGGGGTCGACGTGGATCCACTGGTGGTCGTCGGTGGCGTCGGCGAAGGTGTTCACGCGCTCCTGGGTGATCTCCAGCCAGCCGCTGTGGCCGAGATCCCTGCCCGCCAGCGCCTTGATCTCGTCCAGCCCGTTCGCCGTGGTGGTCATATGTCTGTCGTCCTCTCCTGGGAGCCGAGCCCGAGCAGGCGTACGGCGTTGTCCTTCAGAATCCTCGGGCGGACCTCGGGCTTGATCTCCAGCTTGGCGAAGTCGGCCAGCCAGCGGTCGGGGGTGATCACGGGGTAGTCGGAGCCGAAGAGCACCTTGTCCTTCAGCAGCGTGTTGGCGTACCGCACGAGCTGCGGGGGGAAGTACTTCGGCGACCACCCCGACAGGTCGATGTAGACGTACGGCTTGTGGGTGGCGACGGCCAGCGCCTCGTCCTGCCAGGGGAACGACGGGTGGGCCAGGATGATCCGCAGCTCGGGGAAGTCGACGGCCACGTCGTCCACCAGCATCGGGTCGCCGTACTTGAGCCGGATGCCGCCCCCGCCGGGGACGCCGGCCCCGATGCCGGTCTGCCCGGTGTGGAACAGCGCCGGGACGCCGAGTTCCTCGATCGCCTCGTACAGCGGATAGGCCACGGGGTCGTTGGGGGCGATGCCCTGGATGCTCGGGTGGAACTTGAACCCGCGCACGCCGTGCTCCGCGACCAGCCGCCGCGCCTCGCGCACGCCCGCCCTGCCCTTCCAGGGGTCGACGCTGGCGAAGGGGATCAGCACGTCGGCGTGCTCGGCGCAGCTCTCCGCGACCTCTTCGTTCGCGATGCGCGGGTGCCCGGTGGCGTGCTCGGCGTCCACGGTGAACACCACCGCGGCCATCTTCCGCTCCCGGTAGTACGCGGCCATCTCCGCGATGGTGGGCTGCCGGTGCCCGTGGGCCTTGAAGTAGTCCGCCGAGGCCCCGACCAGTTCCGGGCTCAGCGAGCCGTGCCCGTCCTTGGAGACCTCCGCGTGGGTGTGCACGTCGATCGCGACCAGCTCGGCGAGGTTCATGACCGTCATGTCAGGCTCCCTGAGCCTCCGCGGCCGGGACCGCGGGCGCGGGGATTCCGTAGGTCTCCGGTTCGGCTCCGACGCCCGACCGCCAGGAGGTCGCGATGGCCTCGGCCGTCCATCCTCCGTCGGCGAACGCGACGGCCTTCTCCGCCGGGTGCGACCACAGTGCGAGGCGGTCGCCGCCGATGCCGATCGCCTGGCCGGTCACGTCGGCGGAGGCGTCCGAGGCGAGGAACACCACCAGGCCCGCCACGTCCTCGACCGTGCCCAGGCCTTCGTCTTTACGCAGCCACCCGGGCAGCGGCCCGCCGGTCCGCTCCGCCTCCTCGATGATCGGCGCGAACACGGGAATGCTCTTGGTCATCTCGGTGGCCGCCACCGGGACGACCGCGTTCACGGTGATGTCCGCCCGGGCCAGTTCCATCGCCCACGTCCTGGCCATCGCCACGATGCCGGCCTTGGCCGCCGCGTAGTTGGTCTGGCCGAAGTTCCCGCGCTGCCCCGCCGGCGAGGAGATCAGGACCAGCCGGCCGCCGGTCCCCTGCTCGCGCATCCGCACCGCCGCGGCCCGCGCGCAGGTGAACGTGCCGCGCAGGTGCACCTCGACCACCGCGTCGAAGTCGTCGTCCGACATCTTCCACAGGACCCGGTCGCGCAGGATGCCCGCGTTGGTGACCATCACGTCCAGCCGGCCGAACTCCTCGGCGGCGGTGGCGACCAGCCGGTCGGCCACCTCGGCGGATCCGACGGGGCCGACGACGCTCCGTGCCCTGCCGCCGTCGGCGGTGATGGCGCCGACGACCTGTGCGGCCGCTTCGCCGTCCACGTCGTTGACGACGACGGCCGCCCCGGCCGCGGCCAGCGCCTCGGCGTACGCGCGGCCGAGGCCGCGGCCCGCACCGGTGACGACGGCGACCTTGCCGGATAGATCCATGGGACTCCCCCTGAGTTGGGACGGCGAATGGTGCGAATATAAGTCACTTGAATGACGATCGTCAAAAATCTGTTCAGCGTTCTGTCGTGGAGAGGTGCCCGTGCACGCGGCGGATCCATGCCGGCCTCATGGCGGAGCGGAGAACCGGCACGGCCTGCGCTTTCAGCGGATGGAGAAGACGCGGGTCAGGCCAGGACGACCTGCTCCAGCCACCGGCCGACGCGCTCGGCCACCTCGTCGCCGAAGGTGCGCGTGTCGACGTTGTCGGCGTGGATCTCGATCACCGGGAACCCGGCCGCCTCCAGTGCGCGGGCGGTGAAGTAGCTGCCCCGAGGGTCGTCGGACACCAGGTGCACCACGCCGTCGATGCCGTGCAGGCGGGCCTCCTTCACGTACCACTCGCTGGACCACGGCGGGGTGTAGAGCTGGTCGGTGAAGGCGGCGAAGCGTGCCGCCAGCGCCCTCATCGGGTCCTCGCCATGGCGGATGTACCCGTCGGCGGCGATGGCCAGGTACATCGACCAGACGAACACCGCGCCGTACTCCTCCTCGAAGCGCTGGTAGAAGCCCATGTCGTACCAGAGGCCGCGGCCGATCCACATCAGCCGGGCCCGCTCGCCCGGGCACACGGCATGACCGGCCTCGACCCGGTCGCGCACCTCCTGGTAGAAGCGCCTGGCGATGTCCCTGGCCCACTCGGTGCCGCGGTGCCACTGGGGGAGCATGACGCTGGGGATGCTGTCGACGACGCCGAGCGGGGCGGGCCGGGCGCGGGCGATGAGGTCGCGCGTCTTGCGGTTCCACTCTTCCTGCTCGTTGACCAGTGCCATCACCTCACGGAAACGGGACTGGCGGAATCGCCTGCCGGTGGTGGTCTCCAGGAACCTCACGAGGTTCTCCAGTTCCGCGGTGAGCAGGTCCAGCCTCGCCGGGCCGACGGCCTGCTCCCACCCGTGCGGCATGAGCTCCCACCAGTTGGCGGGGACCTCGTTCTCGGCGGCGCTTTCCAGCGGGTAGAAAGCGACCCCGGGCTCCTGACCCCAGATGTCGAAGATCTTGCGGGTGAGGTCGCCGGAGGCGTCGCCGACGATGATGTCCGGCCTCGGCAGGCCGCCCCACGGGCCGGACTCCGGTTCCGGATCGAAGGCCGAGCCCAGGGTGACCGAGTTGTACTGCTCGGAGTAGTCGGGATAGCCGCGCTGCCGCACCAGCTCCAGGTAGTGCCCCGAGCGCTGCTTGGCGGCCGCCAGGGACGCCCACCATTGGCCGACCGCGTACGGGATGTCCATCGTGCGGAAGATCTCGTGGGGGACGTCCGCGTTCAGCAGGGCGAACGGCTCGCCGGCGGCGACCCGCCGGCGCAGGTCGGCGAACCATTCGCGCTGGTGCCTGCCCGCCTCGGCCGCCGTCGCGAGGGATTTCACACTGCGCATGGATCGTCCTTCCGCAGGGCGGTCAGGTCGGCACGCCCGTACTCCTGGCGCTCCAGCGAGACCGCGGGGATGCCGGCCGCCGCGCGCTGCGCGGGAAAATCCCACGCCGGGGCCTCGTCGCCGGCCCTGGAATAGGAGAGGAGGAGCTCGGCCCGGCAGCGGCGTACGGCCGTCGCCACGTGCGCGGCGCGCTCGGCCGCCGTCGCCCTGTGGGCGGTCGGACCGCTGTGGTGGTAGTGCTCGGCCAGCGCGTCGAGGCCGCCCCCGCCGACCGGCTCGGCGCGGAGCGGCTCGCCGAAGGAGTGGTCCTCACCGACGATCACATGGCCCTCGGACTCGATGGCCTCGTAGACGTGCGGGGTGTCGTGGTCGCTGCCGCTCATGAAGACCCGCCGCCCGGCGTGCTCCGCGAGCCGTCCGGCCTCGGCCAGCAGCCGTTCCAGCAGCGCGATGTGCTCCTCCACGGGCAGGGCCGCGCCGGCGACCGCGAGGAACTGCCGCCCCGTCAGGCGGGCGGGCACCGCCCTGCGCAACTCGGCGGCGGCGGCCAGCAGACGGCGCCGCTCGTTGTGCGCCGCCACCGCCTCGGCCAGGTCGAGGGGGCGGCCGGTCCAGGCTTCGAGCCTGGCGGCGAACTCGCCGATCCGGCGACGGTTGTAAAGGGCGGTCGTGCGGTGCGGCAGGTGCAAGATGTCCACCAGGTACACCTCGGGCAGCCTCCTGCCCGGTTCCACGCGGGACAGCTCGCGCAGCGCGTAGAACAGCCGCAGGGACGCCTCGCAGTCGCGGGAGACCACCACGCGATCGAGGTCGCCGAAGGACCCGGCGAGCAGCCGGGCGAGCACCGAGCGGGCGATCGGGTCCACCCCGCGGCCCAGGTACCGGTCTCCGAGCGCGGCATCGGACTCGGGGTCGCCGGTGAGGCGGAACGCGCGGACGCCGGCGGCGGTCAGCAGTTCGACCGGCATGTCCGCCCCGACGTAGCCGACGACCGGCGCCCCCGCGCCGGTGCGGCCCTCGAAGGGGGCGCCGCGCCGGGCGTACGCCTCCTCCAGCGCGGCGAGCGCTGCCAGCACGTCAGATCACCCCCTTCTCGGCCAGCGTCGTGAGTTCGCCCTCGGAGTAGCCGAGCAGGCCGCCGTAGATCTCGGCGTTGTTCTCGCCGAGGGCGGGCGCCGGCCGGTCGAGCGCCGCCTCGCAGGCGGAGAAGCGGATCGGCACGCCGGTCCCGTACAGGTCCGCGGGGCGACCGTGGCGCGGATGCTCCAGTGGCACGACCTCCTCGCGCTCGAGCACGAGCGGGTCGCGTACGGCGGCGCCGGGCTCACGGACCTCGGCGGCGGGGACGCCGTGCCGGGCGAGCAGGTCGAGGACCACGGCGAGCGGGCGGTCCGCGGCCCACGAGCCCACCAGCTCGTGCAGCTCGCCGGCGTTGGCCACGCGCGCGTCCCGGGAGGCGAACCGCGGATCCGCGGCCAGATCGTCGCGCCCCATCGCCGCGAAAAGGCCGCGGGCGAACGCGTCGGTGGGGCCGCACAGCGCGAACCAGCCGTCCGCAGCCGCGAAGGTGCCGAACGGCGCCAGCCTGGGCACGGTCATTCCCGTGCGCATGGGCAGGCCGAGCTTCTCGTAGGCGTCGAACGGCTCGCACGCGACCATCGAGGTGAGCGCGCCCAGCATGGACACGTCCACGTGCTGGCCCTGGCCGGTCGCGTCGGCCCGCAGGACCGCGGCCAGCGTGCCGATCACCGCGTACAGCGGCGCGACCAGGTCGCCCACCGGCAGCCCGAAGCGGACGGGCGGCTCTCCGGGCGCGCCCGCGGTCATCATCACGCCGCTGAGCGCCTGGACGATGGTGTCCATCGCCTTTCCCGAGCCCGGACCGCCCTGGGCGCCGAAGCCGCTGATCGACGTGCACACGATGCGCGGGTTGATCGCGCTCGCCCAGTCGTGGCCGATGCCGAGCCGCGCCATGACCCCGGCGCTGTAGTTGTCGATCATGACGTCGGCCGTCCGTACCAGACCGGCCAGGATCTCGCGGGCCTCGGGATGCTTGAGGTTGAGCGTGACGCTCTGCTTGTTGCGGCCGCGCAGGAGCATCGACACCGACATGTCGTCCTCCCCGTGCCGGGCGAGCGCCAGCCCCTCGGCGCCGAGGTAGGGGGCGTTGTTGCGGGAGGTGTCGCCGCCGGTCAGCGGGTTCTCCACCTTGATCACGCGGGCGCCGAGACCGGCCATCAGCAGGGTCGCGTACGGTCCGGACAGCGCGGTGGTCAGATCGATCACCGTGCGGCCGGCGAGCGGACGGTCAGCCACGCAGCACCACCTCCTCGCCCTCCCAGCGGAACTGCGTCGCAAGACCCGCCCGCCGCGTGATGTGCTCGATGTAGGACACGACCCGCCGCCCTTCCTCGTCGTCGCCGAGCGGCACCGGCCGGCCCGCGCCGTCGATCCGGCAGGGGATGACGCCGGCCGAGACCAGGCCGTCGCGGTCGAACCGGCAGACCGCGATCGCGGTGTTCCGGCTCTCGGGATGGAAGGGGTAGTACGGCATGTCCGGGTCGGGGGCGAAGCCGTACAGCTCGACTCTGCGGCGCGCCCACGCGGCCCGTTCGCCTTCGTCGCCCGTCGCGGGCGTCAACGCGCGGGTGACGGTCACGAAGTTGCCCAGCCCGTGGTAGATCGGTCTGCCCCGGTACATCTCGACGCCGCGCATGATGTGGGCGTGGTGGGCGAACACGGCGTGCGCGCCGGCGTCGATGACGGCATGGGCGACGGGCCGCTCGTACATCGCCAGGACGGCGGGGGTGTGCCCGACGCCCTTGTGCAGTGACACCAGGACGACATCGACCTCGGCGGCCAGGGCCGCCACCTCCTCGGCCGTCCGCTCTAGGCCGGCGGGGTCGGCGAAGGTGTAGACGGCGGGCGGCCCGCCGGGGCTGGCGTGGTCGAGTTCGTAGTGCGTCAGCACCTTGATGTAGGCACAGCCGGGCTTGCGGCTGGTCGCCCAGGACTCGCGCGGGCCGACGCAGTTGTAGCTCAGCACGCCGACGCGCAGCCCGTCGCGTTCCACGACGGCGGGACGACGGGCCTCGTCGAGGGTCATGCCGGCGCCGGCGGTGGTCAGCCCGGCCCCGGTCGCGTACGTGATCGTGTCGGCCACCCCCTGGTCACCGGCGTCGTAGACGTGGTTGCCCGCGAGCGTCACCACGTGGAAGCCCGCGCCGGCGACCGCGGCCAGCGCGGCTGGGTCGGCGGGCGGAGCGGGGACGTCGGTGCTCACCTGGGCGGTGGACGTGCTGTGGGGCACCTCGATGTGGCCGATCACCACATCGCCCCGGCCGAGCGTCGCCCGGGCCGGGGCGAAGAAGGACGCGGGGTCGGGCTCGTCGACGATGAGGTCGCCGACGGCCATCACCGTGAAGCTCACGTGGTGGTCTCCTCCTCCAGCAGGTGTTCGTCGGAGTCGCGTGCCGCGCGCCCGGAGAAGCGCGACAGAAAGGCCCGCAGGCGGGGCGAGGCGGGGTTGTCGAAGATCTCCTCGGGAGTGCCGTCCTCGACCACCCGGCCCTCTTCCATGAAGACGCACCGGTCGGCCACCTCGCGGGCGAAGCTCATCTCGTGGGTCACGATGATCATGGTCATGCCGCCGCGGGCCAGGTCGAGCACGACGCTCAGCACCTCCTGCACCAACTCGGGATCCAGGGCGCTGGTGGGCTCGTCGAACAGCATGATCCGGGGGTTGGTGACCAGGGCCCTGGCGATGGCGACGCGCTGCTGCTGGCCCCCGGACAGCATCCGGGGATGAGCGTCCGCCTTGCCGGCGAGCCCCACACGCGCGAGCAACCTCAACGCCTCCTCGCGCGCCTCCCCGGTTCTGCGGCGGTGGACCGACACCTGCGCCTCGGTGACGTTGCGCAGCACGTTCCAGTGCGCGAACAGGTTGAACTGCTGGAAGACCATGCCCATGCGGCCGCGCTGGGCGGCCACCCGGCGCTCCGGCAAGGGACGCAGGTGGCCCCGGTGGATCTCGTGGCCGAGCAGCTCTCCGTCGAGGTACATGGCCCCGCCGTCGATGCTCTCCAACTGGTGGACGCAGCGGAGCAGGGTGGACTTCCCCGACCCGGACGGGCCGATCACCGCGACGACCTCGCCCTCCCGAATCTCCAGGCTCACCCCGTCGAGCACGACCTGGGCGCCGAACCGCTTGCGCACCTCACAGACGCGCAGGACCGGTGTGTCGCTCACCGCTACCCCTTCCCGAAGTGACGCTCCAGGCGCCGCTGGCCGAGCGACAGAACGGTGACCACCGCCAGGTACCACGCGCAGGCGACGATGAGCAGCGGCACGATCTGGTAGGTCCTGTTGTAGATCACCTGCACCGAGTACAGCAGGTCGGCCATCGCGATCACGCTGACCAGGGAGGTGCCCTTGAGCAGGCTGATGAACTGGCTGCCGGTGGGCGGGACGATCACCCGCATCGCCTGGGGGAGCACGACCTTGGCGAAGCTCTGCGCGGTCGTGAACCCCATCGCGCGCGCGGCGTCGCGCTGGCCGTCGTCCACGGCGATGATGCCCGCCCTGACGATCTCGGCCATGTACGCGGCCTCGTGCAGGGTGAGCCCGATGATGGCCGCGGTCAGCGAGCTGATCACCGAATTGGTCGGCCAGGAGACGAAGGTCGGGCCGAAGGGCATGCCCAGGGATATCCGCGGCAGCAGGTAGCCGAGGTTGAACCAGAAGATCAGCTGGACCAGGGGCGGTATGCCGCGGAAGACCGCGACGTAGACGGCGCAGGCCCAGGCCACCGGCGTGAAGCCGCTCAGCCTGCCCGCCGCGAGAAGCACCCCGAGCGCGCTGCCCAGCACCATCCCGATGACGGTGAGCAACAGCGACATGCCGAGGCCGCGCAGAATGTTCGGGTCGAACAGGTACTCGCCGGCCACCGGCCATTCGAACCGCGGGTTGGTGACGAGGAACCAGGCGAACTGCGCGATCAGGACGAGCAGCACCACTGCGGCCACCCAGCGCAGGGGGCGGGGGCGAGGCCGCGCGGCGGCGACGTCCACGACGTCGCCGACCTGCCGGGTCATGGTCATTGCGTCGCCGCTGCGTTCAGCTTGGGCTCCTCCACCGCCACCTTCTGCAGCCCGTACTTGTCCATGATCTTCTTGTACTCGCCGTTCTTGAAGATCTCCTTGAACGCGTCGAGCATGACCGGGCCGAGACCGCTGGACTTGGGCACGAGCATCGCCAGCTGGTCGACGCCGGCGCCCTGCTCGTCGGTCTGGGTCACGTACGTGAAGGCGTCCTTCTCCTTGCCGATCACGTCCAGGGCCGCGCTCTCGGTCATGCCGGCCGCGTCGGCGCGGCCGGACTTGGCGGCGAGGATGGTGCCGTTGGTGTCGGCGAAGCCGATGAACTCCAGCGCCGGCTTCCCCTGCTTGGCGCACCATTCGGTGAGGCGCTCGGCCTGGTCCTCCGTGATGCTGCCCGCGGTGCCGGCGACGCGCTTGCCGCACAGGTCGCCCGCGCTCTTGATCGCCGAGGACCCGGCCTTGGGGATCAGGTAGGAGGTCCGGGTGACCATCCACACGAGCGCGTCGAACTGCTTCTCGCGTTCGGGGGTGTCCTTGACCGGGCCGTTGAAGGCGTCGTACCTGGAGGCGAGCATGCCGGACAGCGCCGCGGGCAGGCCGCTGACGATCGAGATCTCGGTGCGGACGCCCAGGACCTCGCCGAGGGCGTCCTGTACCTCCTTGTCGATGCCCGTGACGGTCTTGCCGTCGTTGGCGACGATCCGGTAGGGCGGGTGGGAATCCCCGGCGAATCGGATGACGCCCGCTTCCTTGATGTCATCCGGCAGGGCGTCGTAGAGCGCCGTCCCGCCGGCCGGGCGCGGCGTCTCACCACCGCCTCCACCGCACGCCGCGGCGCCGGCGAGGGCCGAAGCCGCCACACCCGCGAGGATGGTCCTGGGCAATCTCATGGTGGTCCTTCCCGCGACCGGATAATGCGGCAGTTAATCTTGCGGTCGTGGGGACAAATGTCACACCTAGGGATGCACGACTGTCAAGGGGTGGTTGTGCGAGGGCGGAGACGAGCGCGGCGGGCGGAGCCGCCGCGCCACGTCCGCGGGTGCGATCAGGTGAGCGCGAGGATGGAGCCGGTCCGGTGGTGGGCCACCAGCCCGGCCAGGGCCGGCTCGAACTCCGCGACGATCTGCCTGACGCGGAACTCGGCGAGCGGCCCGAGGGTGTCGTAGACCTCCACGAACAGATCTCTGGCCGCGGCGCGCGGCCAGTCGGCGGGCAGCAGCTCCGCCGGCAGGTCGGGGTCGTGGTTGGGGAACCGCCGCCAGGTGTCCATGATCCCCGTGCGCGCCACCAGCGCCTCCGAGGCGCCGACCACGCCCCTGCGGACGCGTTCCAGAAGCGGCGAGTACCGCGCCACGAACTCCTCGTAGCCGCGCCGGAGCTCGTCGAAGTCCCATGCCTCCTGCGGGGCGCGCATGCCCGCGGCGCTCAGGGCCTCGGCGCGGAAGACCGTCGCCATGGGGATCTCCAGCTCGGTGAGCACCGCCGCCGCGCTGTCGGCGTTCGCCGCCGGCGAGACCCACAGCCCGTCGTAGAGCGGGGCGAAGCCGAGCCAGCGCAGCCTCGCGCGCAGTGCGTGGCGCAGGTCGCGCTGTTCCTCGGAGATGGAGAAGGCCGCCATCACCCATCGCCCGTCCCACGCGCCCTGCTCCAGGCCGAAGGACATGATCCGCTGCCGCCCCTCCACCATCACCGCGGCGGCCCGGTCCGTCAGGCGGTAGTAGGTGCGCCTCCCCACCTTGGACGACTCCAGCAGGTCCCTCTTGGTGAGGCGGCTGAGCGCGGCCCTGGCCGCCACGGCGGAGACGCCGAACTCCTCGGCCAGCCGCACCAGGGCGGCGGACGGCAGTTGCTCGGCCCGGCTGATCCAGTAGTCCCCGAGAAGCGTCGTGATCAAGTGCTGCGGGGGCGTGCCCACCTGGGAGCGCGGGAAATCGACGTCCTCTGCCTCGGACCTCTCGCGATGATTCACGACACGAGTATATTGACGACGCTTGCAGACGCGTACGTTACTCGATTGTCATGCTTCTGCTGATCTCGCGCCGCACTGGTACGAAGCTCCACCGTCCTGCCGCCACGCCCCGGCCATCGGGCCGCCGGAGCCATCGACGCCGGCGGCCGTCCGGCCCGCCGCGATCACCGCTGTTCGCGCCGGCCGTCGCCGCGGCCGCCGGCGAGGAGGTCCAGCCGATCACGGTCGGTCGTCTCGTCGAAACTGGTGTGACGGCGAACCTCCGGCGACTTCAGGGCCGACACCTGCGCGAAGGTGTGATGCGCGGCCAGCTTGGCCAGCCCGGGGTCGAACTGCGCGAGGATCTCGCGGAACCGTCGCTCCGCGGACTCCCCGAGCGAGTCGTAGATGCGCACGCACAGCCGCCTGGCCTCGTCGCGCGGCCAGCCCGCGGGGAGCAGCTCGGCGGGAAGGTCGGGATCGAGCGTGGGGAACACCCGCCAGTCGGTCATGATCGCGGTCCGCAGCAGCAGCGCCTCGGCGGGGGAGGGGCCGCCGGCCGCCAGCCGCTCGGCGACCGGCCGGTGGGCATCGATGAAGCGCAGGTAGCGCTCGCGCAGCCCGGCGATGTCGAAGGCGCGATGCGGCACCGGGTCCAGGTCGTCGTCGGCGACCGTGCGGGCCCGGAACACCACCGTCCCCCGCACGCCGAGCCTGCGCACGAGTTCGACGACGTCGTCGGTCCTGTCGTGCGGCGACACCCACACCGCGTCGAAGACCATGCCGAAGTGCAGCAGGCGCAGCCCGTCGCGCAGCGCCCGGCGGGTGTCGCGCTGATCCTCGGGCACCGAGAACGTGACGACCGTCCACCGCCCATCCCAGCGCGGGGTGGTGGCGCCGAACGTCAGCAGGCGGCGCGCGTGCGCCACGATCACGTCGGACGCCCGGGGGGGCAGTCCGTAGGCCGTGGTGCGCCCGTTGCGCGAGCTCTCCAGCAGCCCTCGTGCGGCGACCCGCCGCAGGGCGGCGCGGGCGCTGGTGGCGGTGATGCCGAACTCCTCCAGCAGAGCGACCAGCGCCGCCGACGGGATGTGCTCCTGCCGCCAGAACCAGTAGTCGCCCAGCAGCGTGGTCAGCAGGCGCTGAGGTTCGGCCCCTTGCCGGGCTCTGGGCAGGGAGCCGGGTTCCGGCGACGCGGCCACCAGGCGTTCTTCCATCGTCAGACTCCTCGGCCGGTGCGGGCACCCGTTCGACGACGTGCAGGGGCGAACGGGCTTACCGGGTTCGACCTGCGTGAATCCTACGTCACCGGCTCCGCGTCGGGGCTGTTCCCGGTGATCGGGGGATTGACATCGGTGACATAAGACTGAACGATCGTCTCCACTAGCGGTGGCATTCGTCCCGCGACGGCTGCCAGGCGGGCCGCCGGCCGTTCGCGGACCCGGCCGGGCCTCGGGCCGCACTCCCGCCCGTCCATCGACTGTGGAGGAAACACACCATGGGAACCGAGTCGAAGGGTGCCGCCGCCGCGATACGCCGTGGAGCGGCCGTGTGCCTGGCCGTCGCGCTGGCGACCGCCGCCGGGAGCGGAACCGCCGCCGCCTCCGCCCGGCCCCCCGGCGGCACACCGTGTCTGGCCGAGTCCCCTGCCCATCCCACCTGCGTCAGCGGCGCCCTCGATGACGGCACTCCCTACGAGTTCGTCGTGCCGGCCGCCTGGAACGGCACCGTGGTGGTCGCCCTCGACTTCGCCGGCGCGGGCCGGGACGAACCCCTGACCGCGCGGCTGCTGGCCGACGGCGTGGCCCGCGGCGGGACGAGCCGGGCCATCACCGGCTGGAACCTCCGGTCCGCCATCGACAACCAGGCTGAGGCGCTGACCCGCTTCGAGGCCGCCTACGGCCCCGCTCGCAGGGCGATCGCCGCCGGGACCTCGATGGGCGGGTTCATCGCGGCCGGTGTCGCCCAGCTCCACCCGGACGCCTTCGACGCCGCCGTCCCGATGTGCGGCGGCCTCGGCGGGTCCGTCGGCCAGTGGAACCAGAAGCTCGACACGGTCTTCGTGCTCGAGCGCCTGGTCGCCCCGGGGCTGCCTGTCATCGACATCCCCCAGGACGTCGAGTCGGCCCGGAAGGCATGGATCGACGCCCTGGCCGCGGCGCAGCGGACCCCCGAGGGGCGGGCCCGCATCGCGCTGGCCGCTGCGATCGGCCAGCTGCCCGCCTGGGGCCGCAACCCCGACGGATCGGCGACACCGCCTCCGGACGGCAGGGACGCCGGCGGTCTGGAGCAGGGCGCCTACCTCGCGCTCGCCGGCGGGCCTCTGCCCTACATCGGGCAGGCCATGGGCAGCCGGCGCCAGCTCATGGCGGTGGTCGGCGGAAACCCGTCCTGGAACACCGGCGTGGACTACGCCGGGCAACTGCGCCTGGCCGAGCCCGCCCTCCGGCGCGCCGTCCGCGAACTGTACAAGGCGGCCGGCCTGGAGCTCGGGGCCGACCTGCGGAACCTGGCCGCCGCGCCCCGCGTCGCGGCGGACCCCGAGGCCGTCAAGCGGTTCGCCGACGGCCTCGTCCTGGACGGCCACCTGCGGATCCCCGTGCTGACCGTGTCCGCCACCGGCGACCAGATCTCCACCGTCGCCCAGCAGCAGTCGTACGAGGAGAAGGTGCGCCGTGCGGGAGCCGGCTCCCTGCTGCGCCAGACGTACACCCGCACCGTCGGCCACTGCGACTTCTCGCCGGCGGAGCAGGAAGCGGCGCTGGTGACGATGTTCGACCGGCTGCAGAGCGGTCACTGGCCGGCGACGTCCGCCCCGGCGATGAACGCCCGCGCGGCGGCACTGGCGGCCGACCCCGCCCCGCGGTATGTCCCGTTCACCCCGCCCCGGTTCAACCGCCCCTACCCTGGCTGACCCGCGGGAGCCGTGACGGGGCGGTGGTGGCGGGCTAGGAGAAGCGTTCGACCATCACGGGGATCAGTCCGCCTCTGTGGCTCAGGGTCGTGGTGAGCCGTCGCAACAGGGGGCCGATGGTCGCGTCCGAGGAGGTCGCGAGGCAGGCGGTCAGGTCGAGGGCGCAGGCGCCGCCGGGGCCGACGCGGCGCAGTTCCCAGGTGAAGACGTCGCCGGCGACATGAACGCGGGCCGTGCCGAGGACCCGGGTGCGGGGGTCGGCGGCGTCGCCGGTGAGGGTCATCCCCCAGGCCGCCTGGAGCGCGGGGAGGCGGCCGGGAGTGAGGTCGCCGGCGAACAGCACGCGATGCAGGCGCTTGTCGTGGAAGCCCTCGGGAACGTGCGCGTCTTCCAGTCGCAGGGGAGCCGAGCCGGGGACGGGAAGGCGGTCGGTGAACAGCGTGCGCAGAGCCGGCTCGCCGGGCAGTTCGCGGCCGTGGGCCAGCCGGTAGGCGTCCTCGGCGCCGCGCCGGGGGACCGGCACGACACGCAGGCGCAGGGCCGGGTCGCCGCGCAGGTCGCGGCTGAGGGCCGCCGAGCTGCGCCAGGCGCCGTCGGACGCCCACCAGCAGGCGGTGTCCAGGCCGACCGTGGTGTGGTCGTCGTCGAAGACGAACTCTTCGACGACGATGCCGTCCACCGTCGCCGCGGCGGACACGGGGGTGACGAGCGCCGCGGGGGCGCGGTGGCCGGGGACGACCAGGTAGTAGTCCAGCGGCGGCCGGGAGCCGGAGATGTCGACGGCCGGGCGGGAGCCGGTCGCGCCGGGCGCCTCGCCGGTCCGGTTCCCGGCGGCCGTCCCCTCCGCCTGGTCGGTGGTGGCCGCGCTGTCCGGTCGGTCCGTGTCGGTGGGCATGGCTCATTGTCTCCGGACGGCCGTTTCGGCGGGCGGGCGGTACGGCCTTCTCGGTCTTCCGAGGAGGGCCGGGGGCCGGCAGGGCAGGGGTGCGGTGGGGAAGCGGCAGATCCGGGAGGGGGTGGTGGCACGGCGTGAAGGGTGGTGGTCCGACGGCCGGCCCGCGGTCGTGGCGTCGGGGACGAGGCCGGCGCTCGGCGCGTGCCGTCGGCGTGTGTGAGGAGCGGTGATGACCGGACTGAGCCGACTTGCCGGACGAGGATCGGAAATTCGGAATATCGGGTTATTCGGGTTCTTCGGGGGAGGAGATGAAGAAGTCCGGCGATATCCGTGGGCGGTCCGGTGGTGGCCGGACGGCATGGGGCCGGGCTGGGAACGGGGTGTGGGGAGCCGGTCAGAAGCGGTCGCCGATGGCGCTGAACGTGCCGGTGTTCTTCGCTCGGATGGCTCGCATCCGCTGCGCGCGGCCGGCCGGTGAGAGGACGCGGACGGCGTGCGGGACCGTCTGTCGTGCTGTTTCCGGCATGCCGCGTGATCAGGGCGGCGTCGGCCGCGGGTCATCGTCGCCGAAACGGGAAAGCCGCCGAAGTCCTCGATAGCGGACGGATTCCCGTCTAATGGGTATTCCGGAATGACGTGCCCCTGGAGTCGGGTTTCTTTTCTTTATTGTGTTCGTCTGTTTTCCCTATCAGTACGCCGCTGCGGCGTCGCTGGTTCGCTGAATGGGTATTCCCTGATCGCAGTGCTGCCGCGGTGGCACGGAAATAGTCCGATTCATCGGAATTCAAGCGATATGGGGGAACCGAGTGATTCCTCGGGAAACAGGTCCTTTCATAGGTAAGCGCGTGTTCACTGTGGCGTTCGCGACCGCGATCGCCGGTGGAGTGCTCGCGCTGTCGCTCCCGGCCATGGCGCAGGCCGGTACGGAGACGCGGGGCGTCCCGGGGCACCGGGCGCACCACGTCGCGCCGGTCCACGCTCCCGCCACCGGTGTCGCCGTCGTCGCCCAGAAGAAGGCCCGCGGGGGCGACGGTGACGAGGACGGCAAGAAGAGGTGCTGCAAGCACTGTCCTCCCGGACCTCCTGGTACTCCCGGCCGCAGTGCCGGCATCGACACGGCGTTCCAGGGCAACAACAAGTTCGTGGGTTACGCCCAGGGCAACGGTCCGACGTTCGTCCGGGACCCGAGAACCACCCCGCCCTGGCATGACCTCTCCACGCTGCCTGGATATCCGGGGAACGCCAGCGACGTCAGCCTCGCGGTGATGGGGAACAACCTCCACGTCACGGTGCTCAGCACGACCGGTCTGATCCGCCAGACGGCATGCACCCTCAACCCCACGCCCGGCACCGGCGGCAACCCGGCCTGGCCGGGCAACTGCGGTTCCTTCGTGGAACTCACTCCGCCGCTCTAGGCCCCGCACGGGCTGATGGGGCGAACGCGCGTGCCGCGTCCGGGGTGTCCCGGATGCGGCATCGCCGTACCGGCGGGCGTTCTCATGAGGGGCCGGTGGATGTGCTCGCGAGGACGGCGGGCGTGCTCCGGCCACCCGGCGGCGCCTATGCGGGGTCGGCGGGCTCGGTGGAGCGCCGGGGCGCCCGGGAGTCGCCGGAGCCGAACTCCACCTCCAGGGCGTCGGTGAAGATGGCGATCGGGTCCTCCCATCCGCCGTCGGTCCAGTCACCGTTGACGTTGATCGCGAGCATGTGCTCGCCGTCACGGGTGCCGTAGGTGTAGGAGAACGAGCCGAACAGGGCCCCGCCCATGCCCCACACCGTCGTGCCGCACGACAGCGTCACCGAGGAGATGCCCAGGCCGTAGGCGCTGCCGGCGATCCAGTCCCTGGTGGGGACCATGGTGAACATCTCCCGCTGCTGCGCCGCCGGCAGGAGGCGTCCGGACAGCAGCGCGCGGAAGAACCGGTTCAGATCGCCGGCCGTGGAGATCATGGCGCCGGTCGCCCAGAACAGCGAGGTGTCCATCTCGGTCGCGTCGTAGATCACGGCGTCGGGGCCGGTCTGGAACTTCTTCGTGTAGTGCCGCGAGTGCGGCCCGTGGATCACCGGGTCGGCGCCGCGCGGCAGGTACGTCCCGGCCAGGCGCAGCGGGCGGGCGATCCGTGTGGCGATCTCGTCGGCCAGCGTCCCGCCGGACGCCCGCTCGATGATCAGCCCGGCGAGGATGTAGTTGGTGTTGGAGTACACCCAGCTCGTCCCGGGGGAGAAGGCCGGCGGGTGGGACATCGCGATGCCCAGGAGCTGCTCGGGAGTGGGGCTCGGGTACCGGCTCAGCGCCGCCTGGTCGTCGGTGTAGTTGAAGATCCCGCTGGTGTGGTCGAGCAGCCGCCGGACGGTGATCGCGCCGCCGTCGTGGCCGTTGCCGCGCACCACGCCGGGCAGCCACCTGTCGACGGTGTCGTCCAGGCTCACCTTGTGCTCGGCCACCAGCTGCAGCATCACCGTGGCCACGAACGTCTTGGTGGTGCTGCCGATGCGGTACCGGTCACGCGCCCGACGCGCGCGGCCGGTGGCGGTGTCGGCGACTCCCGCCGTGCCGGACCAGGGCCGTCCGCCGTCCCTGACCTCGGCGAGGATGCCCGGGACGCCGCCCACGGCCACGGCCCGGTCGAGCAGGCGCTGGAGCGCGGCGTGCTCATGGGTGGGCGCGGCGGCGGAGGTGGAGGCGGGGGACGGCGTCATCATGGCGATGTTCGCCACGGTCGTCCCGGCGATGAGCAGGCCGAGGCGGGCGCGGGTCGCGCGTGTGAGCATGGGTTCGTTCCTTCTGGGATAGGGGGCGGGCCGCCTGGGCCCGCACGGAGGATCGGCGGAACGCGTCATGAGGCCCTGTACGAGGGCACGGCGAAGCCGCCTGCGGTGCCGGTGTGCTCCCCGATGGCGGGAAGACGACGGGCCGGCCGCTCGCGGGGAGCGGCGCGGCGTCAGCGCGTCGCGGTGGGAGCCGGTGTGGGGGAAGGATGTGCCTTGGCGCGTCGCGGCGGGGGCAGGTGTAGGCGAAGGATGTGCCTCAGCGCGTCGCGGTGGGAGCTGGTGCGGGGAAAGGATGTGCCTTGGCGCGTCGCGGCGGGAGAGTGGGGTGCGTGTCGGTCTGGGCGGTCGGACGGGCGTCGGTGGGGTGGGGGTCAGTCGTCCTGGCCGGTGATCGTCCGGCGTGCCTGGGCCGCCAGGGCGTGCCGGTCGACGCCCGCGAGGGTGAGCGCGCGCGGGACCGTGCCGACCTCGGCCTGCAGGATGCCGAGCAGCAGGTGTGCCGGTCGCAGGTCCTTCTTGCGGAAGGTTCCCATCAGGCGTTCGAGCACGAGCCTGGCCGACGCGCCGAGCTGCGACGGGAGCTTGGCGGCGCGGCTCGGGCGGGGGAGATCGAAGGCCCCGAGGGACACTCCCGCCGCGCTCAGGCTGTGCTCGAACTCCCGGTCCAGGGCCTCGCGGATCGCCTGGTGGTCCAGGCCGGCCGAGACGAGGACCTGACGGGTGGCGGACTCTCCCTCGGCGGCGACGGCCAGCAGGAGATGCTCCGCCTCGATCGTCGCCGACCCGGCCTCGCGAGCCTCGCGCGCCCCCTCCTCCATGATCGTCGCAAGATAGTGGTCGAACGTGCTGGCCATCCTCAGCGCCTCCTCAGCTGGACGCCGGCCTCGATGAGCCGTTTGGCGTGCTTTTTGTGGACCGCCTGGCGCGTCACTCCGAGCGCCTCGGCGACCTGCGGCCAGCTCCAGCCCTCACGCATCGCCTGTTCGACGGCGGCGTCCTCGAGTTGGTCGGCGAGGCGCCTGAGGGCGGCGACGGCCGCCAGCGCGTCGGCGGGCTCCCGGGACGCGGAGTTCTCAACACCGGACATGTAAGCAACCGTAGTTGACCAATTCCCTCTTAGTCAACCTGAGTTGCTTGATGATGCCAGAACGGTGCGGCCCCAGAGAAGATCAAGACACGGCGCGGCCGCCGACGAGATCACGGCACGGCGCGGCCGCCGACGAGATCACGGTGCGGCGCGGGCCCGGAAGAGATCGCGGTACGGCGCCACCACCGGGAAGGGGGCGCCAAGGCGCCGCCGCCGGCGACGGTACGGCCGCCGAGACCGCCGTACGGCGAAGCCGGCCGGCCGAAGAGATCGCCGTACGGCGAAGCCGGCCGGCCGGGAAGGAGGTGTCATGACCGCCCGGCCGCAGGGCCCCGGCGCGGCAACGGGTCAGGCGTTGATGACCATGCCGGGGGGCACCAGCAGGAAGACCTTGTGCGCGATGCGGTCCATGTCCCCGCGCCGGCCGAAGACCAGCCCGGCCGCGAAGTCGACCAGCGGCTTGGCGTCGGCGTCCGACATGCCGGTGAGGTCCATGACCACCGGCATGCCCTTGCGGAAGAAGTGCCCCACGTACAGGACCTCGTTGTAGTCCTGTGGGCGCAGCGTCTTCACGTACGACATGTCGGGCCCGGGGCTGGTGAAGGCCCTCGGCTTCTCGTGCTGGTCCGGACCGCCGGTCTCCACGTCTGCCACGTCGCCGACGCTAACACCCGCAGACCGGCCGTAGCGATCACATCGGTCAAAACCCCTCTACAGCGGCGGAGTGACTACGAGAGGCGTCATACCTCTGCACTAGTGCGAGGGGGACGAGGGCATCGCGGGTGTGATCGACCTGCTCACCCGCTGAGACGTCGCGCGCCCGCCGTGGAAGGGCCGGTCACCTGGTGGCCGCCCAGGCGGTGAGGAGGGCCGCCTCCTTTTCAGGGGTGAGGCCGTAACTGCTCCAGCGCGGGTAGCGGGCCCGCAGGGCCGCCTCGTCGTGACCTTTGAGCCAGTCCCAGGTGTCGCGCACGGTCTCGGCCACCGGACGGCAGCGCAGCCCCGCGGCCTCGGCCTTCCCGGCCGAGACCTTCCACACGCCCGCCGCGTCGGGCTCGGCCGGTAGCCACAGCGGCAGCTCGACCCACGGCTGCACGTCCTGGCCGGCGAGGAAGCGGTCGTCGACCCACACCAGCTCGGCGTCCGAGCCGGTCACCTCGGCGCACTCGGCCAGCCACCGCCCGAAGGTGGTGTTCCCGGACGGGCCGGTGGTGATGAACCGGTCACTCACCCCCTTCTCGGTCTGGTCGAGGGTGAACACCGCGATGTCACGGGCGTCGATGAGCTGCATGCGCGTCTCGGGGTCGCCCGGGGCCAGCACACGGCCGCCGCGGGCGATGCGGAGCAGCCACGACGGCAGGCGGCCGACGTTCTCCCACGGGCCCAGGATCAGCCCCGGCGCGATGATCAGCGCGGCGCCCTCGAAATAGCGCTCGACCGCCCGCTCGCAGCCGGCCTTGAGCACCCCGTAGTCCCCGTCCTGCGGGCCGGCGTCCGGCGAGCACTCCCACAGCGGCGAGGACTCGTCGGCGGGCTGCGCGGGGTAGCTGGAGATCGCCGAGACGGTGGAGACGAACGTGTAGGTGCCGGCATGGCCGGACAGGGCGCGGGCCGACTCGGCGACCACCTTCGGCGTGTACCCGCACACGTCCACGACGGCGTCCCACTCGCGGCCCGCCGCCAGCGCCCGGAGGTCGTCGGGGACCTCCCGGTCGCCCCGGAGGGCCGTCACCCCCGGCCGGTCCTCGCCTGAGCGCCCCCGGTTGAACGTCGTGACGTCGTGGCCGCGGCGCAGCGCCTCTTCGACGATGGCCCGGCCGAGGAACACCGAGCCACCGATCACCAGAATCCTCATGTCCACCACTGTCGCCCCCTGCGACCGCCGCGCCGCACGTTTTCACGGTGAGCGGATCTCCGAGCGGCCGCTGGAGCGCGCCGTTCACCGTGAGCGATCACCGCCTGCCGTCCGCCGCGGGCGGCGCCCGCCGGCCGTGCGCGTCGCCCTGGGCCGTCCGCGCCGCGGTGGGCCTGTCCGGTCAGCGGTGGGCCTGTCCGGTCAGCGGGGGCAGGTGGTCACCGGGGAGAAGCCCTCGCGGTCCAGGACGTGCACGCGGGCCGCGCCGATGTCGAAGTACAGGCCGACGAGCTGCACCCGCCCGGAGTCCACCAGCCTGGCCACCGACGGGTGGGTGCGCAGGTTGTCCAGTTGCTGGGCGACGTTCACCCTGCACAGCCGGTCGAGCGGCCCGTGGTCCTCGCCGGAGGGGTCGGACAGGATGTAGCGGGCGAGCGTGTGGTCGCCGTGCCGCAGCCAGTTGCCCAGGCCCGGCAGGGCGCCGATGTTCTCGCCCCCGCAGAGCAACGCGGCCATCGCCCCGCACCCCGAGTGGCCGCACACCGTGATCGTGGAGACGTTCAGCGCCGCGGTGGCGTACTCGATGGCCGCGACCACCGAGTCGTCCGGCGGGGCCGCGCCGTGCCGGGGCACCAGGTTGCCGATGTTGCGCACCGTGAACAGGTCGCCGGGACCGCTCGCGGTGATCAGGTTCGGCACCACGCGGGAGTCGGCGCAGGTGATGAACAGGTGCGAGGGCTCCTGCGTGCGCGCCATGCGGTTGAGGAAGGGACGCACCAGGGGAGCGGTGCGCCGTTGGAAGTCCGCGGTGCCGGCGAGCAGGTCGGGCACGGCGCCCCCGTGCGGGCCGGTCTCGTCGCCGCCTTCCCGGGAGGGCATCCAGGTCTGCCCGTGCCGCACGGGGATGCGCGACAGCGGGCCGCCCCGCCGGTACGCACGGGGCAGCCACCAGCGATCCGGCGCTCGCGGCGGCGTCTTGGCCGCCGACACCCGCGTCCCGCTCGCGGCCGCCGTGGTGTACCACTGGTCGTGGATCTCGTCGATGGCGATGGTGCCGCCGCCGCGCTCGTGCTCCAGACGCCAGCCGTGCAGGGCCTCGAAGGCGGCGTTGTCCATGAAGTCGACGTTGAGGTCGAGATCGACGGCGGCGCCCGCCGGGATGGCCCGCAGGCTGGAGGTCAGCGACGGCACGCCCACGAACGTCAGCGACCCGGTGACCACGACGTGCCAGCGGTCGTCCGGCTCCAGCCGCACCTGGATCGACACCCGGGTGAGGCGCCGCAGGGCGAACAGCGCGGCCAGGCAGAGGCCGAGCAGCACCCCCTCGGCCAGGCCCACCACGACGACCGCGCCCATGGTCAGCACGTAGATCGGCAGCTCGCCGTGTCCGTGCAGGCCGCGGACGGTGCCCAGGTTGACCATGCGGACGCCGATGAAGACGAGCAGGGCCGCCAACGCCTCCAGCGGGATCAGCGTGACGCACCACCCGAGGCAGACCGCGAACAGCAGCACCCACACGCCGTGCAGGGTCGCCGACCACCGGGTGCGGGCCCCCGCCCGCACGTTCGTGGTGGTGCGGACGATGACGCCCGCCACGGGCAGGCCGCCGAGCGCGCCCGAGACGAGGTTCGCCAGGCCCTGGCCGGTCAGCTCGCGGTCGAGGTTGGCGCGCGGCCCGTCCTGCAGGCGGTCGGCCGCCACGCAGCAGAGCAGCGACTCGACGCCGGCGAGGAGCGCGACCAGCAGCACGGCTCCGGCGATGCCGTGCCAGTCGCCCGTGGGCGGTACCGGCGTCGCCCAGTCGGTGAACCCCCGCGACAGGTCGGCGCGGGCGACGTCCCAGCCCAGCAGGCCGGCCGTCAGCGCGGCGATGGACAGCGCCGCCAGCGGGGCCGGGATCACGTTGACGCGCGGCAGGCGCGGCCACAGGACGAGAAGGGCGATGGTGAGCACGCCCACCGCCACCGCGTGGCTGTGGTTGTCGGCGATCTGCGCGGGCAGCTCCAGAATGTTCTCCACGGCCGACCGCTGCGGCTGCCCGCCGAGCACCACGTGGAGCTGCGACAGGGCGATCACCACGCCCACCCCGGCGAGCATGCCGTGCACCACCGCGGGCGACACCGCGAGGGCCGTGCGGGCCACCTTGAAGGCGCCGAGGACGATCTGCAGCGCCCCCGCCGTCAGGGTGATCATGCAGGTGGCGCGCCAGCCGTAGGTGCGCACCAGCTCGGACACCACAAGGGCCAGGCCGGCCGCGGGCCCGCTGACCTGGACGACCGACCCGCCGAGCGGCCCGGCCACCAGGCCGCCGACCACCGCCGCGACCAGGCCCGCGATCAGCGGCGCGCCGCTGGTGACGGCGATGCCCAAAGAGAGCGGGACGGCGACCAGGAAGACCACCAGCGAGGCCGGAAGGTCGTGCCGGAGCACCGATCGAATACGCTGAGTCTTACTCTCGTCACATTCTGTGTGCCCGGTCATGCTGTGACCATACGACGCGGCGGCCGGCCGATTAAGGCTTTGGCCGCCGCGTTTTCCATCTACCGATGGAATGCTGGGTGATCAGCGGTAATAGTCGGGATAGTCGGTGTCGGTGGGCCGGCGGTGGCCGCCACGCGACGGCGTGCCCTTCGACGACTGGATGGTCGGGTCCTCGGTGCCGCCCGCCGCCGTGCCGTACAGCTCGCCGTAGGAAGGCCAGCTGCCGCCGGTGTTGTTCTGCTGGGGCTGCGCCCACGACCCGGACGTGGCGCCGGAGGAGGAGGCGCGGTCGGCCTCGTAGCCGCCGCCGTAGCCCTGCCCCTGCCCGCCCGGCCCCGGGCGCGCGTCGTCACCCCTGGACGGCCGGCCGGCCGGGGCGTCATACGCCTGCGGACCGCGGGAGGAGCCGGCGGGCATGCCCGCCGGAGGAGTCGGCCCGCCGGCCGCGTCGGAGTCGTCGATCGTCGCCCACCCCGGGCGCACCTCGTAGGACGGGGCGCTGGGCACGGCCGGCGTCCCCGCCGCGTACCCCTCGTAGGAGGGCAGCTGGTAGTCCGACGCCTTCCAGGTCTCGCCGGAGGAAGCCGCCGAGGACGTGGGCCCGTCCAGGATGTCGTAGGTGCCGGGGGCGGGGTAGGCCGGGCGGGCCGGCCACGACTGGTCCGCCGCCGGTGAGGCGGGGAACTCGCCGGTGGCGGAGTTCGGGGTCGAGCCGCGGGAGTCTCCCGCCGCCCCGAACGAGCCGGACGCCGGATGCGGGCCGGTGCCGCGCGGGGAGCCACCCGCCCGGGGGGCCTCGTAGGAGCCGGTCGAGGAACGGCTCGCGTCGAAGGGGCCGGTCGCGGCGCGGGAGCCGTCCAGGGGGCCGCCCGGACGCGACCCGGTGGAGCCCGAACCGGCCTGACGGGACCCCGGGCCGGTGGGCAGCGGGCCGCGGGACGTCGCCGCCCCGGACACGGCGCCGCCGGACGGCGCCCTGCCCGCAGGCGAGCCGCCCAGCGGATCGCGCGCGCTCAGCGGGTCACGGGACGCGGCGCCGCCGGACAGCGGGCCGCTGGACAGCGGGTCGTTCGCGAGCGACCCCGTGGGGTGCGCGCCCGCCAGCGGCCCGGTGGACAACGGGTCGATGCGCGGCTGGGTGGTGAGCGGGTCGACCCGGGGGCCGTTGGCCGGCGGGTCCGAACGTGCCGGCTCGGGACGGCCGGAGGCGGCGCGCCCGGCCTCGGCGGGCCTGCCCGCGCCCGTGCGCCTGCGCGGTTCGGCGGGACGGCCCGGAGCCGCGGGACGGCCGGGGTCGCCGCCGCCGGACTCCGGACGCCGCCGGGGCTTGGCGCGGCCGGTGTCGGTGATGCCCAGCGGGTCCGCCGGGTCGGGACGCGAGCCGCGGCGGGTGCGGCCCGGCGACTGGGCCGAGCCGATGGCGCCCAGGACGTCGGCCGCCGACGCGGCCGGGACCGCGGCGGGCGGCGCGGCCGGGGATGACGGCGCGGGGACCGGGGCGGAGAAGGCGACCGTGCGGTCGGCGGCCGCCGCGTCCGAGGAGGACGGCGGCGCGCTCGCGCGCGAGGGCTCCGCCACGCCCGACCGGCCGGGCGAGCGGGTGGGAAGGGGAGCCTGGACGGTGGCGGCGTTGGCGTCCACCTCGTCCTTGTTCTTCGGCGCGGGAGGCTTGGCGGCCTCCGAGGATGGGGAGGCGACGTCGGGACGGCTCGCGCCCACCCGGGCGGCGATCGTGCCGCCGAAGGCACCGTCGTCCGCGCGGACGCGCGTCCAGTAGTCGTCGTCGTAGTCGTCGGCGTCGCCCCACTCGTCCACGCCGCGGCGTCCGCGCGAGGACGCCTGCTTGCCGCGCGGAGCGGGACGGCCGCCCGGCCGCCCGGCGGGACGGGCGCCGGCCTTGTTGCCGCCCGGCCGCAGCCGCGCGGTGGCGCGCTCGGGTTCGGTGAAGGCGTCGAAGCCCTCGGGGAAGCTCTCGAAGAACGTCTCCTCGGCGGGACGGCCGGGACGCTTGGCCGATGGATCCTCCGCCTGCTTGGCGAGCTTCTCCAGGCGCTCGGGAGGAAGGTTGCTCTCGCGGCGGTTCATGGACCGCATGCCGAATGCAACGACCATCAGTACGAGCAGCACGACGGCGACCAGGCCGAAAATGACCGCGATCATTGCACCACCTTCATGGCCATCGCCTTCCAGTGGCGCTGAGGAGACCGCGCGGCCATCGACGCGATCTGCCCCCGTTGACCACCTGCGCTCGAGGATTGCATCTGATTCTGTCCGACCACTATGAGCGTTGTCACACCCTACGAGAAGATCCGGTATCCATTACTACCTGCGGTGCTCAGCATGTCACTCGATGTGCGCCGCCGAGAGCCGCCCGCGCGCGATCGTGTGCTGGGCGATCTGCTCCAGCGTCTCGCGGAGCCCGGCGCCGTTCTTGAGAGCGAGTTCGGCGTTCAGCGCGTACACGCTGAACCGGTAGGTGTCGTCAGGACGGCACGGAGGCGCGTAACCCACCTTGCCGTTCGAGGACAACCCCTGCAGCGCGCCCTTGGGCACACTGTTCGGCGCGAGTTCGGTGGTGAGCGAGTCGACGTTGAACAGGACCCAATGCGCCTCCACCGCCCCCTGCGCGTTGGTGGCGTCGACCACCAGGGCGATCGACCTGGTCTGCTTCTGCGGCACGCCCGACCAGCGCAGCGGCGGATTGCCCGACTGCCCGGTGCAGGAGAACTCCGAAGGAAGGGGCGCCTGGTCGCGGAAGCGCGGGCTCGAGACGCTGAGCCCGTCCAGCGAGTTCTCGGTGGGCGAGCCGCCGCCCACGATGCCGCAACCGGCCGACAGCGCCACCGCCGTCGCCGCGGCGACGGCGATGCGTCGGTGTCCCATGCGTCCAATCCGCACGGTGTTTCTCGGCAGCCCCATGGTCGCTGATGCTACGCGCGTTCCGGGGGTGGCCTGACCCCATCGCCGGAATGGGCGGCGCCGCGAAGCGGTGGGATCGGCCAGAATCGAGGCATGGATGCGGCGGCGCCCGAGACGCGCCTGAGCTTCGCGCTGCTCGGCCCGCTGGAGGTCGTTCACGACGGCGCGCCGCTCGCGATCGGCGGTCGGCGGCTGCGCGCCCTCCTCGCGTCGTTGCTGCTCAGCGCCGGTCGCACCGTGCCTGTCGACATGCTTGTCTCCGCCGTGTGGGACACCGGCCCGCCCAGCGGCGCGGGCAACGCTCTGCAGGCGCTCGTCTCGCGCCTGCGAGCCGCCCTGGGACGCGATGTGGTGGCCGCAGAAGCGTCAGGTTACCGGTTGGTTATATCTCCGGATCAGGTGGACGTCCACCGATTCGTTCGCCTGGCCGCCGAAGGCCGCGAGGCCCTGGCTCGCGGAGAGGCCGCCGGGGCCGCGGACATCCTCGGGGAGGCCCTGGCGCTGTGGCGGGGCCCGGCGCTCAGCGACCTCACGGGCGCCGGGGACGCCGATCCGGAGATCGCCTCGCAGATCGCCCGCCTCGAAGGGCTGCGGCTGGCCGCCGTCGAGGACCGCGCCGAAGCCGGCCTGCTGCTCGGGCGGCACGCCGATCTGCCGGCCGAGCTGCCCGCGCTCATCGCCGCCCACCCGCTGCGCGAACGGCCGCACGGCCTGCTGATGCGCGCGCTGTACGCGGCCGGACGCCGCGTGGAGGCGCTCGCCGCCTACCAGGCCGCCCGCGACACCTTCGCCGCCCACCTCGGCGCCGACCCCTCGCCCGCCCTCGCCGCCCTCCACCTGTCCATGCTCCGCGGCACCCACCGAGAACCCGCCGCACCACTCCAGCGAACCGCCGGAACCGCGTCCGCTGCGATGAACCTCGCCGCCGGAGGCGAAGACGGGGATGTCGCCGGCAGCTCGCCTCCCGTGGTCGCTCAGGGCGGTGACGGTGTTCCCGGTGTTCCCGGTGTTCCCGGTGTTCCCGGGGGTGCCGGGGCCGGTGCGCCGGCCGTGGCCGGTCAGGGCGGTGAAGGTGATGGCGGTGTCGCCGCCGGTGTGCTGGGGGTGAACGGTCAGGGCGGTGACGGTGGTTCTGGGGATGGTGGTGCCGCCGGCGATGCAGCGGGGGGCGGTCAAGGTGGTGGCGGGGGTGGCGGCGGCGCGAGCGGCGCGCTGGGCGTGGCCGGTTATGGCGGCAAGGGGAACGAACCGGGTGGGGCGGGGTCGCGGAAGGGCAACCTGCGGGGCCGGCTGACCAGCTTCGTCGGCCGGGACAAGGATCTGAGACACGCCGCCGAACTGCTCGGCCGCCATCGCCTGGTCACCCTGCTCGGCCCCGGCGGCGCCGGGAAGACCCGGCTCGCCGTCGAGGCGGGGGAGAGGCTGGCCGGGCTCATGCCCGCGGGCGTCTGGCTGGCGGAGCTGGCGCCCGTGCGCGACCCCGAGGACGTGCCGCGCGCGGTGCTCGCCGCGCTCGGCCTGCGCGACACCGGCCGCGCCCCCATGCGCCCGCAGGCTCCCGTGCCGTTCGAGACGGCGGACCTGACCGCGACCGTGGTGGCCGCCCTCGGCCCCGGAGAACGGCTCATCATCCTGGACAACTGCGAGCACGTCGTCGAGGCGGCCGCGCGGCTGGCCGACCGCATCCTCGCCGACCGCCCCCAGGTGCGCATCCTGGCCACCAGCCGCGAGCCGCTCCGCATCGGCGGCGAGCTGCTGTGGCACGTCCCGCCGCTCGATCATGAGCACGCCCGCAGCCTGTTCGCCGACCGCGCCGCCATGGCCCGCCCCGGCCACACGCCGGACGACGAGGCGGTCGCGCGCATCTGCCGCGAACTGGACGGCATGCCGCTGGCCATCGAACTGGCCGCCGCCCGCCTGCGCACTCTGTCGGCCGGCCAGATCGCCGACCGCCTCGACGACAGGTTCCGCCTGCTCACCGGCGGCAGCCGCACGGCGCTGCCCCGCCACCAGACCCTGCGCGCCGTCGTCGAGTGGAGCTGGGACCTGCTGGACGAACCCGAACGGGTGCTCGCCCGCCGGTTGGCCGTCTTCGCCGGGGGCGCCACCTTCGAGGCCGTCGAGACGGTGTGCGCGGACGGCGTGCTGACCCGCGCCGAGGTGCTCGACACCCTGGGCAGGCTGGTCGACAAGTCGCTCGTCGCCTACGACGACGAGCGCTATCGGATGCTCGAGACCATCAGGGCGTACGCCACCGAGCGGCTCGCGGAGTCGGGCGAGGAGCCCGGCGTGAGGCTCGCGCACGCCCGCTTCTTCACCGCTCTGGCCGAGACCGCCGAGCCGCGGCTGCGCCGGGCCGAGCAGGTGGAGTGGCTGGCCTGCCTGTCGGCCGAGCACGACAACCTCACCGCGGCCCTGCGCTGGGCCGTCGGAGCGGACGGCCGCGACCTCGCGCTCCGGCTGGTCGGCGCGCTCGGCTGGTACTGGTTCCTCATGGGACGCCGCACGGAGGGCGCCCAGCGTGCCGCGGAGGTGATGGCCCTGGTGGAGGGGGCCGACGACGCCGGGCCGCGCGAACGGGCGGTCGCCATGGCCGTCCAGGGAATCCTCATGGCGGGCGGCGCCACCCAGTGGCGGGAGTCCATGGACATCTTGGAGAAGGCGCTGCGCCTGGCCAGGTCGTCGGTGATGCGTCCCTGGCCCGCGGTGCTCTCGCTCGCCGAGCCAGTGCTGGCCCTGTTCGTCACGCATGCCGCAGGCTCCGCGCGGCTGCTGAGCGAGATGTTCGGCGACCCCGACCCGTGGGTGGTGGCCTCCGCCCACCTGCTGCGCGCGCACCTGCGCTACAACGCCGGCCGCCTCGCCGAAGGGGAGGCCGATGTGCGGGCCGCGCTCGAAGGCTTCCGCGGCGTGGGCGACCGGTGGGGCGTCAGCACGGCCATGGCCGCCCTGGCCGAGGCCAGCACACTGCGCGGGGACAACGCCACCACCATCACGACGATCAGCGAGGCGCTGACCCTGGTGGAGGAGATCGGCGCCGTGGAGGACACCCCGTACATGCGCACCCGGCTCGCGATGGCCCTGCACGCCTCAGGCGACCGCGCCGCGGCCCAGGCGGTGCTCGACCGCGCGATGGAGACCTGCCGCATATCGGGTGACCTCATGGGGGAGTCGGGGGTGCACAGCGTGCGCGGCGACTTCGCCCGCGAGGAGGGCGACCTGCCGCTGGCCCGGTTCCACTACGAACGGGCCCTGGCCCGCGCCTCCGACGACCTGATGCCCGCGCCGTTCCGCGCCCTGCTGCACTCGTCCATGGGACTGCTCGCCGATCAGGAAGGCGAGCCGAAGGCCGCCCGCGAGGCGCACGCCGAGGCGCTGCGCCTCGCCTGGTCGACGCACGACGCAGGGGCGCTCGGCCTGGCGCTCATCGCCGTCGCCGGCCTGGTCGTGCGCGAGGACGCCACGGCCGCCGCGATGCTGCTCGGGGCCGCCGCCCGCGTACGCGGCCTCGACGACGTGGTCGGCCACGACCACGTCCGCATCGCCGGCGCCGCGGTCGCCGCGCTCGGCTCGCAGGAGTACCGGCTCGCCCACGAACGAGGCCGCGCCCTGCCCCCGTCCGCCCTGCGCACCCTGCTCGACCGCCACCTGCACCCTCCCCCCGCCCTAGCCCCCGAGCCCTGACCCACCCCGCCCCCGGCGGCCTCTCTGCCGCGGGTCTCCGCTGGGATGGCGGCGGAGCCTCGACCCGGATCTCAGCCGCGGGAACGGAAGGCGCGCAGGGACAGGGGGGCGAAGACGAGGGCGATGCCGAGCCCCCAGGCCAGCGAGATCGTCGCGTGGCCGGCCACCGGCCCCCCGCTGAGCAGGCCGCGGACCGCGTCGGCCAGATGGGTGACGGGGTTGACCTCGACCCACCGCTGCAGCCATTCGGGCAGCGTCTTGGTGGGGACGAAGGCGTTGGAGGTGAAGGTCAGCGGCATCATCACCGAGAACGCGATGATCTGCACCTTCTCGGGCTCGGAGGCGGTCAGGCCGATCAGGACCGACAGCCAGGACATCGCCAGGGCGAAGCCGAGCAGCAGGGCCAGCGCGCCCAGCACCCCGGCGAACCCGGTGTGGACGCGGAACCCCAGCACGGTGCCGAGGCCCACGAACAGGGCGAACGCCCACACCTGCTTGAGCGTGTCGGCGACGATGCGGCCGGCCAGCGGCGCCGACCGCGCGATCGGCAGGCTGCGCAGCCGGTCGAACACGCCCTTGTTGATGTCGGTGCTCAGCCCGATGGCGGTGGTCAGCGTGGCGAACAGCATGTTCTGCACCACCAGCCCCGGCAGCGAGAACTGGAGGTACTCGGAGGTGGACCCGGAGATCGCGCCGCCGAACACATAGGTGAACAGCAGCAGGAACATGATGGGCTGCACCGACAGGTCCAGGAGCTCCATCGGGTTGTGCTTGATCTGCACCAGGCTGCGCCAGGCGAGCGTCATGGTGTGCCGGAACGCGGCGGCCGGGCCGACGCGTGCGGCGATGGCGGGCGCTGGAACGGCCTCGGTCAGCGTGGTCACGCGGGCACCTCTTCCTTCTGCTCGGTGTGCCGCGCGGAGGTGTCGTCCTCGACGGCGCGGTGGCCGGTCAGGGCCAGGAACACCTCGTCGAGGCTGGACTTGCGCAGGCTCAGCTCGGAGGCCACCACGCCCAGATCGTCCAGGCGGCGCACGATCGCGGGCACCACCTTGGGGTCATTGACGTTCACGGTCGCGAGGCCCCCGCTCACCTCGGGCCGCGCCCCGATCACGTCGGTGATCACATCGGTCACCAGCCGGATGTGCTCGCCGAGCAGCGGCCGCACCTGGAGGACCTGCGCGCCGGTGGTGGCCTTCAGCTCGTCGGAGGTGCCGGAGGCGATGACGCGGCCGTGGTCGAACACCACGATGTCGTCGGCGAGCTCGTCGGCCTCCTGGAGGTACTGCGTGGTGAGCAGCACGGTGACGCCCTCGGCCATCAGGCCGCGCACGACGTCCCACAGCTCGGTGCGGCTGCGCGGGTCGAGGCCCGTGGTCGGCTCGTCCAAGAACAGCACCTGGGGCCGGCCGACGAGGCTCGCCGCCAGGTCGAGGCGGCGGCGCATGCCCCCCGAGTAGGTCTTGGCGGCGCGCCCGCCGGCGTCGGTCAGGTCGAACCGTGACAGCAACTCCTCGGCGCGCCGCCGCGCGCCTGCGCGGGAGACGCCGAGCAGGCGGCCGATCATCACGAGGTTCTCCACGCCGGTCAGCGTCTCGTCCACGGCGGCGTACTGCCCGGTGAGGCCGATGAGGGAACGGACCTTGTGCGCCTCGCGGCCGACGTCGAAACCTCCGACCGACGCCCGGCCCGCGTCGGGTCTGAGCAGGGTCGCGAGGATCCGCACGGCGGTCGTCTTGCCCGCGCCGTTCGGGCCGAGAACACCCAGCAGCCGGCCCTCGGGGACGACGAGATCGACGCCGTCGAGCGCGCGCGTCTCCCCGTAGTGTTTCACCAGGCCTTCCGCCTGGACCGCATATCGCATCGCTTCGAGCTCCTCAAGTGAAGGGGGAAAGACCGTCACTCTCGGCTCGCGGCCCGGGTGACTGACCAGAATTCTGCTGGACGGCACTGACATTTCCCTGAGGACCGATCATCGCCCGGCCCCGGCCGCTGACAGATCGCTGACACCGCCACGTCCGGCCGGTAGGGGATCTCGTTAGGCTGGGGGACGTGACTGCTCCCCTGCGTGATCCCGCTCACCGTGTCTCGCGCCGCGCGATCACGCTGTGGCTGCTGGAGGCGCTCGTCGGGTACGTCCTGCTGGTGGGGGGCACCGCTCTGGTGGCGTCCTGGGTCTCCGGTTCCGGCTGGTCCTGGGTGCCGTCGTGGATCCGCGAGCACATCTGGTGGCTGCCCGGGGTGCTCGGCGTCGTGGAGCTCCCGTTCATAGTGATCGAGCCGCTGTGGCGGTACGCCGTCCACCGATGGGAGCTCGCGGACGACGTCGTCTACGCCCGGTCCGGGTGGTTCAGCCGCCAGTGGGTGTTCGTGCCGGTCAGCCGCATCCAGACGGTGGACAAGGAGCAGGGCTGGTTCGAGCGCCTTCTGGGTCTGGCCACGGTCGAGATCCGCACGGCGTCCTACGCCGGTTCGTCGACCATCAAGGGCCTCGACTTCACCGTGGCGGCCCGGCTGGCCGAGGACCTCGCGCACCGGGCCCACGAACTGAGGGACGACGCCACTTGACCGAGGATCCCGCTCTCCGCGACGAGCCGTCCCAGCCCTCGCACCGTCCCGTCCCCCCAGGTCCGGCCGGTCCGACCGGCACGGCCGGCCCCACCGGCCCTGGAAAGTCGGGGCCTCCCGCGCCTCCCGGGCCTCCTGGAGGGCCTGCGGATGCGGCATGGGGGGCGCCGTCGCGGGTGAGCCCGCTGGTGCTGCTCACCGATCTGGCGCGCATGCTGCCTTCGTTGTTCTTTCCCCTGATGGGCGTGCTGTTCGTGGGCGGCTTCTCACCGTCGTCGTTCCTCTGGGCCGCCTTCGGTGTCGTCGGGTCGATCGGGTACGCCGTGGTGCGCTGGGTCACCTTCACCTTCCGGGTCGCCGGTGACCGGCTGGAGATCACGCGGTCGCTGGTGAGCCGATCGGTCCGGACGATCCCGCTCCACCGTGTCAGGGGCGTGGACGTCACCACCCCGCCTCTGCACCGCCTCTTCGGCCTCGCCGTCGTCCGCATCGACACCGGCGCTGGCGGAGGTGAGAAGCAGGAGGGCGAACTGGACGGGCTCCCCCTCGCCGAGGCCGGACGCCTGCGTGAGGTGCTCCTGCGGCGCAGCCGTGCCGCGCGGCACGACGCCGGCCCCGCGGCCGCGACGGGCAGAGCGGGTGCGGCGGGCACGGCGGGTGCAGCGGCCAGGGCGGACCTGGAGGACATGGCGGGCACGGCCGGCACGGCCGGTGCGGCCGGTGCGGCGGCGTCCGGCTCCGTTCCCGGGGCCTGGCCCGCGCCGATGGCCACGCCCGTCAGCGAGCCGGAACAGGTGTACGCGCGGGTTCCCTGGCGTTGGCTGCTGTACGGCCCGCTGTCCGGGGCGTTCCTGTTCACCCCGTTCGCCCTGCTGGGCGGCGCGGTCGGCCTGGCGTTTCAGTGGGGCAACGAGTTCGGCCTGAGCGAGCGCGCCGCCATCGGCGTGGGGGAGTGGCTGTGGCACCGGCCCCTCCTGCTCGTCGCGGTCGCCATCGCACTGGTGCTGGCGATGCCGGTGGCCGGGGCCGTCATGTACGCGGTCTTCAACTGGCACTTCACGCTGAGCCGGCGCGGCTCCTCGCTGGTGGCCGAACGGGGGCTGATCACACGGCGCAGCGTGGCGCTCGAACACGCCAGGATCCGTGGTTACGAGATCGCCGACGGTGTCCTCGAGCGGCGCGTGAAGATCGTGCGACTCTGGGCGATCGTCACCGGCCTCGGCGACTCACGGACACGAGGCCAGTTGCTCCCCGTCGCGCCGCGTGACTTCGCCGTCCGCGTGGCGGCCGAGGCGATCGGCCCCTTCGGCGCGGCGCTGCGTCCGCACCCCCCGAAAGCACTGCAGCGGCGGCTCTTCCGCGCCGTGGCCCCCGGCGCCGCCGTCGCCGTGGTCGCCTTCCTGCTCGGCTGGGTCGTGCTCGGCGTCGTCGCGGTCATCGTCGCCGCGCTCGGCGTCCCCCTCGGGCTCGACCGCTATCGCTCGCTCGGCCACGCCTACGACGGCGCCCGCCTTGCCGTGCGGTCCGGGTCGCTTCCCCGGTCGCAGGCCGTGGTGGAACGCCGCGCCGTGGTGGGCTGGACTCTGCGGCAGACCTGGTTCCAGCGGCGGTCAAGGGTCCTGACGGTCATCGCCGGAGTCGGCGCCGGGAGCGGAGGCTACGCCGCGATCGACACCGGCGAGGAACAGGGCGTCCGATTCGCCGCCGAGGTCACCCCCGACTGGATCACCCCCTTCACCGCCGAACGCTGAACCGGCGAACGCCCCCCAAGTTCGAGGCCCAGCTCACCGGTCCATCGGCCGGCCCCCACTCAAGGTCGGCCCTCACCGGGCCGTCGGTCGGTCCGCCTTGAGTCGAGGTCAGCGGGGCCGTCGGTCGGCCTGTCCAAGGTCGACTCTCATCGGGCCGTGAGCCGACCGGCCCGAGGTCGAGGTCCGCGGGCCGTTGGTCGGTGAAGGGTGAGCCGGCCGGGGGAGTGGGCGCGGGTTCTTGGCAGGCCCGCCGGTAGGGGGCCGGTGGACCTGCCATGGGGCGGTGCCGTTGGGTGGTGAGGTCAGTCCTGGCGGCGGGCGCCGAACATGATCTCGTCCCAGGTGGGGACGGAGGCACGGCGGCCACGCGACCCCTTGCGCGCGGGCCGCGGCTTGGGAGCCTGCGGAGGAACGGCGGGCTCGGCGGCCTTCGGCTCCTTCTCCGGCTGCTCGGCCTTCTCGGGTTCGGCGGCGGCCGCGGGACGGTCGGCCGCCTCGCCGCTGGTGCGCGCCGCCGGGACGGCGACCGCGGCATCCTCCGCCTCGGCCTTCCTGGCGGCCGCGGACTTCTTGGCGCCGGGCGCGGGCCGGGCCACCGGAGCGGCCGAGGGTGCGGGTCGCGCGACCGGCGCCGCCGAGGGGGCCGGTCGGGCGACCGGGGCGGCCGTGGGTGCGGGCCGGGCGACCGGGGCGGCCGTGGGCGCGGGCCGTGCCACGGGGGCGGCCGTCGGTGCCGGGCGTGGCACAGGGGCGGCGGTCGGCGCGGGCCGGGCCACCGGGGCCGCTGCGGGAGCGGGTTCGGCGACGGTCGCCGCGGCCGCTGGGGCGGGAGCCGCTTGGGGAGCGGGCTGCGCCACCGGTGCGGCGGGCACGTCCTGCCGTGCGGCCTCGCTTTCGGGCCGCTCCGCATCGGCCGGCGTCCGCTCGGCGTCGGCCGCGTCCGGCGTGACGGTCGTGGCCGACTCGGCCGACGGCGTCCGCGTGCCCTGGGCGGCCGGGATGGCGGCCTCCCGGCGCGTCTCGTCCGCCGGCGAAGCAGCCGATGCCGCATCAGGCTCCGCCGTGGCCGCCGGGGCGCTGATGGCGGGTGCCGCCGGCACGGTCGCGGCGGCCTGCTGAACGGCGACCGGCTCGGCCGGGTCCGTCTGCGCGGTCGGGTCCGTCTGCGCGGTCGAATCGCCCTGCGCGGTCGAATCCGCCTCGACGGGGCGCTGAGCGTGCGCCGGTTCCGTCCGGGCGGTGGCCTGCGCGTTCGTGGCGGGTTCGGCGTGCGCCGTCGGCTGAGCGTGCGGAGCCGGTTCGGTCTGGGCGGTCGGCTGCGCGTGCGCGGCTGGTCCGGGCTGGGCCGGCCGCTGGGTGTTCGCGAGCTCCGCCTGGGCGGTCGGCTGCGCGTGCGTGGCGGGTTGCGTCTGGGCGGTCGGCGGCGTGGGTGTGGCCGAGTCGGGGTGCGCGGCTTGCTGTGCGTGCGCGGCTGCTTCCGTCTCGACCGTGGCCTCAGCCCGCGCGACGGGCCGCGCCGTCATCGGGGCGGGTGTGTCGTCGTGGGCCTGGCCGGCCGCCGGGTGCTGGGAACCCTCGGACGCGGCGAGTGCCGTCAGGTACGGCTCGACTGCTTCGGCGGCATCCCGCGGCTGCTCCTGCTCGGACTCCAGGCGCTCGTGCTGCGGCTGCTCGTGCCGCAGGTGCTGGACGTGCGCCGGGTCGTGGGTGGGCACCGGCTCGGCGTGGGACGGCGCGGCCGGCTCCTGGCGGTAGGCCGCCGGTTCGCCGTATCGCGGGGTGGTCGGCTCGCGCGGATCCGCCTGTGCGGGCTGGTGCGGATCCGCGTGTGCGGGCTCGCGCAAGTCCGTACGCACAGGCTCGCGCGGGCCGGCCTGGGTGGAGTCGCGTGGTTCCGTACCTGCCGGTTCGCGCGGGTACGACTGCGTGGGCTCGCGCAGGTCGACCTCTGCGGAGGCGCGCGGGGACGCGGGCACGGGCTGCGGGAACTCGTGGAGATCGGCGCGTGACGGCTCCGCAGTGGGCGCCTGGCGGGCGTGCGGGGGAAGGGCCGCGTAGGTGGGCTCGAGGCGATCGCCGCGCGGCGGCTCCTGGTGGATGCGCGCGGACTCAGAGTAGGGCCGGGGTGCCTCGGGGGAGGTCCGTGGCCCTTCAGGATGGGGCCGGAAGGCGTCCGGGTGGGTCCGGGAAGCGTCCGGGTGGGGCCGGGAAGCCTCCGCGCCGGCGCGGGAGACTTCGGGGCGCGAGTGGTCGCCGTGGTCGCGGGGGAACTCCGCGCGCGGCTGCTCCGGGTGGTCGCGCAGGCCGGAGTCGTGTCGCGGGACGCCGGGCAGGGATGCGGGCGCCTCGACCGGGATGGCCGGGACGGGCGCGAGCTTGGCGGCGAGCCTCGGCACGAAGGGCGTCACCGTCGCTTCCTCGGAAGGCTCGACGTACTCGGTGGCCGACAGCCGCAGCGCCTCGTCGTCGTAGGGGGTGACATGGCGCCGCCGCAGGTCGAACAGCCACTCGGCGCTGCGGGTGTGACCGTTCCAGACGAAGCCCAGCTTGATGCGCCACAGGCCGTCGTCACGCTTGCAGGAGTCCCAGTCGATCTCGTCGGCGGGCACGCCGCGGCGGCTCAGCCGCTCGGTCACGAGTTCGCCGAGGGTGGGTCCGGGGGTGGACTCGCCGGGCACTCGCACGGCGACGCGCTGAGCCTGCTGCGCGGTGTACTCGCGTTCCTGCAGAACCGGTCCTTCGAACCAGCGGACACGCTCCACCGGAATACCCGCGGTGGCGGCGATCTCCTCCGCGGTCTCCCCCGCACGGATGCGGGCCTGGATCTCCTTGGGGCGCAACGGACTCTCCACTTCGATCTCGTACTGGCCGAGACGGGAGAAGTTGCCGCGGACCGCCGCTCGGAGCCGTTCGTCGACGGGAAGCGTGAACCGAGTACCCCTGCCGGCCGTGGCCAGCACGAGGTACGTTCCGTCCTCGCTCACCGCGACGAGTCGGAGCTCCTGCATGCGAGTCCCTTCGTCGTCGTGCTCAATCTTCCCCCGGACCCTTGAGTCTCTCGCGTGAGCCGGTTGCCTGCCAGCACCGTACCCGGCATGTCCGAACATCGCCTTCCTCAAAGACGCGGGAAGCGATGAGAGGCGGTTCAAATGTCGCATTCACCCTATCCACCGGCTGCTCGATATGCAGCAAACGGGGTTAGGCGTCCTTCCCAGATTCTCGCGAATCACGCGACTCCGCACCCTCCACTTCACTGAACGGACACCGGATCGGCATGGAGCGATCCGGCCCGCGGTGCGCCGGGGGACGGGCGAGCGGGGACGGCGAGAAGCGGTCGATCACCGACTGACCGGCCAAAACAGGGTGAAATGGTTGTTTCGTTCCATCCCGGATAGAAGCGATGCGGCGGTGTTCCGATCTCTCCGGCGTGCCCCGAGACGCCCCGTGCCGCGCACGGCCACGGCGGCGTCGTCGCGGGGAGGCCGGGGGGAGCGGGCCGCCGTGGACGCGGGACGACGAACGGCGGGCGAGGAGACCGATGGGCGACAAGCAAGGGCTGGACCTGAGCGCACCGCAGATCGCGGGCAGTGCACTGGCGGCGGCCACGGCGGCCGTGGCGGCGTCCTTCCTCGGGGTCCACGGGACGGTGATCGGGGCGGCGCTGGCCAGCGCCGGCACCACGGTCGGCAACGCGATCTACACCCACTACATCCACCGCACGAAGGACCGGCTCCTGGAGGCGCACTCGCTGATCACCGGGCAGCGGGAGAGCGACGAACTGGCCGAGCGGGCCGAGGAGACGGTGGTCGCGCGGGCCGGAGACGAGGGGCTGGCGACGGCCGTGCACGCCACCGTCCGCGATAACGGGCCCGCCGATCTGCCCGTCGGCGCCGGCGACCCGGTGCGGCTGAGCGGGCGCGACGGGGAGCCCGTCCGGCTGGCCGGGGGCGACGGGGATTCCCATCCGACCGGCGGGAATGACGGCGATCCGCTTTCTCCGCACCGGAAGACGGGACGCAGGCCGCTCTGGGTGACGATGATCGCCGCGGCGGTGGCCACCTTCGGGCTGAGCATGGGCGGGATCGTGGCCTTCGAGCTGGTCAGCGGCAAACCGCTGACCGCGACGGTGCACGGCGCGCAGGGCTCGGGGACGAGCTTCGGCGGAACGGTGTCCGATCGGGAAGACCCCTCGCCGGCGCCGTCCGCCCCCGGAGACGAATCCGGCGAGGCGCCGGCGGGCGAACCCTCGGCGGGCGGGTCCGCCAAGCCCACCACGGACGAGTCCGGGCAGACCGGCGGAGGCTCGCAGAAGCCGTCGGTCGAGCCGTCGGACGCCGCGTCGCCGCAGAGCACCGGCGGCGCCACCGGAGGGCCGACCGCCGACCAGGACACCGGCGGTCAGGGCGACTCCTCGGGCGGGACGGACGGAGGCTCCGGTACGTCCGGCACCGGCACCTCGGGAACCTCGGACGGCTCGGCGGTCACTGCCAGGTAGCGGCCACCGGCGCGACGGATGCGGCGTCAGCCGAGGACGCCGGTCAGGTAGTCGTTGGCGAACAGGCGGCCCGGATCCAGTTCATCGCGCAGGGCCGTGAAGTCGGTGAAACGCGGATAGACCGTCGCGAGATAGGCGGCGTCCCGGGTGTGCAGCTTCCCCCAGTGCGGGCGCCCGCCGAGCCGCGTCATGATCGCTTCGACGCCCTCGAAGTACGCGGGGTTGGGCGTCGGGCGGTAGACGTGGCAGGCGATGTACGCCGATTCCCTGCCGAACGCCGTGGACAGCCACGCGTCGCTGGGCGGGGTGACCCGCACCTCGATGGGGAAGGTGATCAGCCAGTCGCTGAGCTCGATGAGGTCGCGGGTCTCGCGCAGGGCCTGGCCGAGCCGCTCGCGCGGGATCGCGTACTCCATCTCCAGGAAGCGCACGTTGCGCACGCTGGTGAACACCTTGTACGCCTTGTCGGTGTGACAGGAGGCGGACAGCGCGCCCGCGGAGATGCCGTTCAGCCTGGGGATCGCGTCCGGGAAGCGCCCACCGACCGCGCACAGCGCGTGGAAGAGCGTGTTCTCCATGAAGACGCTGTCCAGCCAGTGGCGCAAGGCGCCGGGCGGCGCGGCGGGGCCGGGCGTGCGGTTGTTGCGCTTGGTCAGGCAGGTGTCGGTGTGCGGCAGCCAGAAGAAGTCCAGGTGCTCGTTCTCGCCGGTCATCTCCGGAAGAGAGTCGAGCATCTCGCCCAGCGCCATGGGCCGCCGGTCGCTGCGCAGCAGGAACGACGGCTCGACCTTGAACGTGACCGCCGTGAGGATGCCGAGCGCGCCGAGGCCGACCCGGGCCGCGTCGAACAGGTCACCGTGGGACACCGTGACGACCGATCCGTCGGCGAGCACCATCTCCAGCTCGGTGACCTGGTCGGCCAGGCCGCCGACGTCGCGGCCGGTGCCGTGGGTGCCGGTCTGGATCGCGCCGGCGACGGTCTGCTCGGTGATATCGCCCATGTTGGCGAGCGCGAGCCCCCGCCGGTCGAGCTCCTCGTTCAGCACGCGCAGCGGCGTGCCGGCCGCGACCCGCACCCGGCCGTCGCCGGCCTCCTGAACGCCGGTGAGCGCGTCCGGCCGCAGCAGGATGCCATCGGTGATCGCCACTCCGGTGAAGGAGTGCCCGGTGCCGACCATGCGGACCCGCAGGCCGCGCGCGGCGGCGTCCCGCACGGCCTGGGACACCTCGCCGGCGGAGGCGGGGGTGCGGACCTCGGCGGGGACGGCGGACTGGTTGCCGGCCCAGTTGCGGAAGACGGCCTTCATGCACGAGCACGATAACCACGTGGCACGCCGAAGACCAGAGATGTGAGCAGCTCTCATGTGCGGCGCCCGCGGGCGGATCCGCCGGCCCCGCCGCCGGGCAGGGGCGGAGATCAGGTGGCGGGGGAGCTGGCCTCGGCATGACCGGCCTCGGGCGTGCGCAGCAAGGTGCTGCCGCCGAGGCCGATCGCCACGGCCAGCAGTGCGCACACGAACGAGAACGCGTAGGCGTTGGACGCGCCGAAGGCGTCGGTCAGCCGTCCCGCCGCCCAGGCGCCGATGGCGACGCCGAAGCCGACCGCCGTGGACACCCACGACATGCCCTCCGTGAGCAGGTGACCCGGCACCAGCCGCTCGATCAGCGCGTACCCGGTGATGATCGTGGGGGAGATGGCCAGCCCGGCGAAGAACAGGGCGATCGCCATGACCTTGATGTCCCCGATGAGCAGGATCGGCGTCAGGCCGGCGGCGAACACCGCGATGCCGCGCGTGAACCGCCGGCGCAGCGAGATGCGCCAGCGCCGCGACCCGTACCAGAGCCCGGAGACCATGCTGCCGCCCGCGAACGACCCGAGCAGCAGACCCGAGGCCGCCTTGGCGCCGTGGTCCTCCGCGAAGGCCACGGTGATCAGGTCGACCGACCCGAAGACCGCGCCCATCGCCAGGAACACGCACGACAGCAGCGCGACGCCGGGGATGGTGATCGGGCTGCCGGACTGCGCGTGCGCCGGGCGCACGGGCGGCTCGGTGCCGCGCTGCAGCGAGAACGCCACCGTGCCGACGACGGTGGACACCAGGGCCAAGATCAGGCCTGCGTACAGGTTCACCAGGGTGGTCAGGCCGGTGACCAGGGCGGGTCCGGCCACGAAGATCACCTCGTCGGCCACCGACTCGAACGAGAACGCCGTGTGCAGCTTCGCGGAGCGGCCCAGAATGTGCGACCAGCGGGCCCGCACCATCGAGCCGAGCGAGGTCGCGGCCCCGCCGACGACCACGGCCGACACGAAGAGCGCCCACATGGGCGCGCCCAGGGCGGTGCACAGCATGAGCACGACCAGCGCGGCGCCGTGCAGCAGCACCAGCGGCATGAGTACCCTGGCCTGGCCGAAGCGGTCGACCAGCCGTCCGGACAGCGGGGCGGCGACCGCGTAGGCGATGGCGACCGTCGCCGAGATCGCTCCAGCGGTCGCGTACGAGCCGGTGAGGGCCGAGATGAGCAGCACGATGCCGATGCCGAGCATCGACATGGGCATCCGCCCGACGAACCCGGCGATCACGAAGCCTCTGGTGCCGGGCGCGCTGAACAGATCTCGATACGGCCCGACCACGATCTCGCCCCTTTCGCACGCCCCCGGCGCACGTCTTACGGTGTCGCATCACCTTCGCGCACCATCGAAGCGCGGCTCAAGTGATTTTCCGGCAACGTACACGAATACGGACTCCTGGGGCTAACGTGGGTCAAGTGTCCCCTCCCCCTCGGCCGCTGCCGGCGCGCGCCGTCATGGCCGGGCTGGCACTGCTGATCGTCCTCGGCGTCGCGGCCGGCGGAGCCTTCCTGGTCAGCCGTGGCACGGCCGGCGCCGTTCCCGCCGCCGCCCGCACCCAACTGGCCGGCGTCGGTGACCTGTCCGCGCAGGTGTCGCCGTTCCCGGTCCTGACGCCGGGCCCGATCGTGGCCGGGTCGCCGCTCCCGTCCTCCGCCGCCACCGTCCCGGACGGCGGCACCGGCCTCAGGACGACCGTCGACCCGAGCACGACGGCGAACCCCATGGCGACCCCGGACCTCAGGACGACCACGGCTCCGAGAACCACCGTCGACCCCAGGACGAGCCCGGGACCGAAGACGATCGCGGGACCGAAGAGGACGGCGGGACTGAAGAGCGAGACGGGACCGAAGAGGACCGCGGGACCCGAGAGCGAGACGGGACCGAAGAGCGACAGGGGACCGAAGACGACGACCTCCACGCGCGGTCCGGACGCGAACGCCGGTCCGGACGCGAACGCCGGTCCGGACGCGAACGCCGGTCCGGACGCGAACGCCAGGCCTACGACGACCCCTTCTCCCGAGGCGACCGCCTCCGGCTCGGCGGCGTACCAGCGGGTGGCCGCCACGCCGCCCCGGCTGATCGCCGTGGCCCGCACGCCGGTGACCGAGGCGGCGCTGCGGCGGATCGCCGCGCTGAAGTACGTCGGCAAGGTGACGCTGGCCGACGCCGGGGCGGTGCGCTTCTCCACGGCCACGCTGAACCTGCTCGCCGTCGACCCGGCGGAGTTCCGCCCGTGGGCGCCGAAGGCCGTGGCCGAGGAGCCCGAGGTGTGGAGCGCGCTGGCGCGCGGAGAGTTCATCGCCGAGTCAAGGACGGCCGGCCGCTACCTGCTCCAGCTCGGCGGCGAGTACGAGGCGGGCGCCGGGTCGCGGCTGCGCGTCGCCGCGTCGGCGCCGTTCGGGCTGCCGGGCGTCGACGGGCTGGTCGGCAAGGAGGTGGGCCGCGCGCTCGGCATGGTCCCCGGCGTGGCGGTTCTCGTGCACACCCCGGCGGGCAAGGCGGCGGCCGTTGGCGTGCGGGTCAGGCGGCTGCTGGGCGCGGGCGCACAGGTGGTGGTGGTCGGCGCCCGGAGCGCGGCCGGCACGCCCGTGCCGGTGGCCCCGCCGAGCGCGGCGCCGAGCACCGCACCGCTGACGGCGCAGGCCCAGCCGGGGACCTACCGGGTCGGCCGGCCGGCCGGCTACCTGGACCTCTACAAGCTCTCGGCGCAGGGCTGCCCGGGGCTGTCGTGGACCGTCCTGGCCGCCATCGGGCAGGTCGAGAGCGGCCACGGGCGCAACAACGGCCCGTCCTCGGCGGGCGCGCTCGGCCCGATGCAGTTCATGCCGGCCACCTGGAAGGCCTACGGCGTGGACGGCGACGGGGACGGCAGGTCCGACATCTGGAGCCCGTACGACGCCGTGCCCGGCGCCGCCCGCTACCTGTGCGCCAACGGCGCCGGGCAGGGCGGCGCGAAGCTCCGCTCGGCGGTCTTCCGCTACAACCACTCCTGGGACTACGTGAACAAGGTCCTCGGCATCGCCGACGCCTACGCCCGCGCCTACGCCTGAGCGCGACGCCTACGCCTCAGCGCGACGCCTACGCCCGCGCCTACGCCTCAGCGCGACGCCCGCGCCCGCAAGTGGGCCTGCGCCCTTGCTGGCGCGGGACCTGGTGCCCGCGCCTGAGCGCGAGGCCCGCGCCTACGCCTGGGGGCGGGGGCGGGGGGCGGGACAGCAGGTGGCGAGGCAGGCCGCGGGCTCGGGTTCGTCCAGCAGTTCGCGGACCATGGAGACGAACCGCGGATGGGTGCCGGCCGTCGCGGCGCGGGTGAGGTGCATGCCGAGGTCGCGGGCGACGGCGGCGGCCTCGGTGTCGAGGTCGTAGACGACCTCCATGTGGTCGGAGACGAACCCGATGGGCACCAGCACCACGGCGCTCGTGCCGCCCTCGTGCAGGGCGGCGAGGTGGTCGCACACGTCGGGTTCCAGCCACGGCACCTGGGGCGGGCCGCTGCGGCTCTGCCACACCAGGTCCCACGGCCGGTCGCCGGCGACCAGCGCGGCGGCGGCGCGCAACTGGGCCTCGTACGCCCCACCGGACGGGCCGGAGGAGGCGGCCATGGACACCGGGATGCTGTGGGCGGTGAAGACCAGCCGGGCGGCGTCGCGGTGCTCCTGGGGGAGCCGTTCGAGGGCCTCGCGGGTGTGGTCGGTCATCGCGGCGATGAAGCCGGGGTGGTCGTAGTAGTGGCGCAGCCGGACGATCTCCGGAGCGCCGGGGACCTCGGCCCTGGCCCGGGCGATGTCGTCCAGGTACTGGCGGCAGCTGGAATAGGAGCTGTAGGCGGCGGTGATGAAGGCGGCCGCGCGGGTGACGCCGTCGGCGGCCATCTTGCCCAGCGTGTCGCGCAGGAACGGGTGCCAGTTGCGGTTGCCCCAGTAGATCGGCAGGTCCACCTCGGGCCGCAGCGCCTCGATCAGGTCGCGGCACTGCTGATTGATCGGGCTGACCCCGCCGAAGCCCTGGTAGTGGGCCTCCACTTCCAGCAGTCGCTCGCGGGGGACGCCCCGGCCGCGGACGACGTTCTCCAGGAACGGCATGACGTCTTCGGGCTTCTCGGGCCCGCCGAAGGAGACGATCAGCAACGCGTCGTAACGAGCCATGCCTCCATCCAACCCCATCGCGCGGGATGCGGCGTCGGGGAGCGGCGTCGGGAAGCACCGTGCGAAGGCGAGGCGGCGCCGGCGCGAGGCGCGGAGGAAGGGGTGTGCGGCGGCGCGAGGCACAGAGGAGGGATGTGCGGCGACTCGAGGCGCGAAGGGAAGGCTCTGCGGCGCTGACGTCGGCGCGGGCGCGGGGCGCGGAGGGAGGGCTCTGCGGCGTCGGCGCGGGGCGGGGTGGGTGTGGTGTTGGGGCGGCGGCGGGAGAGGGGGGTAGGTTCGGGGAAGTGAGCCTCTTCAAGGACATACGCCAATTTGTCGCCATTCCCCGAGTGCTGTCGCTGCAACTGTCCCCGGACGGGTCCCGGCTGGTGTCCGTCGTCCAGTCGCTGAACCCCGATGGGAAGTCCTACGGAACCTCCATCTGGCAGGTGCCGGTCGAGCCCGAGGGTGAGGCGTTCCGGCTGACCCGCTCGGCCAAGGGGGAGACCGGCGCCCGGTTCACCCGGGACGGCGACCTGCTGTTCGTGTCGCGGCGTCCCGACCCGGACGTCAAGGACCAGCCCGAGGACGAGGTGCCCGCGCTGTGGCTGCTGTCCGCCAAGGGCGGCGAGGCGCGCAGGGTGGCCGACCGGCCCGGCGGCATCGGCGCCGTCGAGACCGCCGGTGACGGCGTGGTCTTCACCGCGGACGTGCTCGACGGCGACGCCGCCTCCGAGGCCGAGCGCCGCAAGGCCAGGAAGGACGCCGGGATCAGCGCGGTCCTGCACGAGGGATATCCCGTCCGCTTCTGGGACCACGACCTCGGCCCCGCGCGGACCCGGCTGTTCGCCGCCGCGCTCCCGGCGCTCGCCGAGCCGCGCGATCTGACCCCCGACCCGGGCGGCGCGCTGCAGGAGGTCTCCTTCGCGCTCACCCCCGACGGCTCCACCGTCGTCACCTCCTGGGGCGTGCCGCTGCCGACCGGCGGCGTCCGGTTCGAGCTGGTGGCGATCGACGTGGCCACCGGCGAGCGGCGCACCCTGGTGTCCGACCCCGCCCTCGAGGTCGCGGGACTGGTGACCGTCTCCCCGGACGGCCGTCACGTCGCCTGCCTGATGATGCGCCCCGGCGCCGTGGACCGGCCGGTCGAGTACACGCTGTGGATCGGTCCCCTGGAGGCCGGGCAGGACGGCGGACAGGCGAGCACCGTCGCCCTGCCGGCCGCGGGCGTCGCCTGGGCGCCCGACTCGGGCTCGCTCTACGTCGCCGCCGACGACCACGGCAGGCGCCCGATCTTCAAGGTGAGCCTCTCCGGCGAGCACGAGCGCCTCACCCCGCCCGACGGCGCCTACCAGGAGCTGTGCCCCTCGCCCGACGGGCGGCGCCTGTACGCGCTGCGCAGCTTCCCCGACGCCCCGCCCGCTCCGGTCAGCATCGACCTGGGCGGCGGCGGGATCACCGAGCTGCCGTCCCCGGCGCCGAAGGTCGAGATCCCCGGGACGCTCACCGAGGTGTCCGCGGTCGCCGACGACGGCGTGGAGATCAGGGCCTGGCTCGCGCTGCCCGCCGGCGCCTCGGCGGACAACCCCGCGCCGCTGCTGCTGTGGGTCCACGGCGGCCCGATGGCGAGCTGGAACGACTGGATGTGGCGCTGGAACCCCTGGATCATGGCCGAGCACGGCTACGCCGTCCTGATGCCCGACCCGTGCATGTCCACCGGGTACGGACAGGACATGATCGCGCGCGGCTGGGGCAAGTGGGGCCCGCGCACCCATGCCGACCTGATGGCGGTGACCGACGCGTGCGTCGCCCGCCCGGACATCGACGGCGGGCGCACGGGCATGATGGGCGGGTCCTTCGGCGGCTACATGGCCAACTGGATCGCCGGGCACACCGACAGGTTCCGCGCCGTCGTGACGCACGCCTCGCTGTGGAACCTCGAGCAGTTCGCCGGCACCACCGACGCCTCCGACTACTGGGAGCGGGAGTTCGGCCCGGTCGGCGGCGATCTGTACCGGGATCTGTCGCCGCACCACTGGCTCGGCGAGATCACCACCCCGATGCTGGTGATCCACGGCGACAAGGACTACCGCGTGCCGATCGGCGAGGCGCTGCGCCTGTGGTGGGACCTGCGCAGGTCGCAGGTGGAGTCGAAGTTCCTTTACTTCCCCGACGAGAACCACTGGATCCTCAAGCCGGGCAACGCGGTCGCCTGGTACGAGACCGTGCTGGCGTTCCTCGGTCAGCATGTGCTCGGCGAGGAGTGGAAGCGCCCGGAGTCGGTGGCATGACCGACTTCCTGCGGCTGGCCGCCGACATCGCGCGCGAGGCGGGGGACATGCTGCTCGCCAAGCGCACCGCGCGCCCGGAGGCGATCGAGACCAAGTCCAGCAGGACCGACGTGGTCACCGCCCTGGACCGCGCCTCCGAGGAGCTGATCAGGCAGCGGGTCAGGGCCGAAAGGCCGCATGACGCCTTCCTCGGCGAGGAGGAAGGCGAGACGGCGGGCGCCGAGACCGGTGAAGGCCGTGTCCGCTGGATCGTCGACCCCATCGACGGCACGGTCAACTTCATGTACGGCCTGCCGGACTGGGCGGTCAGCATCGCCGTGGAGGTCGACGGGGAGGTGGTCGCCGGCGTGGTGAACGTGCCGCCGCGCGGCGAGCTGTACGCGGCGGCCAAGGGCGGCGGGGCCGAACTGCTGCGCGAGGGCGTCGCGGCCGAGCGGCTGCGCTGCACCGCCGGGGTGCCGCTCGCCGAGGCGCTGATCGCCACCGGGTTCGGTTACCTGCCCGAGCGGCGGGCCGTCCAGGCCGAGGTGCTGACGCGGGTGCTGCCGGTGGTGCGCGACATCCGCCGGGGCGGGTCGTGCGCGGTGGACCTGTGCTCGGTCGCGGCCGGGCGGGTGGACGGGTACTACGAGCGGGGCCCGCAGATCTGGGACTTCGCGGCCGGCGGCCTGATCGCCGCCGAGGCGGGGGCCAGGATCGGCGGGCTGAACGGGCGGCCGCAGAGCCGCAGGCTCACGCTGTGCGCGGCGCCCGGCCTGTTCCAGGACCTGCACGACCTGCTCGTCCCGCTGAACCCCGAGCGGGACCTGTAGCCCGGCGCCGCCGGACGTCCACGAGGCTCCCCGGCATGCGAAGGGCCCGCCCCATGGGTAGGGGCGGGCCCGGCGCCGTGGGCGAGGAGGCCGGTCAGGTCTGGATCGGCACGCCGTTGTCGACGGCGATGCGGCGCAGATCCTCTATCTCGGCGGTGAGAGTGTCGGCGAGGAAGTCGTCGCCGCTCGTGCGCGCCTCCTCGAGACCTTTATAGGCCTGGTCGAGCCGGTATGTGATCGTGCTGGTGAACTCGCCCATCTCACCTTCTTTCTCGAGGGGCGAAGGAGCAGTGTGGCCACCTACCGCCTGGGGAGAGCACAACGTCTTCCCCGGCCATGTGAGTGGGTCTTGCGGGTCTACCCACCGCTCTGTCGTGCTTAAACCCGCCATGCCTTATGTCCGGGGTGTGCTTTATGTCACGCGTCCGGCGCACGGCGGACGAGTGCTTACCATGCGCTTAAGCCGGATGTGGCAAGAATGGGCCTGCGCGGGGTACGGCCACGGGCGCGGGAAGCGCAACCGCCCGGCCGTGGAGCAATGACCGATCGCGCGAGGTCGCGACTAGCAGGAGGTGCCAGGGCCGTGCGAGTGCTTGTGGTGGAAGACGAGCGGGTGCTCGCGGACGCGATCGCGACGGGGCTGCGCCGGGAGGCGATGGCCGTCGACGTCGCCTACGACGGCGCCGGCGCGCTGGAGCGCACGGGGTACATCGACTACGACGTGATCGTGCTGGACCGCGACCTGCCGAAGATCCACGGCGACGAGGTGTGCCGGCGCCTGGTGGCCGGCCGCACCGCCTCGCGCATCCTGATGCTCACCGCGTCGGGCGAGGTGGACGACAAGGTCGAGGGCTTGGAGCTCGGCGCCGACGACTACCTGGCCAAGCCGTTCGCCTTCATGGAGCTGGTGGCCCGCGTGCGGGCGCTCGGCCGTCGCTCCGCGCCGGCGCTGCCACCGGTGCTGGAGCGCTCGGGCGTCCGCCTGGACCCGGGCAAGCGCCTGGTCACCAGGGACGGCAACGAGATCGCGCTGACCAAGAAGGAGTTCGCCGTCCTTGAGGAGCTGATGCGGGCCGAGGGCGCCGTCGTCAGCCAGGAGGACCTGCTCGACAAGGCCTGGGACGAGAACATCGACCCCTTCACCAACGTGGTGCGGGTCACGATGATGACGCTGCGCAAGAAGCTCGGCGAGCCGGCGGTGATCGAGACGGTGCCGGGAGTGGGTTACAAGCTGTGAGCGAGGAACACGACGCGGCGCGGGACGCCGAGGCCGGGCGTCCCACCTTCGCCGCTCCCCAGCCGGTCATCGTCCCGCCCGGTTCCCCGCTGCCCGCCGGCGCCGAGGACGCCGGCGCCGCGCCGGGACCGGCGGCCCTGTCGGTCCGCGCGGGCGCCCAGAACGCCGCGCAGGTCCGCACGGGTTCCCAGAAGGCCGCGCAGGTCCGCGAGCGCACGCAGAACGCGGCGCCGGTCCGCGCGGGCGGGCAGGGCACGGCGGCGGCAGGCCGGCGGCCGGCCGGCTCACCGCCGCGCGCGGCCACGGCCACCCCCGTCGTCCAGCCCTCGCCTTCGGCGGGCGCCGCCGAGCCCGGCCCCCGCGTCCCCGCGCAGCCCGCCAAGACCCCGCCCGCCTGGGGAGGCGGCCGGCGGAGCGAGGTGTTGTCGTTCGAGGGCGGCCGCCAGCCGTTCCGCCCCAAGGCGGCGCCCCCGCCGCCGAGCGGGCCGCCCGCCTGGGACGGGCCGCCGCCCATCGCCCCGAGGCCGGTCGCCGAGGACCTGCTGGCCCGGCTGAAGCGGGTCACCGGGCGCATGAGCATCCGGGTGCGGCTGACGCTGACCTACGGCGCGCTGTTCTTCGCGGCGGGCGCCCTGCTGCTCTTCGTGATCTATTCCTTCGTCGGGAAGGCGATCCAGGACTCCTGGCCGGCTTTCCCGTTCAACCTGGACGACGTCCCGACCGGCTACGCGGCCGTCCTCCAGGACAGATGGGCGAACTTCCGCGCCGACACCATCACCGCCGCCCGGCACCAACTGCTGATCAGATCGCTGCTGGCCCTCGGCGGAGTGGGCATCCTGGCGCTGCTGTTCGGCTACTTCGTCGCCGACCGGGCGCTGCGCCCGATCCAGAAGATGACCGCGACCGCGCGCCGGCTGTCGGAGACCTCGCTGGCGCACGAGCGCATCGACCTCCAGGGCCCCAACGACGAGATCAAGGAGCTCGCCGACACCTTCGACGCGATGCTCACCCGGCTCAACCGGGCCTTCGACGCCCAGCGGCGCTTCGTGGACAACGCCTCCCACGAGCTGCGCACGCCCCTCGCGATCAACCGCACGGTGCTGGAGGTCGCGCTCGGCGACTCGCGCGCCTCGGAGGACCTGAAGGTCCTCGGGCGCACCCTGCTCGGCACCAACGCCAGGAACGAGCACCTCATCGAGGGCCTGCTGCTGCTCGCCCGCAGCGAACGGGAGCTCGCCACCCGCAAGCCCGTCGACCTGCGCGACGTCGGGCAGACCGTGGTCGAGCAGCACGCGTCCTTCGCCGAGGAGACGCAGGTGAGCGTGCACGCCGACCTGCGCCCCGCGCCCACGATGGGCGACCCGGTGCTGCTCGAACGCCTGGTCGCCAACTTGGTGGAGAACGCGATCAAGCACAACATCGGCGAGTCCGGAGAAGTCTGGCTCCGTACGGGAATGGTGGACGGCACTCCGGTTGTTCAGGTGGCCAACACCGGGCCGCACGTTCCCGCGTACGAGGTGGACGACCTGTTCGAACCTTTCAGGCGCCTGCACTCCGACCGCGTGGAATCCGCGCGCGGTGCGGGGCTCGGGCTGTCCATCGTGCGCGCGGTCGTCCGCGCTCACCAGGGGACCGTGAAGGCGATCCCCAGGGAAGGCGGGGGACTGGTGATGACGGTGAGACTTCCGGCGGGCTGATACGGCGGGGGGCGTCTCGTTCACGCCAGACATGTGGTTGGATGTGCCGTCGAACACGGTGGGTCCTGTCGCCAATGCTTAGGTTTTCGCCATATTTGGCTAACCGCGCGGCGAAGGCGGCAAGACCCTCACGTGTCAGGAGGTTCGTCCACCGTTCCGACGGGGTACCGATTGCAAAATTCCCCGAGAGATGCGGGCACAAGATGGATCGCCCAGACGTTACAGACGCGCGACGCGCGACGCGCACGCAATAGATGAGGGGGATGAATACGCAAATGGCCACCGATTACGACAGCCCGCGCAAGACCGACGACGACCTGAGTGAGGACAGCCTCCAGGAACTCCAGGCGCGGCGGACCGACAAGTCCTCCGGCAGCATCGACATCGACGAGACCGATCTGGCCGAGTCGCTCGAGCTTCCCGGTGCCGACTTGTCCAACGAGGAGCTCTCGCTCCGGGTGATCCCCAGGCAGGCGGACGAGTTCACCTGCTCGCGCTGCTTCCTGGTGCATCACCGCAGCCAGCTCGCCTCTGACAAGGGCGGGCAGCAGATCTGCCGGGAATGCGCCGCCTGAGAATCTTGGAGGGTCCGTGACATCTGGAACGGATCGAACACCGCAGGACCAGCCCGGGCGGCCGGAGCTCCCGCCCCCGGGGGACCAGACCGGAGCGGAAGCCGAGGTCGCCGAGCTCGTCGGCAAGCTTTCCGGCGGCGGCGACATTGACGGGGCCGAGCGGCGACGGCTGCTCGGCCGCCTCAGCGCGGCGCTCGTGACGGCCCAGAGGCGGGCTCGCAGGTCGGGCGCCGCGCGGGGCCGCTGGCTCGCCGACATGTTCGCCGCGATCGCGCCGCGCCTGCCGATCCGCGACCTGGCGACGCTGCAGGAGCACCACTACGGCCTGTCCGGCGACGCGCTCGCCGACGACCTGGTGCGCACCGCGGGCAAGGCGACGATGGCGGTGGGAGCGGTCGGCGGGGTTCTGGCCGCCGCCGAGTTCGCCGCGCCGCCGCTGCTGCTGTCGGCGCCCGCGCAGCTCGTGGCCGAGACGCTCGTCGTCGCCGCCATCGAGGTCAAGCTCATCGCCGAGCTGTACGAGGTGTACGGCGTGCAGGTGCCGGGCAGCGGCAGCCAGCGGGCGATGGCGTTCACCGTCGCCTGGTCCAAGCAGCGAGGGGTCGACCCGCTCGCCCCCGCGTCGGTGCAGGTGGCCCTCGGCGCCGCCGCCAAGGCCGCCCTGCGCAACCGGCTGATGCGCACGCTCGGCCGCCACCTGACCACCTTAGGGCCGTTCCTGACCGGCGCCGTCGCCGGAGGCGCCCTCAACAGGGCCGCCACCAGGCGCCTCGCCCAGGCCGTCCGCAAGGACCTCGGCCGCCAGCTCGCCCTCCCCGCCCCCGACCAGCGCTCCTCCATCTCCGACTGACCCCCGTCCACCCCCCCGACCGGCGTCCTTCCCCTCACCGTGACGGCGCCGCGCTCCTTCACCTCCCCGGGCACCGAACGGCCCCTCGCACCGCCGGCCCCCTGACCTCGGCCCCCTGACCCCCGGCGCCGCTCCGCACCCCCTCGCCGTGACCCCCGCGAGCCGGTCGATCTCTCTCGCCGCGCCCCGCGCCGTCGCCCGCCTGTGACGCCCGCCACCTGAGGCCCCGTACAGAGAGCCACACCCGGTTTCGTAAGGTGGTCATGGACCGATCACAAGGCAACGAGGGAGGACGTGTGCGCAGCTCGTTTCTGATCGTCGCGAACCGGTTGCCCGTGGACAGGACCATCGCGGCGGACGGCACCGCCAGTTGGCGGCGCAGTCCCGGGGGCCTGGTCACGGCGATCGCGCCCGTGATGCAACGCCGCGACGGCGCGTGGCTGGGCTGGCACGGGGCTCCCGACGAGGAGCTCAAGCCCTTCGAGCACGACGGCATGAACCTCATCCCCGTCCCGCTCTCGGCCGGCGAGGTCGAGCTCTACTACGAGGGGTTCTCCAACGCGACCCTGTGGCCGCTGTACCACGACGTGGTGGCGACGCCCGTCTTCTCCCGCGTGCTGTGGGACGCCTACCGCGCGGTCAACGAGAGGTTCGCGCGGGCCGCCGCCGACGCCGCGGCCGAGAACGCCGTCGTCTGGATCCAGGACTACCAGCTCCAGCTCGTCCCCTCGATGCTGCGGGCCCTGCGGCCCGACCTGCGCATCGGCTTCTTCCTGCACATCCCCTTCCCGCCCGCCGAGCTGTTCTGGCAGCTCCCCTGGCGGCGCGAGATCCTCGAAGGGCTGCTCGGCGCCGACCTGGTCGGCTTCCAGCGGCCCGGCGGCGCCTCCAACTTCATCCGGCTGTGCCGCCGCCAGCTCGGCCTGCAGAACCAGCGGCAGGAGATCTTCGTCGGCGACCGCACCGTCCGCGCCGAGGCGTTCCCGATCTCGGTGGACTTCGGCGAGCTGGACTCCCTGGTGCGCGAGCCGCACATCCTGGCCCGCGCCAAGGAGATCCGCGCCGAGCTGGGCGAGCCCGAGCACGTCCTGCTCGGCGTCGACCGGCTCGACTACACCAAGGGCATCGGCCAGCGGCTGAAGGCCTTCGGCGAGCTGCTCGCCGACAAGACGATCAGCCCGGGCGAGGCGGTGTTCGTCCAGATCGCCACGCCCAGCCGCGAGCGGGTCGAGAGCTACCGCGCCCTGCGCGACGAGATCGAGCTGCGGGTGGGGCGCATCAACGGCCAGCACGGCGTGCTCGGCGTCCCGCCGCTGAACTACTTCCACCAGTCCTACGACCGCGAAGAGCTGGCCGCTCTGTACTGCGCCGCCGACGTCATGGTGGTCACGCCGCTGCGCGACGGCATGAACCTGGTCGCCAAGGAGTACGTCGCCTGCCGGCACGACCTGCGGGGCGCGCTCGTGCTCAGCGAGTTCGCGGGCGCGGCCGACGAGCTCAAGCACGCCTTCCTGGTCAACCCCTACGACGTCGAGGGGCTCAAGCGGCAGATGGTCGCCGCCATGCGGGCCACCCCGCACGAGCTGTCACGGCGGATGCGCTCCATGCGCCGCCGCGTCGCCACCTATGACGTCGACCGGTGGGCGGGGGAGTTCCTGGCGGCCCTGGAGCGCTGACCGCCCTACGACCTGACGACGCGCTCGGCCTTCTCGGGGATGGCCTTCCACGCCCGGTACCTCTTGTGGGCCGAGCGTGTCACCACGATGCGGGCGACCTCCATGCCCACGCCCAGCACCACCGCGAAGCCCACGGCCTCGGCGAGGCTGGTCTCCAGCGAGTTGGGGTCGGCCGGCGGCTTCTTGCCGGTGGTCTTCTGCCAGCCGATCTCGATGGCCTTGCGGGTGGCGTACCCGACGCCCAGCGCGACCACCGCGCCGATGAGCCGCCACGCCATGTCGGGCTTCTCGACCTCGTCTGATTTGGCCATGACTTCTCCCCTCGTCGATCTAGATGAACCCTAGCCCCTCGTGCCGGAGGGCGGGGTGACGCCATACCATAGGGCGCCATGACCCAACAGCGACCGCGCCATGTCACCGTTCCCGAAAGGCCCTCTCTCGATGGCCTGGAGCCGGTATGGGCGGCCCGCTGGGAGGCCGAGGGCACCTACCGCTTCGACCGGGCCAAGACCCGCGAGCAGGTGTACTCCATCGACACCCCGCCGCCGACCGTCTCGGGCGCCCTGCACGTCGGCCACGTCTTCTCCTACACCCACACCGACACGATCGCCCGCTTCCAGCGCATGCGCGGACGTGAGGTGTTCTACCCCATGGGGTGGGACGACAACGGCCTGCCCACCGAGCGCCGCGTGCAGAACCACTTCGGCGTGCGCTGCGACCCCTCGTTGCCCTACGATCCCGGCTTCCGCCCGCCCGGCAAGCCCGACCCCAAGCGCCAGGTCCCCGTCTCGCGGCGCAACTTCATCGAGCTGTGCGAGCAGTTGACCACCGAGGACGAGAAGGCCTTCGAGGAGCTGTGGCGCCACCTCGGGCTCTCGGTCGACTGGTCGCTGACCTACGCCACGATCGACGAGGCCTCCCGGGCCGCCTCCCAGCGGGCGTTCCTGCGCAACCTGGCGCGCGGCGAGGCGTACGTCGCCGAGGCGCCCACCCTGTGGGACGTGACCTTCCGCACGGCCGTCGCCCAGGCCGAGCTGGAGGACCGCGAGTGGCCGGGCGCCTTCCACCGCATCCGGTTCGGCGGGGTCCCCGGCACCGCGTACGCCGACGGCGTCGCCATCGAGACCACCCGCCCCGAGCTGATCCCGGCCTGCGTGGCCCTGGTCGCCCACCCCGACGACGAGCGCTACCGGCCCCTGTTCGGCAAGACGGTGCGAACGCCGCTGTTCGGCGTCCCGGTGCCCGTGCTCGCCCACCGGCTGGCCGAGCGCGACAAGGGCTCGGGCATCGCGATGATCTGCACCTTCGGCGACCTCACCGACGTCGTCTGGTGGCGCGAGCTCGACCTGCCGGCCCGCCCGGTCATCGGCTGGGACGGCCGCATGCTGGCCGATCCGCCCGAGGGGGTCCCCGCCGAGACCTACGCCCCGCTGGCCGGCCTGACGACCCACTCGGCCCGCGAGCGCATCGTCCAACTGCTGCGGGACACCGAGGAGCTGGAGGAGGAGCCGCGCAAGGTCTCCCGCCCGGTCAAGTTCTACGAGAAGGGCGACCGGCCGCTGGAGATCGTCACCACCCGCCAGTGGTACATCCGCAACGGCGGGCGCGATCCGGAGTTGCGGTCGGCGCTGCTCGAACGCGGGCGTGAGCTGCGCTGGCACCCGCCGCACATGCGGGTGCGCTACGAGAACTGGGTGCAGGGCCTGGCCGGCGACTGGCTGATCTCCCGGCAGCGGTTCTTCGGCGTGCCCATCCCCGTGTGGTACCCGCTGGACTCCGAGGGCCAGCCCATCCACGACGCGCCGATCGTGCCGCCCGAGGAGGCCCTGCCGGTCGACCCCTCGAGCGACGTGCCACCCGGCTACGCCGAGGACCAGCGGGGCAAGCCGTTCGGCTTCGCCGCCGACCCCGACGTCATGGACACCTGGGCCACCTCCTCGCTGACCCCGCAGATCGTCTCGGGCTGGGAGCGCGACGACGACCTGTACCGGCGGGTGTTCCCCATGGACCTGCGGCCGCAGGCCCACGAGATCATCCGCACGTGGCTGTTCGCCTCGGTGGTCCGGGCGCACCTCGAGAGCGGCGTGCTGCCCTGGCGCGACGCCGCGATCGCCGGCTGGATCCTCGACCCCGACCGCAAGAAGATGTCCAAGTCCAAGGGCAACGTGGTCACGCCCATGGGCCTGCTGCGCGAGTACGGCTCCGACGCGGTCCGCTACTGGGCCGCGGGCGGCCGTCCGGGCACCGACACGGCCTTCGACACCGGGCAGATCAAGGTCGGCCGCCGCCTGGCCATAAAGATCCTCAATGCCTCCAAGTTCGTGCTCGGCCTGGGCGAGGCGGCGGGGGAGCAGGTCACTGAGGCGCTCGACCGGTCGATGCTCGCCCGGCTGGCCGGGGTGGTGGAGGAGGCCACGGCCGCCTTCGAGTCCTACGACTACACCCGCGCCCTGGAGGCCACCGAGCGGTTCTTCTGGGAGTTCTGCGACGACTACCTCGAACTGGTCAAGTCCCGCGCCTACGGGGACGACGCCGGAGCGGTGTCGGCCCGCGCCGCGCTGCGGCAGGCGCTCCAGGTGATGCTGCGGCTGTTCGCGCCGTTCCTGCCGTTCGTCACCGAGGAGGTCTGGTCCTGGTGGCGGGAGGGCTCGGTGCACCGCGCCGCCTGGCCGTCGGCCGGCGAACTGGACGCCTCCGGCGACGCGCGGGTCCTGGCCGCGGTGTCGGAGGTGCTGCGCGAGGTCCGCAAGGCCAAGTCCGCGGCCAAGCTGTCCATGCGCGCGGAGGTGGCGCGGCTGGACGTCCACGGCGCGGCGGTCGAGCTGGTGCGCCACGGACAGGACGACCTGTGCGCGGCCGGAGCGGTCCAGGAGTTCGTCCTCGGCTCCGCCGACGGTGAGCCGCAGGTGACCGTCACGCTCGCCGAGGCCGCCGCCGGGTGACCCATTCACCAGCGAGACGGGCATATCGGGTGGCCTTCGGCGGGGGAGACCAGGCCGTCGCTTGAACCGGGCCGTAACCTGCGCGCGTTCGGCCGCCCGGCGTGCCAGTCTGTAATGGTGATCGCGGAACGGGAGACTGACGGGCGCACTGTGCCACCGGTGCTTTCCGCCATGGCGGCCTGGAGCTGGCGGCTGATCGTCATCGGCGTGGTGATCTACTTCTCGGCGCAGATCATCGTGCACCTCAGCTTCGTGGCACTGCCACTGGCGGTCGCGCTGCTGCTGACCGCCCTGCTGTTCCCGCTCACCGACCGGCTGCGCAAGGCGGGCCTGCGGCCCATCTGGGCCACCTGGATCACCATGCTCTTCGCCCTCCTGGTCCTGGTCACCGTCGGGTTCATCATCGGCACCCGGGCCAACGACGAGTTCCCCGGGCTGATCGCGCAGATCCAGAAGACCACCCGGGACGTGCAGGGCTGGCTGCTCACCGGACCGTTCCACCTCAAAGAGGCCCAGCTCACCGGCATGCTGGACGAGATCATCCGCCAGATCAACACCCAGCGCAGCGCGCTCACCGGAGCGCTGCTGTCCACGGCGGCGGTCTTCATCGAGGTGCTCGCCTCGATCGTCCTGCTGTTGTTCGTGACCTTCTTCATGCTCAAGGACGGCGACCGCATCTGGTCGTGGTTCCTGCGCGGCTTCGGCTCGGCCGCCCCCCGGGTCGACCGCGCCGGCCGCGCCGCCTGGCACACCCTCTCGCAGTACATCCACGGCACGGTCATCGTGGCCGCCATCCACGGCCTGATCATCGGCATCGTGCTGTTCGCCATGAGGGTGCCGCTGTGGGCGCCGCTCGCGGTCCTGATCTTCCTGGCGAGTTTCATCCCGATCATCGGCATCTTCATCGCCGGCGGCCTGGCCGCCCTGGTGACCCTCGGGGCGCAGGGGCCCCTCCTCGCCCTGATCTTCATCGGCATCCTGCTCGTCGAGCAGCAACTGGAGAACCACGTGCTCCAGCCGATGATCGTCGGGCGGGCCGTGAAGTTCCACCCCTTGGCGATCATCCTGGTGCTGGCGATCGGCGGCATCCTCGGCGGCATCGCCGGCGCGGCGATCGCCGTGCCGATCGCCGCCGTGGTCTACCGCGCCCTGCCCGAGCTGCGCAGGACCCCGCGTGAGCTGCCGCCCGCCGCCCCGCACCAGCCGCAGGAGCCGCACGAGCCGCCGGGGCCGCAGCCGCCGGCCGGGCCTGCCGGGCCGCAGGAGCCGGCCGAGCCCAGGAAGCCCGCCGAGCCCGCTGAGCCGACCGAGCCCGCCGAGTCCACCAAGCCCGCTGAGCCCGCTGAGCCCGGGGAGCCCGCCGCGCCGCGCCGGCCGCGCGAGTCCGCCGATCCGCCCCCGCCGCGCCGGCCGCAGGAGCCGCACGAGGCCGCCGGACCGGCCGCGCCCGCGGCGGGCCGCGCGCCCGCCGCGGGGGAGGACGTGTCGCCGCAGCACAGCGGGTAAGGTCTCCGTTCGTGACACCTTGCACGCCCCGCCGGCCCCGGTACGCTTCAGGGCGTACCTTGAGGCTGAGGGCCCGGCCCGCGCGCCCGCGGGCCGCCGCGCCGGCGTGCCGGTCCCGGTGGGCGCCCGGCGGCCCGGCAGGCGAGGTCACACCGACGTCAGCCGAGCGCGGCTCCACGACCACGAGGTGAATCCATGATCGAGGTGCTGATCCAGCGGCTCGACCCCGGCCTTCCGCTCCCGTCCTACGCCCACCCGGGTGACGCGGGGGCCGACCTGCACGCCGCCGCGGACGTCGAACTGCTGCCGGGCGAGCGGGCCGTCGTGGGCACCGGCGTGGCGATCGCGCTGCCGGACGGGTACGCGGCCTTCGTGCACCCGCGTTCCGGCCTCGCGGCCCGCCACGGCGTCACGCTCGTCAACGCGCCCGGCACGGTGGACGCCGGCTACCGCGGCGAGATCCGGGTGACGCTGATCAACACCGACGCCAAGGACGCCGTGCGGCTGCGCCGGGGCGACCGCATCGCCCAGCTCGTCGTCCAGCGGGTCGAGAAGGCAGCTTTCTACGAGGTGGAGCGGCTTCCCGGGTCGGCGCGCGGCGCCGACGGGTTCGGCTCCACCGGCCGATAAGTCGACAAGGAGTGTGAACGAAGTGTTCCGACGCCGCCGTCATGCGGAGCAAGAGGAGACGGCACCGGCCGCCGAGGCGCCGGTCCCCGTCCGCGAGTCGGGACCGTGGGACGCCGACGAGCCCCACCCCGACACCGAGCGGGTCGACCTGGGCGGCATGCGCCTGCCCATCGGCTCCGGGTTCGAGATCCAGCTCAACGTCGCCGGCGACCAGATCGTCGGCGCCGTCGTCATGGTCGAAGAGAGCGCCCTGCAGGTGCACGCGTTCGCCGCGCCCAAGAAGACCGGCATCTGGGACGAGGTCCGCGGCGAGCTGTCGCGCGAGCTGACCGCCGCCGGGGGCACCTGCGAGCAGCGCGAGGGCCCCTTCGGCGCCGAGCTGGCCGCCGAGATCGAGCAGGACGGCGCCACCCAGCCCGTCCGGTTCATCGGCGTCGACGGCCCGCGCTGGTTCCTGCGCGGGGTCATCAGCGGCCGGGCCATCGCCGACCCCGACGTCGCCAAGACCCTGGAGGACGTCCTGCGCGACATCGTGGTCGTCCGGGGTGACCTGCCCATGGCGCCCAAGGAGCCCATCGAGCTGCGCCTGCCCGCCGAGGCCCGCCAGGCCGTCGAGCAGCAGGCCGCCCAGGAGGGCCGGCCCTCGCTCGATCCGTTCGAGCGCGGACCTGAGATCAGCGAGACTCGCTGACGTAAGCTGCGGGCAGGACGGTCAGGACCACAGGGCTCGCGAGGAGTGAACAGAGATGAGTACGGCAGAGCCCGTCAAACGGGGGCTGCGCGGTTTCCTGCGGCGGCTGACGACCAGCCAGGCCGAGCTGGAGGCGGCGGAGCTCCAGGAGGACCTCGACCAATACGGGGCGACGCCCATCGCCTCCTGCGGCCAGCGCAGGAGGTTCTGCGTCGCGGGCACCCTGCGCACGGTGACGCTGCGGCCCCGGGGCGGCGTCCCGTCCCTCGAGGCCGAGCTGTACGACGGGTCGGACGTGGTCGACCTGGTGTGGCTGGGCCGGCGGAAGATCGTGGGCATCGAGCCGGGGCGCGTCGTGCGCGCCGAAGGGCTCGTCAGCGTCCAGGACGGCCGTAAGGTGATGTTCAACCCTCGTTACGAGCTGCGGCCGGCGAGCGGCCAGTGACCACGGTTCCCCCAGGCGAGGAGACCAATGACCATGCAGCCGCCCAAGGACGCGCCGGCCACGGGAGCGCGCCGGTGAGCACGTCCTCCGAGACGGCCCGCGAGGCGGCCGCGCACGACACCGTCGAGGCCGCCATCCGCGCCCAGCTCACCAAGGCGCTCGGCGGCGTGCGGGGCATCGTCGAGGCGGCCGTGCCGACGATCGCCTTCACCGTCTCCTGGATCGTCACCGAGCAGCTCAAGACCTCGCTGATCATCAGCATCGGCGCGGCCGTCCTGCTGCTGGTGGTGCGGCTGGCGCAGCGCTCCACGCCGCAGTTCGTGCTCAACAGCCTGGTCGGCATCGGCATCGGCGCGTTCTTCGCCTTCCGCACGGGCGAGGCCAAGGACGTCTTCATGCCGGGCATCCTCTACAACGCCGCCTACGCGGCCGCGATGACGCTGTCGATCATCGTCCGCTGGCCGGTCGTCGGGTTCCTCATCGGCTCGGTGACCGGCGACCCGACCGGCTGGCGGCGCGACCCCGGCATCGTCCGGCTCTGCTCGCGGCTGACCTGGCTGCTCATCCTGCCCTGCCTGCTGCGCGTGGTGGTGCAGCTCCCGCTCTACTTCGCCGACCAGGTCACCGCGCTCGGGGTGGCGAAGGTCGCGCTCGGCTGGCCGGTCCAGGTGGCCGCGCTCGCCGCCATGGTGTGGGTGCTGGCCCGTGGCCGCACCCCGATCAGCCCCGCGCCGCCGCCCACCGGCACCTGACCCGGGCCGTCCGGCGCCCGTTCCGCGGGCGTCCGGACGACGACCGTCCCGTCGCCGAGGGCAGGGACGGCCGTTCCGCGGCGGCGACCCACGGCCGCGACGGCGACGGCCGCGCCCCTGGCGGGTGCGCGGCCGTCCGCTGCGGTCTCGGCGGGTGTCTCAGTGCGGGGACAGAAGGTGCGCGAGGTCCTCCTCGACCTCCTGGCTGGCCACGAACAGCAGCTCGTCCCCGGCCTCCAGCGGATCGTCGTCCGAAGGCACCAGCACCCGGCCCTCGCGCAGGATGGCGACCAGGGCCGAGTCCTGCGGCCAGGGCACCGACCCGGCCCGCTGCCCGACGACCGGGGCGTCCTCGGGGAGCGTGAGCTCCACCAGGTTGGCCTGGCCCTGCCGGAAGGTCATCAGCCGCACCAGGTCGCCCACGCTGACCGCCTCCTCGACCAGGGCCGAGAGCAGGCGAGGGGTGGACACCGCGACGTCCACGCCCCACGACTCGTTGAACAGCCACTCGTTCTTCGGGTGGTTGATGCGGGCCACCACGCGCGGCACGCCGTACTCGGTCTTGGCCAGCAGCGACACCACGAGGTTGGCCTTGTCGTCGCCGGTCGCCGCGATCACCACGTGGCAGGCGTTCAGCCCCGCCTCGTCCAGCGCGGAGATCTCGCAGGCGTCCGCCAGCAGCCACTCGGCCTGCGGCACGCTGTCGATCTTGATGGCCGACGGGTCGGCGTCGATGAGCAGGACCTCGTGGCCGTTCTCCAGCAACTCGGCGGCGATGGACCGGCCGACCGCCCCCGCGCCCGCGATCGTGACGCGCATCAGTGGGAATCCTCCTCAGGCGCCGAGGACAGCACCTTGTTGATCCGGTCCATGTCGGTGTCGGCGGCGATCACGTGCAGGATGTCGCCCTCCTGCAGCACCGTGTCGTCCTTGGGCAGCAGCGCCTCGCCCATGCGGTTGACGAAGGCGACCCGGGTGGCGGCGAGCTCTTGCACCTTCTTGGTGCGGGTGCCGATCCAGCCCTGGTGGTAGGCCACCTCGGCGAGGGTCACGGTGCCGGTGGGGTCGCGCCACAGCGGCTCGGCGCCTTCGGGGAGCACCCGGCGCAGGATCTGGTCGGCCGTCCATCGCACCGTCGCCACCGTCGGGATGCCGAGACGCTGGTACACCTCGGCCCGCCGCGAGTCGTAGATGCGGGCCACCACGTTGTCCACGCCGAAGGTCTCGCGTGCCACGCGGGCGGAGATGATGTTGGAGTTGTCGCCGCTGCTGACCGCGACGTACGCGGCGGCCGACTCGATGCCGGCCTCCTCCAGGACGTCGCGGTCGAACCCGACGCCGGTGACGCGGCGCCCGCGGAACCCGGCGCGCAGCCGCCGGAACGCCTGCGGGTCCCTGTCGATGATCGCGACCGAGTGGCCGCTGTCCTCGAGGATGTGGGCGAGAGTCGATCCGACCCGGCCGCATCCCATGATGACGATGTGCATGCTCCCCCGCCGTTGGCATCGAGGCGGCAACTGGACGTTATACAGCTACCAGGCCAAGTATGGCCGGTTCTGGGAGCGCCATGTGATGCGCACCGCACCTGAGGACTAGCATCATCACTCGTGGTCAAGGTTGCAGATATGGTCAAGCGACTACTCGTGGGCCGCGCCCTTCGAAGCGCGCAGGCCCACGAGCAGTTGCTGCCCAAGCGCATCGCGCTGCCGGTGTTCGCCAGCGACGCGCTCTCCTCGGTGGCGTACGCCCCGCAGGAGATCCTCATCACCCTCGGCATCGCCGGCATCGCGGCCTACCACTTCACTCCGTGGATCGCCCTCGCGGTCGTGGTGATCCTGCTGACGGTGGTCGCCTCCTACCGCCAGAACGTGCGGGCCTACACCAGCGGCGGCGGCGACTTCGAGGTGGCCACCGAGAACCTCGGCAACAACCAGGGCCTGGTCGTCGCCAGCGCGCTCATGGTCGACTACGTGCTCACCGTCGCGGTGTCGGTCTCCTCCGGCGTGGAGAACCTCGGCGCGGCGCTGCCCTTCCTGGCCGACCGCAGGGTCGCGGCGGCCATCGTGGTCGTCGCCCTGCTGACCGTCATGAACCTGCGGGGCATCAGAGAGTCCGGCCTGGCCTTCGCCATCCCCACCTATGCCTTCATGCTCAGCGTCTTCGGCCTGATGATCTGGGGTGGGGTGCGGCTGGCGCTCGGCACCGAGCTGACCGCCCCCACGGCCGGCTACACCGTCACCGGTGAGAGCGTCGGCGTGGGCGGCTTCGCCCTGATCTTCCTGCTGCTGCGCGCCTTCTCCTCCGGCTGCGCCGCGCTGACCGGCGTCGAGGCCATCAGCAACGGCGTGCCGGCCTTCAAGAAGCCCAAGGGCAAGAACGCCGCCAACACGCTGCTGGCGCTCGGCGCGCTGGCCGCGACGATGTTCGTCGGCATCACCGCCCTGGCCTACGTCACCGGCGCCAAGTTCGCCGACCCCTCCCAGGGCAGCACGCTCCTCGACGGGTCGGGCAGGCCCGTGGAGAACCCGGCCCCGGTGATCGCGCAGGTCGCCCAGACGGTGTTCAGCAACTTCACCCCCGCCTTCTACTTCATCACGGCGATGACCGCGCTGATTCTCGTGCTCGCCGCGAACACGGCCTTCAACGGCTTCCCGGTGCTCGCCTCGGTGCTGGCGCAGAACCGCTACCTGCCGCGCCAGCTCCACACGCGCGGCGACCGCCTGGCCTTCAGCAACGGCATCATCATCCTGGCCACCATGGCGGGCCTGCTGATCTACGCCTTCCACGCCGAGACCACCCGCCTGGTGCAGCTCTACATCGTCGGGGTGTTCGTGTCCTTCACCATCAGCCAGACCGGCATGGTGCGGCACTGGAACCGGCTGCTGCGCACCGAGGGCGAGGCCAAGAAGCGCGCGCAGATGCAGCGGTCCAGGGTGATCAACGCCTTCGGCGCGACGGTGACCGGCCTGGTGCTGGTGGTCGTCCTGATCACCAAGTTCACCCACGGCGCGTGGATCGCCTGCGCCGCCATGGTCGTGCTGTTCGTCATGATGCGCGGCATCCGGCGCCACTACGACAACGTCGCCACCGAGCTCACCGTGCCCGAGCAGCACGAGGTCGACGAGTCCATGCTCCCGGCCAGGAACCACGCCATCGTCCTGCTCTCCAAGATCCACAAACCGACGCTGCGCGCCCTGGCGTACGCGCGCGCCACGCGCCCCTCCAAACTGGAGGCGATCAGCGTCGCGGTGGACCCCGACGAGGCCCGGCAACTGCAGGCCGACTGGGAGGAGCGGGGCATCCCGGTGCCGCTGAAGGTCCTGGACTCGCCCTACCGCGAGATCACCCGGCCGGTGCTCGAATACGTCAAGAGCCTGCGGCGCCGGTCGCCGCGCGATGTCGTCACCGTGTTCATCCCCGAGTATGTCGTGGGCCACTGGTGGGAACATCTGCTTCACAACCAGAGTGCGCTGCGGCTGAAGGGCAGGCTGCTCTTCCAGCCGGGCGTGATGGTCACCAGCGTGCCCTGGCAGCTGGCCTCCTCCGACCGGCTCCGGGGCCGTCCGGAGACGTTCGCCCCCGGCTCGGTGCGCCGGCCGTACGCTGTGGCTCGTAAGGATGACCAGGTCAAGACGTGAGCGGGGGGACCGGAGTGCCGATCGAACTCAATGTTGAGCGCGTCGCCAACGGGGGATGGTGCGTCGCCAGGCACGAGGGCCGGGTGGTCTTCGTCCGCCATGCCCTGCCAGGTGAGCGGGTGCTGGCCGAGGTCACCGAGGAGACCACGCGGTTCCTGCGGGCCGACGCCGTGGAGATCCTCCAGGCGTCGCCCGACCGCGTCACCCCGCCGTGCCCGTTCGCCGGGCCGGGCCGCTGCGGCGGCTGCGACTGGCAGCACGCCACCCTGGAGGCCCAGCGCCGCCTCAAGGGCGAGGTCGTCGCCGAGCAGCTCCAGCGGCTCGCCGGCATCGACATGAAGGTCGAGGTCGAGGAGGTCCCCGGCGCGGTCAAGGGCCTCGGCTGGCGCACCCGCGTCCAGTTCGCCGTCACCCCCGACGGGGTCCCCGGCCTGCGCCGCCACCGCTCCCACGAGATCGAGCCGGTCGACGCCTGCCTGATCGCGCACAAGGAGGTCGAGCGCGTGGGCGTCGAGCGGGCCGACTGGCGCGGCGCCGCCGCCGTGGAGGCCATCGCCACCTCGACGGGGGAGCGGGCCGTCGTCGTCACGCCCAAGACCCACCGCACGGTCGCGGTGCCCGAGCTCGGCGCCGACGCCTACGTGCTGGTCGACGAGGGCCGGGGCCAGGCGCGGGCCGTGCGGGGGCGCACGGCGCTCACCGAGCGGGCCGGCGGACGCGACTTCCGGGTCACCGGCAGCGGCTTCTGGCAGGTCCATCCCGGCGTGCCCGGCGTGCTGCTGGAGGCGGTCCTGGAGTACGCCGCCGTCCGGCCTGGGGACTGGGCGCTCGACCTCTACTGCGGCGTCGGGCTGTTCGCGGCGGCCCTGGCGGAGGCGGCCGGTCCCGAGGGCGCCGTGCTCGGCATCGAGTCCGACGCGCGCGCCGTGCAGGACGCCCGCCACAACCTGCGCGACCTGCCGCAGGCGCGCGTCGAGCGCGGCCGCGTCGAGGACACCCTCGACCGGCTCGGCGTCGAGCGGGCCGACGTGGTGGTCGTCGACCCGCCGCGCACCGGACTCGGCCGCGACGTGGTCGGCCGGGTCGCCGGCCTGGACGCCGGCCGCATCGTCTACGTCTCCTGCGACCCCGCCACACTGGCCCGCGACCTGTCCTGGTTCGCCGACCACGGCTACCCCGCCGTCGACCTGCGCGCCTTCGACGCCTTCCCGATGACCCACCACGTCGAGACCGTAGTGCTCCTGGTCAAGGACGTGATCTAGGCCCTTACCCGCAGTTGTGCAACGCGTCACGAGTCGGCATGGGTCGGTATCGGCCAGTGTTCTCCAAGATCATGACGCACGATCATGAAAGGGCCCTCTGCTACGCATGGTCACACCGACCAGACGGGCGGACAGACCGGAACGAACAAGCGGGTGGACATCCCATAGGGGCCCCGCTGCCGCTTGCGTGCCCTCGCCGGCGGACGCCGACGGCCCCGCGATCTCCGGACCACGGGGCCGTCGTCATCTCCGCCTACTCCGGAGCGCGCACCTCGGCCGCAGCCGCCGGCAACACCTCGACGTCACCGCCGCGGCGCTCGACGACCAGCACCCGGACATCCTCGGCCAGGGCCATCGTCGTCAGCTCCTGCGCGCTCGCCGGCCGCGCCGGCACCCGCATGCCGGGCTCGGCGTCGACCACGGTGCGGCCGCCCCGTACATAGGTGCCGCGGCCGGGCACGGTGAAGACCAGGCCGCGCCCAGGCGGTGGCCGGCCGCCAGGTTCCGCCCGTTCGACGACCTGTCACCCCAACCGAAGAAAAGCCGGAACCAACCGTGAGAGAGTGACTAGCCTCTCACTAACCGTCACATCCCCCGCCCGGCAGGAGTGCCTGTGATCCCCGCCCGCCATGCCCTCTCGCTCGTGCGGATAGCGTCGTACGGGACCTGAATCCTGTAACGGAGCGCCCCGGCCCGAGTGCGGTCCGCGAATCTGGGCTGTGGCTGATAAGCCACCTGGGCGATGGGTTCACCGCCGACCAAGCCGACGCAGGCTCCCGTATCCGGTTCCGGACGTACCTGCACCCGACCCTCGCAGGGACGAGATCACGCGAAGGTCAATACATGCACCCCACTCCGCTGAATGTGACCGATGAAAGAGGGAAGAGAGGGCGGCATGGCTGAGGACAGGCTGCAGCTGACCGAGGTACTGGCGGCCGCGGAGGACGCGCCGCCGATGGAGTCCTTGGACGTGGTGGCGCGCAACCTGCAGAAGCGTTTCGGAGCCCGGCGGGTGTCCTTGCTCATCGTCGACCTCATCGGACGCGAACTGGTGCGAGTGACCGAGCAGACCGAGGCGCCAAGCAGGCGAGACACCGAATTCATCCGGCTCGACGGCAGCGATTATGACGAGGTGTTGCGCACGCAGGAGCCGTACTCGGTGGCAGTCGACGAGGACGGGCAGCGGGTGATCGTACCGGTCAGCAACCGCGGCGACCCGATCGGAGTGCTGGAGGTGACCGTTCCCGAGCTCGACCAGGACGTACTGGAGCAGGTCGCCCAGGCCGCGCACGCCCTGGCGTACATCATCATCACCGACCGGCGCTTCACCGACCTCTACCACCGGCGCCGTCGCACCACTTCGACGAGCCTGGCCGCCGAGATCCAGTACCAACTTCTGCCGGACGCCTCCTGCTGCGAGGCGGCCCACTTCACCCTCGCCGCGGGCCTGGTGCCCGCCGACGACATCGGCGGCGACACCTACGACTACACCCTCGATCAAGGGACATTGCACGTCTCCCTCACCGATGCCATGGGCCATGACGTCGATGCGGCACTGCTGGCCACCCTCACGGTCAACGCGTTGCGCGGAGCCCGCCGCGCAGGCGCCGACATCGCCGAGCAGGCACGCCAGGCCCACCAAGCCCTCCTGGACCACGGTCACGGCGCCCTGACCACCGGGCAGCTGCTGCGCGTCGCCATGGACGGCACCGGGATCGAACTCGTCAACGCCGGCCATCCCTGGCCGCTACGCCTGCGCGAAGGCACGGTGACGGAGGTGACCCTGGAGGTCGACCCGCCCTTCGGCGTCCATGTGCCCGGCTCCTACCGGGTGCAGCACCTGGACCTGCGCCCCGGTGACCGGCTGCTCCTGCTCACCGACGGCATGTACGAACGCGGCGCCGCAGCCGTCGACCTGCCCGCCCTCTTGCGCGACACCCGCCACCAGCACCCCAGGCAGGTCGTCCAAACCCTGGTCACCGCGGTGCTGGACGCCTGCCAGGGCCACATGGCCGACGATGCCACCACCGTGTGCCTGGACTGGCACGGCTCCCCACCCACCTGGCTATGGAGCTGACCTGTGGTCACGGATGGATTCCGTTCGAGGTACGCAAGGGCGACGGGCCCGAACTGGTGACGTACGCGAGTGGACGTGGTCTGATCCCTTTCGCCCCACTGGTTCGTACTTTGTAAAGGCGTCGGCGCGGTACGGCGAAGGGTTTCACCACCATGCCCAGGCCGCTGTGGCATCGTCGTGGGGCTTGGCGCCGGCGGGGGCGCCGTGCCGCAGTTCGGCCTCGCGCACCTGGACGATCAGTTCGGCGGGCCCGGCCTTGGCCGCGGTATCCACCAGGTGCTCCCACGTGTGGCCGTACCACTCGACCAGGCGGGTCACGCCGTCGGTGGCCAGCAGGACGCCGCTCAGCCCGGCGGCCTCCACCGAGCCGGCCACGGCCTCGCCGGCCGCCTCCGGGAGCGCGCCGGCGACCCAGAACCCGCCCGGCCTGTTGCGCACCGAGCGCACCAGCGCCAGGCTGTACGGCCGGCCGCCGGGGAGGTGGTCGATGCGGTCGTCGTCGATCACCGTCACCACGCCGTCCCTGCCGTGCGCCACGATCGGCGAGTCGCACAGCACCAGGTAGTCCAGCATTTCCGCGCGCCGCCGGACCATTGCCACCGTGGAGGACGGCGAGTCCGCGTTCGCCAGGTCGCAGGACCCTTCGTGGGCGTCCGTCGCCTCGCCGATCGCCGTGGCGAGGATCTGCCGCAGGCCGGCGTCCGGCTCGGTGGCGAGCCCGCGCGCCAGCCCCGCGCCCAGCCGGGCGACGTACCACGCGACGTCGTGCCGGCATCCCGAATCCACCCCGGCCGCGGCCGTGGCCCCGTCCAGCACGGCGACCCAGTCGGGCCCGGCGATGACCAGGTCCTCGTTGCGGCGGCCCGGGACGGGAGCGGCCGCCGTGGAGAAGGTGACGTGCAAGGGACTCCTCACCTGGGATCGGACGCCGGCCAGGCCGGCACGGCGTGCGGCCTGTGACCGATTATGCGTCCGCGACGGCGAGGGCCCGGACCGCTGGACGCGCTCGGTCCCGCGGAGACGGTCGCCGGCCGCGATCGGCGTCGGCGAGTCAGGTGAGGACGAGGGCGTCATGGAATGGCGTCGTGGTCCGGGACGCGCTCGCTGGCGCCGTAGATGGGGCCTCGGGCCCACTGGAGCAGGCCGGTCGGGGGCAGGCCGGGGATGGGGTTGCGAACGGGGTCGAAGCGGGTCGGCTCGGCGGCGTCCGAACGGGCGGGGCCGGTCAGCGTCAGCGTACCGAACCGCTCCCAGGGGCCGAGAGGGGAGGCGACCACCAGGTCGAACCGCAGTGGCCCCGCCTCCGCGGCCCGTCTGAGCGCCGCGAGGCCCGCCGGCGGGCCGGGCCATCTCGCGACCGCGCCGAGCAGGACATGACCGCCGTCGGCCGCGTACGGGAGGAGCGAACCGTACATGCCGGGCGACCATCTGGTCGCGGGGCGCAGCAGGCGGCGGCCAAGCGGGGTGTGCCCTGTGGTGGCGAGCAGGAGTTCCGCGGTGACCTCACCGGCGCCGCCGTCGCCGGGGGCGGCAGAGGTCCGCCAGCGCAGGGCCAGGCCGAGGATGTCGGGCAGGGGAGGGGGCAGGCCGGCGGCGCGGGACAGGCGGGCGATGCCTCGAAGGTCCGCCGGCTCGTCGAGGAAGGCGGCGCCCCTGCGGCGGGAGGCGCCGTGCAGGGCGAGCGTGGCGTCGAAGACCAGCCCGTCGGGGTGCAGCGGACGCCCGTGCCGCAGCCGTGCGACCGCCTGGAACATCGCCGCCGCTCCGTCGGCCACCGCCGCCACGACCGTCCGGACCGGCCCACCGGCTTCGCGCCCGAGCGGGCGTATCGGCTCGGACGGCCGGATCGGCGTGCTCTCGCCTTCCGTCGGCTGGACCGGCGCGTCCTCTGCGTGCCCGTGCGGCCGGTTCGGCTCGCTCTCGC